>DASUGC010000111.1:0-55585 GCA_036274235.1 Vicinamibacterales bacterium
GCTGTCATCGACGACGACGCCGGTGATGACGCCTCCCCTGGGAATCGCAACATTGGCGTGTTCCACCTTGCCGCCCGCGGCGAGCTGGATCGGCGTCCCCGGACGGCCCGGTTTCTTCGCGCCGAATCGCGTGTCGATATAGCTGGGCTTGGAAACGGTAATCGTGTACCGCCCCGCCGGCAACGCTGAGAATGTGTATTCGCCCTGGTTGCCCGTCATCGTCGTGCGTCCGCCGCGCAGTTCCGGTGCGGTCAGATTCACGCGCGCGCGCCGAAGCGGGCCGCCGCCTTCCACCGTGACGACGCCGCTGATCACGGCCGTCGCGGGCGTCTGATTGGCCTGGCCCGGCTGGCCCGCCTGACCCTGGGCCTGGGGATCGCGAACCGGCGTCTGCCCGCCACGGCCCGTCTGCGCGCCGCCCGCGCCTCCGGCGCGGCCCTGGCCGCCGGTCGTTGCCTGTGCCATCGCGGTGATGCCGAGGCCGATGCTGATCGCCGCCGCGGTGACTGTGGTCACCAACCGTCCGTATTTCGACTGCATATTCATCTCGTCATCCCCATAGACCTGACTAAGTATGACGTGGTTACGCGGCCCGCCGAGCCTCCGTATCGCGTGAAACTAGTGTGACAGGCGGCGTCACTTCAGCCGCAAGTCAACGGTGGCGCTTTCTCCTTGTGTCAGTGTCACTTGCCGGGATTTCGCCAGCGTCTTAAGAAAAGCCGGATCGCCCAGTTGGCCCGCTGAAAGTGCGGTCACCGTGGACACCGTGTACGACCCGGCCGGCAGGCCGCCGATTTCGTAGAAGCCGGCCGTGTCCGCGCGGGCCAGGCGAATGCGACGCGAGACCTCGGTCCAGTCGCGAGGCGACGTCGACGCCACAATGACGGCCCCGCGGGACGTCGGCTTTCCGGAGGCGTCCCGCACGGTTCCCGACACGCGCGCGGTCCGGGTGAGTTCGATGCGGACGTTCTCGATCGCCGCATCTGGTCCGACTTCGAACGGCAGATCTGTGACGTCCTGATCCTTGAGGAACACGGAGGGCGTGTAGTCCGCGCCCCACATCGGCGGCATTTCCGGCGACGGCAGCCAACGGTATCGACCTGGCGCGACGTTTGGTATCGCGAAACTCCCGGCGCTGACCGGTCCGCTGTTCGCCGACGCCGCTTCCGGATGGTCGGCGCCCAGCGGTGACACTCCCACCGTTCCCCTGACACCCGACGGCGCGACAACCGTGCCGGAAATCCGGCCACCAGGATGGAGGGCAACCGTCGGTGTCGCTTGGCCATTTGCGGTGACACTCACCGCAGTTCGCGCCCACGCGCGCACCGTTCCCGGGCGGGCGATCAGGACGTACTTTCCGGCCGGCACGTCGGCGATCGTGAACCGCGCGCCAGGTTCGATGCGCGCAGACGTCACGCCGACAAAACCCGCCCCGGCCGCATCTTGCATCAACATGACACTCATGCCCGGCGCGCCTGCGCCAGGCCCGGCAATCGATCCGGCAATGGTGCCAGTGGGTGAGGGCCTGGTCTTGATGTTCACGTCACTGCGTTGTGCATCAACGCCCACGGTGATCAGACGGGGAGTGGCCGGCGTGCCCGTTCCGTTTGCGAACGCCACACTGAGCCCGTCGGTGGCACTGACGAAGTACTGCCCGGCTTCCAAACCGATCAGGCGATAGGCGCCGCGATCATCGGTCTTCGCATTCGCCGCGACCAGGAGCCGGCTGTCGACCGGTGAATGACGGTTGATGGCGCGCACGTCGGCTCCGACGACCGGCTCATTCAGATCGTTGGTCACCACGCCCGCGATGGTGCTGCCCCGATGCAGCGCGATCTCCAGTTCGATCGGCGCGCGCCCGGCGTTCACCGCCAGCAGCGTGCCGCCCAGGCCGGGTTCTTCGCCGAACGACATCGGCCGGTATCCAGCCGCGCCGGCCCTCACGTGATATCGGGCGGCCTTCAGGGCCGGGTAGGTGACAACGCCTCTGGCGTCCGCGCGACTGCTTCGGACGACGTCGGAACCCTCCTCGGTGATCTCGACGCTCGCATTCGGAATGTGGCGTCCCGTTTCGAACGACGTCACATGAACCGTGATCCGCAAGGTCGCCTGATCGCGCGCGAACAAGGTTGCGGTTGCCGCGAATAGGACCGCGCCGCACCATCGCACCCAAGCTTTCCCAGTTCCCGTCGTTCGCGTCGTTCGCGTCGTTCGCGTCGTTCCCGTCGTTTCCGTTGTTTCCTTCGTCATCTCCTCAGCACGCTCTGCCGCAGATTGAGCGACTTGCTCTCCCCCGGCTGGAGCTCGAACCGGACCGCCAGGGTCCGCAGCGTCGCCACGACGCGTTCGTCCTGCCAGTTCTCCGCCACCGCATCGTCAATCGCCACCGCCAGATACTGTCCCGGCGGCAGGCCCTTCACCGTGAATACGCCGGCGGTCGAGCTGCGCGTTTCTCTGATCCGATTCGGCGTCCAGACGCTCTCGCCGGTGGGCGCGATCGGCATGATGATGACGGTGGCTCCGGCGGCCGGCACCGCGCGCGCGTCGCGAACGGTTCCGAGGATCTCGGTGGCATGTGTCGTGATCGTGACGACCACGGGATCGCTCCCGTCGAAGACTTCAACCGGATCGTCCAGAGCGTTCTGGCCAGCCGCTTCGATTGACTTCACGAACCAGCCGGCCGGCAGCGCGCCTGCCTGCACGTAGTAGCGGCCGGGAATCAGATTCTGGAGATTGAACTCGTGGTTGGCCGTGAGCTGTCGGGCACCTGAGAGACCGGGTCCCGCTGGCGTAATCGTCACGGGAATTCTCAACGCGCTGATGTCCGGCAGCTTGCCGTCGGCATCCGGCTCGCCGAAGACGAAGCCGGACAGGCTGACTTCCGGATGCATCTCGATGTCCGGAACGGTCACGTCCGCATCGCCGACTTTCACTTCCGCCTGCGCCCAGAATCCGACGGCGGTGCCCGGAGACGCATCTGCAGGCTCTTGCACAGTCGGATCGCTGCCGGCTTCAAGCCGATAGTCACCCGGCGGTACCCGCCGGAAAGAGAAAGTGCCATCGTCTCGTGTCACTGTTGCCGCGGCGTCGTCAGTACGATCGGAATCGAAGGCCGGTACAAGCCTGACGAACTGATTGGCGACCGCTGCCGGATCGCCCGTCAAGCGGCCGGACACGCTGTAGACGGGCACCGGAGTCATACGAAAATCAACGGCGTACCTGACCTCCCCGGCACCGAGCACGATTGGAAGCGCGAGCAGTTGCCGCTCCGTTGCCGGATAGAACTGCGTCACGTATCCGATGTCCTGATCGTCCGCATCCGGGGGCACGATGGCTGCGCTCCAGATGAGATCGCGGCCGTCGGTGGTCACGCGCATCGTTTGCCCAGCGGCGAGCGGCTGGCCGTCTTCGCGGCCCGGCAGTGTGCCGGCCAGTCGCGAGAGGCCGGCGCTGATGCGGATGTCGTGCGCGGTCATGTCCAGCGCCGCCATCGGCGCGGAATATGACGCCGCCGGAACAGAGACGATGTACTCGCCCGGGACGAGATCAAAAATGCGATAGAAACCTTGATCGTCGGTTTCTTCGACGCCGGCGGGGACATAACGCCAGCGGCCGTTGTCGAACATCCTCCGCATGGCGACCACGCGCACGCCGATGAGCGGATCGCCGCTGTCATCGGTCACGAGTCCGGTGATCGCCGCCGATCGAAACATCTCGATCCGCATGTCGGCGATGCCCTCACCCGCATGCAGCGACACCGGCAAGGGGACGCCGCCGGGGCGGCGTTTCCCGTACGCGCCATCGGAGTACCCGGGCTTCTGGACGATGACGATGGCTTCGCCGGGAGGAATCTGCGTAAAGAGAAAGCGTCCTTTGTCGTCGGCGATGACCGCATCCTGGATCGATTCGCCGATGAGATGAACGACCGCTCGCGGCAGCGCGCGGCCGTGGCCGTCCACGACCTGACCGACGACGACCGCGCTGTCGGAAGCGAGCGGCGCGCCCTCGGGCCGCGGCACCACGGTGCGCACCGGTGCGACGCCGCTGGTGGCCGGCGGCGAAGAAGCCGGCGGCGTGGGTGGCGGGGGAGGGGTGGCCTGTTGAGCCGAGCCGGCGGCCGCGGCCATGGCGAGGATGACCCCCGAGAATGCGGCCCGTGCTGCCCTGCCACGCATGGGAGTTAGGACGGCGGCCGGAGATGGTTGGATGGATCGGCCACCGTTGGCCTCCTGAATTAGAGAATCGCGATCGTCGCGACGCCGAATCCAATCAGCGCCAGCTGCCGCACGGCGTTGCGATCCAGCGTGCCGCGATGCAGCGTGGGGATCAGATCGGCCATCGCCACGTACAGAAAATTGCCGGCCGCAAAGGCGAGGATGTACGGGAGCGCGTGCGGCGCGTGCTCGCCGAACAGGAGCATGGCGCCGGCGCCGAGCAGGCCGCCGATGGCCGACGTGAGATTGAGCAGCAGCGCGCGCGCGCGTGAGTGTCCGGCTGCAAGCAGGATGGCGAAGTCGCCGGCCTCCTGCGGAATCTCGTGGGCCGCCACGGCGAGCGCCGTGGTCAGGCCCAGCGGCAACGACACGAGAACGGCGGCGGCGATGACCACGCCGTCGACGAACGTGTGCACGGCATCGCCCACGATGACGAGCGTGACGGTGGACTTATGGACATCGCACTCATGATCGTCGTGCGAGTGGCGCCACAAGACGAGTTTTTCCAGCACGAAGAACGTCATGATGCCCGCGAGGAGCGAGCCAAAGACCCGTGGAGGCGGCAAAGACGCGAGCGCTTGCGGTGTCAGCGCGAGCAACGCGGCGCCCAGCAGCGTGCCGACGGCATACGAAACGAGCCAGGGCACCACGCGATCGCGGATGGGCTGACTGACAACGAGGAGAATCGACGCGGTCAGAAGCCCGCCGACGCTGCCGGCCACGGCCAGGGCCAGCGCGTCTATCCAAATCGGCACGGGTAGAGTATAGGGGACTGCTTCCGGCCACTGACAACTGACAACTAACAATCAAAAACCGGGGGCCGCGCACTGCCGCGAGTTTTCTGACTCTATACTCTGGCGCATGGAACGCATTGCGATTGTCACGGGAGCCTCATCAGGAATCGGACATGCCGTGGCGACGCGGCTGTCGCGCGATGGTTTTGCCGTGCTGGCGGTCGGCCGGGATCAGGGGGCGCTCGACCGGCTCTGTCGTGACATCTCGCTGTCCGGTGCCCGCGCGGAAGCGTGCGCGGCGGACGTCACCGCCGCCGACGGGCCGCGCGCAATCGTGACGGCAGCCGTGGAACGGCTGGGCGGGATCGACGCGTTGGTCAACGCGGCCGGCGTCATTGCATCGGGCAGCGTGGCGGATACGACAGACGAGGGGTGGGACGCCATGATGGATGTCAACGTCCGCTCGCCGTTCCGGTTGATCCGGGAAGCATCGGCGTCGCTGATCGAGCGCCGCGGAGCCGTGGTGAACGTATCCAGCGTCGCGGGGCTGCGCGCGTTTCCCGGTATCGCCTCCTATGCCGTCAGCAAGGCCGCGGTCGATCAGCTCACACGCGTCGCGGCGCTCGATTTCGCGCCCAGTGGCGTCCGCGTCAACGCCGTGAATCCGGGCGTCGTCATCACGAACCTCCATCGCCGCGGCGGCATGGACGCCGCCAAGTACGCGGACTTCCTGGAACGCTCCAAGTCCACACACCCGCTGGGCCGCCCCGGGCAGCCCGAGGAGATCGCGGATCTGATCGCGTTTCTCGTTTCGCCGAGAGCCGGGTGGATCACGGGGGAAACGATCGCGATCGATGGGGGAAGACACCTGACGTGTCTGAGGTAGGACCCTTGTCTCACAGGTAGACGTGTGATTACTCCACGCCCCACGGCCACCCGTGGGACAAGCGGTCCTGGCTAGTCGCGTGCTTTTCTCGCCTCGAAGTACGTCACGCCTTCCGACACCGCCAGCCTCCGCGCCGCGACGAGGCCCGCCCGAATCAGGAGATTGACGACACTATCGCTCTCCGGAGGTGGCGGCGGATTGAGCGAGCCGAACACCCCGCGCGCCGTCTCGCCGAACATCAGGATGATGCGGCCTCCCGGTTGCAGGACTCGTGTGGCCTCGCCGAGCGTGGACGTCGTTTCTGTCGATCCCATCGCCAGGTTGTGAATCACCACGATTTTGAACGTGGACGCGGCGAATGGCAGTTCCGTCAATGGCGCGTCCACGAATTCGACGATGGCGCCGGCCTTGGCGGCGGCCTGGTCCGCGCGCGCTGCGTCATCCTCGCCGCGGCCCACGACGACGGTGCGGCCGTTGAGGCGCGTAATCGTGCCGCTTTCAGCGGCGACGGAGGCGTCGCGCGCGCCCAGGAACAGCACGTGATCGCTGGCGCGCGCCCCAATCATCGCCAGCGCCGTGCCCGGCCGCGCCGCCTCGCGCCGGAACCACCCAAACATGAGCGAATGATATAGTTTTGCGCCGTGACGCAGGGTACAACCATTCGATCGGCCGAGGGCAGACTCGGCGTTCTTCTCGTCGGTCTCGGGGCGGTCAGCACAACGACAATCGCAGGAATCCTGGCGGTCCGGAAGGGGCTCGCCAAGCCCATCGGGTCGCTCACCGAGATGGGCACCATCCGGCTCGGCAAACGCACCGAGGGCCGGTCGCCGTCCATCCGTGAGTTCGTGCCGCTGGCGCGGTACGACCAGATGGTCTTCGGCGGCTGGGACATTTTTGAGGACAACTGCTACGAATCCGCCAAACATGCCGGCGTGCTCGAGGACAAATTACTCGACCAGGTGAAAGGCGAACTGTCGGCCATCAAGCCGATGTCAGCCGTCTTCGATCGCCAGTACGTCAAGCGCCTCGATGGTCCGAACGTCAAGAAAGGCAGGAACAAGAAGGATCTTGCCGAGCAGCTGATCGCCGACATCCGCAAGTTCAAGGCCGACAACGGATGCGATCGCCTCGTCCTGCTCTGGGTGGGCAGCACGGAGATCTTCATGACCGAGGCCCCGTGCCACAAGTCGCTGGCGGCCTTCGAGAAGGGGCTTGAAGCGAACGATCCGATGATCTCGTCGAGCCTCATCTATGCCTACGCCGCGATCAAGGAAGGCATTCCTTACGCGAATGCGGCGCCAAACCTGAGCGCGGAGATTCCGGCGCTGCAGGAGCTGGCGCAGAAGACCGGATCGCCCGTCTGCGGCAACGACATGAAGACCGGCCAGACGCTGATCAAGACGATCATCGCGCCGGGGCTCAAGGCCCGCATGATCGGCGTGCGCGGCTGGTACTCCACGAACATCCTGGGCAACCGCGACGGCGAAGTGCTGGACGATCCCGAATCGTTCAAGACCAAGGAAGAGAGCAAGAAGGGCGCCCTCGACTACATCTTCCAGCCGCAGCTCTACCCCGATCTCTACAAGGACATTTCACACGTCGTCCGCATCAACTACTATCCGCCGCGCGGCGACAACAAAGAGGGCTGGGACAACATCGACATCTTCGGCTGGCTCGGCTATCCCATGCAGCTGAAGATCAATTTCCTCTGCCGGGACAGCATCCTGGCCGCGCCGATCGTCGCCGACGTCGCGCTGTTCCTGGATCTGGCGCAGCGCACGGGCATGTCGGGCATCCAGGAATGGCTCTCGTTCTATTTCAAGAGCCCGATGCACGCGCCCGGCCTGTACCCGGAACATGACCTGTTCATTCAGCTGATGAAACTGAAGAACACGCTCCGCTACATGCGCGGCGAAGAGCTCATCACACACCTGGGTCGCGAGTACTACGACTGAACCCCTTCGTTCACTGAGGCTTCCCATGGGCAAATATCAGCCGGCAATCCTCGGAGGCTTGTTCATCGGCGTGCTGTCGTCGCTGCCGGTGGTGAATATCTGCTGCTGCCTGTGGATGGTCGCCGGCGGCGTGCTCGTCACATACCTCCTTCAGCAGGCGAAACCGGAGCCCGTGGAAACGGGTGACGCGGCCATCGCGGGCTTGATCGCCGGCCTGATCGGCGCGGTGATTTTTTGCGCCGCCACCGCGATCATGACGGCCATGAGCGGCACGGTCATGCAGGAGAGCATCCGCCAGTCGCTGGAGCAGAACAGCCAGATCCCGCCGGAGACGCGTGACAAGATGATCCAGTGGTTTACTGGCAAGAACATCGCGATCATCTTCGCGGTCGTGACAATCCCGATGTTCGCGGTGTTCTCCATGCTGGGCTCGCTCCTCGGGCTCGCGTTCTTCCGGAAGAAGACGCCGCCCGCGGTGCCGCCGATGCAGGGGTAGGACGGGATTTCGATGGCCATGGCAGACGCGAACCCCGAAATCCACGCGCTGCTCGATGAAGCCCGCGTGTTCCCGCCGTCGCCGGCCTGGCGGGCGGGCGCGCGCATCAACGATCCCCACGTCTACGAGCGCGCCGCCGCCGACCCGGAAGCTTTCTGGGCCGCGTTCGCCGCCGAGCTGGACTGGATCAAGCCCTGGACACAGACCCTGGACTGGCAGCCGCCCCACGTCCGCTGGTTCGTCGGCGGCCGGCTCAATGTCAGCGTCAATTGCCTCGACCGGCACGTCCGCACCGCCCGTCGCAACAAAGCGGCGCTCGTCTGGGAAGGCGAGCCCGGCGACCGCCGGACACTCACGTATTTCGATCTCCACCGGCAAGTCAGCCAGTTCGGCAACGTGCTCCGCTCGCTCGGCGTCAGGAAAGGCGACCGTGTGGCGCTGTACATGCCGCTCATTCCCGAGCTGGCGATTGCCATGCTCGCCTGCGCGCGCATCGGCGCCGTGCACAGCGTGGTCTTTGGAGGATTCAGCGCGGAGGCGCTGCGCGATCGCATCAACGACGCGCAGTGCACCGTTCTCGTCACGGCCGACGGCGGCTATCGGCGCGGCCAGATCGTTCCCCTGAAGCAGATGGCCGATGAGGCGCTCCGCGACACGCCGTCGATTCAGCACGTCGTCATCGTCAAGCGGCAGGATGGCGAGTCGATTCCCGTGCACGTGCAGGAGGGGCGCGACCATTGGTACCACCGCCTGATGCAGGATGCCGCGCTCGTCTGCGATCCGGAATCGATGGACTCAGAGGACATGCTCTACATCCTCTATACGTCCGGGACGACGGGGAAGCCGAAGGGCATCGTGCACACCACCGGCGGCTACCTCACCGGCGCGTACGCGACGACACGGTGGGTCTTCGATCTGCGAGACGAAGATGTGTATTGGTGCACGGCGGACATCGGATGGGTGACCGGGCACACCTACGTCGTGTACGGTCCGCTCGCCAATGGCGCCACGGTGTTGATGTACGAAGGCGCGCCGGACTGGCCACAGAAGGATCGCTTCTGGAGCTTGATCGAACGCTACGGCGTGACGGTGTTCTACACGGCGCCTACGGCGATCCGGGCCTTCATGAAGTGGGGCACCGAATGGCCGGCGAAACGCGATCTCAGCAGTTTGCGCTGGCTGGGATCGGTGGGGGAGCCGATCAATCCGGAAGCGTGGATGTGGTACTACGAGCACATCGGCCACAGGACCTGTCCGGTCATTGATACGTGGTGGCAGACCGAAACGGGCCACATTCTGATCTCGCCTCTTCCCGGCATTACGACGTTGAAACCGGGTTCGGCCACCAAACCGTTTCCGGGGATCACCGCGGAGATTCGCAACGCCCAGGGCGAGCGGGTTTCTCAAGGCGGTGGGCTGCTGGCCCTCACCAGACCGTGGCCGGGCATGCTTCGCGGAATTTACGGCGATCCGGAGCGATTCGTCTCCCAGTATTTCAGCCGCTGGAAGGACGGGGTCTACTTCACCGGCGACGGCGCCCGCGTGGATCAGGACGGCGACTACTGGCTGCTGGGCCGGGTTGACGACGTGCTGAACGTGGCGGGGCATCGGATCGGGACCATGGAGGTAGAAAGTGCGCTGGTTGACCACCCGAAGGTCGCCGAAGCCGCGGTCGTGGGCAAAACTCACGAAATCAAAGGCCAGGCCGTGGCCGCGTTCGTCACAGTGAAGGAAGGCGTGAAAGCCGGCGACGCGCTCGTGGACGAACTCAAGGAGCACGTCGTCCGTAAGATCGGAGCATTGGCCCGGCCGGACCAGATTCTCTTCGCGGCGGATCTGCCGAAGACGCGTTCGGGCAAGATCATGCGCCGGTTGCTGCGAGATATCGCCGACGGCAAGGCGCTTGGCGACACGACGACGCTGGCCGATCCGAACGTGGTGGCGAAGCTCAAAGAGCAGTACGAAGAGAATGAATAGTCCCGAGTCCCTGGTCCCTTGTCCCTGGTCTGGGGAACGAGGGACTCAGGACTCGGGACGAGGGACTGGCTTATGCCCCTGATTGAAACCCGCGAGTTGTGGAAGACCTACCAGATGGGCACCGAGCAGGTGCATGCGCTGAGCGGTGTGTCCATCGTCATTGAGCGCGGCGAGTACGTGGCCATCATGGGCCCGTCCGGGTCCGGCAAGTCCACGTTGATGAACCTCATCGGCTGCCTCGACACGCCGACGAAAGGCACGTACCTGCTCAACGGCAAGCAGGCGAGCCAGATGAATGACGATGAGCTGGCGCGGATCCGGAACGAGGAAATCGGATTCGTCTTTCAGACGTTCAATCTGCTGCCGCGCGCGTCCGCGCTGCACAATGTCGAGCTGCCGATGATCTATGCCGGCGTGCCGGCCAAGGTGCGGCGCGAGCGCGCCAACAAGGCGCTGGAGAAGGTGGAGCTCGGCGATCGCAAGAACCATCGGCCCAACGAGCTGTCGGGCGGGCAGCGGCAGCGCGTCGCGATTGCGCGCGCGCTGGTGAACAATCCGTCGATCCTGCTGGCCGACGAGCCCACGGGCAATCTGGACTCGAAGACCGGCGTCGAAATCATGAGCCTGTTTGCGCGGCTGCACGAGGGCGGCAACACAATCATCCTCGTGACGCACGAGCCTGACGTGGCGGCCTATGCCCACCGTGTGATTCACATCCGGGACGGGAAGGTCGAGAAAGACGTGGCCCGCGAACAGGCGGCCGCGACGGTCTAGCGCTCCAAAAAGCTGAACCATGGTTCGTTGCTGTCTGGCGATCGCGCTGGTCCTGGGGGCCGCGCGGCCTGTTTGTGCGCAGGATCTGGCGCCGGCGGCCTACAACCCTGGGCCCACGCGGATGAATGTCCTGACGTTCCTCGCCAGCTTCAACAACGGCGACGTCACCTTTGACCCCGCGCTGCCCATTGAAAATGCGCGCGCCACGATTGGCGCCGGCGTCATTGGCTACACGCGATCGTTCGGCTTGGCCGGCCGCTACGCCAACATCAGCGTCGGCCTCCCATACGGCAACGGGCACATCGAGGGGATGGTGCTCGGCGAACGCCGGCAGCGTTCGCCCGCCGGCCTCGGAGACATCGTGGTGCGGACCGCCGTGAATCTCTACGGCGCCCGGGCCATGTCGCCTCAGGAGTTTGCGTCCTACAAGCAGAAGACCATTGTGGGCGCCAGCCTTGTCGTCGTGATGCCGGTGGGTGCCTACGACTCGACCAAGGCCATCAACGTCGGCAGCAACCGCTGGGCATTCAAGCCCGAAATCGGCGTGGCGCATCGAGCCGGCGCGTGGACGTTCGAGGGCGATTTTGCGATGCTGTTCTATACAGACAACACGAACTTCTTCAATGGCGCGCTGTACGAGCAGGATCCGATTGTCGCCGTGCAGGGCCACGTGATCCGCGCGTTCAAGCCCGGACTCTGGGCCGCGTTTGACGCCAACTTCTGGCGAGGCGGACGGCCGACCACGAATGGCGTGCCGGGATCCGAGCTGCAGAAGAACTCACGCGTCGGCGCCACGCTGGCGCTGCCGATCAAGCGCCAGCACCAGTTGCGCGTTGCCTACAGCTTCGGCGCCTACACGCGCCTGGGCGGCGATTTCAACGCGCTGGGCGTGTCGTACTCGTACGTCTGGCGGTGAGAGGGTTTTACCTTGTAGCGCCATCAAACCCCAGCGAAATGCCCCTCGCTCACTTCGCGCAGCGGCAGCGCCTTGAAGCTCCCTGCATCGAACGGAATCCGCGGCAGCCGCCCGCCCGGTGTCAGTTGCGGGATCGCGGAGAGCAGCGCCTTTGTATATGGATGCGCCGCGGCCGTGAAAATGTGTTCGGCCGGCGCCAGTTCGACGATCCGCCCCCGATACATGACGGCGACGCGGCTGCAGATCTGCCGAACCAGGCGGAGATCGTGCGCGATGAACAGGTACGTCAATCCGAGCCGCTTCTGCAGATCGAGCAGCAGGTTCACCACCTGCGCCTGCACCGACACGTCCAGCGCCGACACCGGCTCGTCGCAGACGATGAGCGAGGGCTCGAGCGCCAGTGCGCGGGCCACGCCGATCCGCTGGCGCTGGCCGCCGCTGAATTCGTGCGGATACCTGCTGGTGGCCGCCGGATCCAGGCCGACCAGCTCGAAGAGCTGCCGGACACGCGCCTGCCGCTCATCGCGCGATCCGGCCTTGTGAATGATCAGCGGTTCCTCGACGGTGGCGCCGACGCGCATCCGGGGATTGAGCGAGGAATACGGGTCCTGAAAGACGATCTGGAAATGGCGGCGGGCCCGCCGCAGATCGCGCGACGACAGCGCCCGCACGTCCATGTCCTTGAAATGAATTTCCCCGGCCGTGGGCTCAATCAATCTGAGCAGGCATCGCCCCGTCGTGGTCTTGCCCGAGCCGGATTCGCCCACCAGCCCGAATGTTTCGCCCGGCGCAATCGTAAAACTCACGTCGTCCACGGCCCGAACGGCTGGACCTCGACGGAACAGCCCGCCGCGCCCGTGGAATTCCTTGACGAGATTGCGGACGTCCACGAGTGGCGCGGCCATCACTTGTGGTCCTCGATCAGGGACGTGCGATCGTACAGATGACACCGCACGTCATGGCCGATGCTCGTGGCGGCGACGTCGGGCGGAATCTTGTCGCAGGGATCGAACCGATCCGCGCATCGCGGCGCGAACGGGCACGCATCTCCGAACCGGCCGAGCGGCGGCACGCTGCCGGGAATCGCCACCAGGCGCTCGCCCGATCGCCCGCCCGGCACGGATGCCAGCAGGCCGCGCGTGTAGGGATGCTTTGGTGACCCGAGCAGCTCCGTCACCGGCGCTTCCTCGACGATGCGTCCGCAATACATGACGGCGACGCGATCGGCCATTTCGGCCATGACGCCGAGGTCGTGGGTGATGAGCAGGAGCGACAACCCGAACGTCTTGCGTAGATCGCGAAGCAGGTCGAGCACCTCGGCCTGGACGGTGACATCGAGGGCCGTGGTCGGTTCGTCGGCGATGACGAGGGACGGCTCGGCCGCCAGCGCCAGAGCCAGCATCGCGCGCTGGCGCAGCCCGCCGCTCAACTGATGCGGATATTCTGCCGCCCGTCGCGCCGGCTCAGGCACGCGAACCGCCTCGAGCAACTCCACGGCGCGCCGGCGAGCGGCACCGCCGCGGGCGAGGCCGTGCACCATCAGCGTTTCCGCGATCTGATACCCGATGGTGTAGACCGGATCGAGCGCGACCATGGGCTCCTGGAACACGAATCCGATGCGGCGTCCGCGGACGCGCTGCAGCTCGCGCTCGCCCTGCGCCATCAGGTCCTGGCCTTCGAACAGGATTCGGCCGCCGGCGATGCGTCCCGGTGGCGTCACCAGGCGGATGATCGAGAGGGCGGTGACAGACTTGCCGCTGCCGGATTCGCCGACCAGCCCGAGCGTCTCGCCCTTGCCGATCTGAAAGCTCACATCGTTGACGGCTGCCGCGTCGCGTCCGTCGGCCAGACGGAACACGGTCGTCAGATGCTCGACGCTGAGTAACGGGACGCGCGGCGCCTCAGAGGTTTGTGTCACGGTATTCGCCGAAAACGCGCCGCAGCGCGTCGGAGATCTCACCGAGCGTGGCGCGGGATTCGACCGCGGCAATGACCCACGGCACCAGGTTCGAGCCATCGCGCGCGGCCTGTTCCACGGCATCGATTGCGCGTCGCCAATCGGCCGAATCGCGGCTCGCGCGGATCGCCGCGACGGCAGCGGCCTGCCGGGCTTCGCCGGCCGGGTCGATCCGCAATAGATCGATCCTGGCGGGCTCGTCGGTCTGAAATCGATTCACACCGACGATGACCTGATCCCCGCGGTCGATGGCCTGCTGTGTGGCATACGCCGCGTCCTGCACCTGCCGGGCCGTGCGGCCGGATTCAATGGCCGCCAGCGTGCCGCCGGTATTGTCGATTGCGGCGATCAGGTCCGCGGCCTCGAGCTCAATCTCACGCGTGCGTTTTTCGATGGCCCACGCGCCGCCCACCGGATCGACGGTGTTCGCGACGCCGGATTCGGCGGCGATGATCTGCTGCGTGCGCAGCGCAATGGTGGCGGCTTCTTCGGTCGGCAGCGCCATGGCTTCGTCGCGGCCGTTGCAGTGCAGCGATTGCACGCCGCCCAGCACCGCGGCCAGCGCCTGGATCGTGACGCGCACGATGTTGTTATCGGGCTGTTGCGCGGTCAGCGTGCTGCCGGCCGTCTGCGCGTGGAATCGCAGCTGCATCGCCCGCGGGCTGGTCATCTTGAAGCGCTCGCGGCAGATCCGTGCCCAGAGCCGCCGGGCCGCGCGGAACTTCGCAATCTCCTCCAGGAAGTCGTTATGGGCGTTGAAAAAAAAGGACAGACGCTGGCCGAGCCGGTCCAGGTTCAGCCCTGCATCACGGGCGGCCTCCACGTAGGCGATCGCGTTCGCCAGCGTGAACGCGACCTCCTGCACCGCCGTCGATCCCGCCTCCCGGATGTGGTATCCACTGATCGAGATCGTGTTCCAGTTCGGGAGTTCGCGCTCGCACCAGGCGAAAATGTCGGTGACGATTCGCAGCGAGTGGCGCGGGGGATAGATATACGTGCCGCGCGCGATGTATTCCTTGAGGATGTCGTTCTGGATCGTGCCCGACAGCGACGCCTGCGGCACGCCCTGCCGCCGCGCGACCGCCACATAGAGCGCGAGCAGGATGATCGCCGTCGAGTTGATCGTCATCGAGGTGGAAATCCGGTCGAGCGGAATGCCGTCGAGCAGAATGGCCATGTCCTCGATCGAGTCGATGGCAACGCCGACGCGGCCGACTTCGCCCGCCGCCATCGGATGATCGGAGTCGTACCCCATCTGCGTGGGCAGATCGAATGCGACGCTCAAGCCGCTGACGCCCTGCGCGAGCAGATAGCGGTAGCGGGCGTTGGATTCGGCCGCCGTGCCGAACCCGGCATATTGGCGCATCGTCCAGAGCCGGCCCCGATACATCGTGGGCTGGATGCCGCGCGTGTACGGGAACTCGCCTGGCCTCTCATGCGCGACGCCGGCGGCCTCGTCCAGGTCGTCTGGCTTGACAAACATGTCAGTTGCGCGTGGTCCGCTCGCCATGAGCCGACATTAGTCTGCCACGGTTGGGGTTTGCACGGCCGGGGCGCGCGGCCGGCGCGGATTCTGACGATGTTGTCGCGGGATGGACGGTACAGCGTCGCTGTGTGCGGATGTTTTTGTAACGCGGCGTGTATCGCGCGGCTGGTTCTCCCGCGAGACGCCGATGAGACACAGTTTTCGCGTTTGACAGGTTCTGGAGCGGTGTCTACAATGCCCCAACCTTTTTCGGCGTGCGTTGTCCCGGAATGTGGAGGACGGCATGGATTCAACGATGAAGCAGCTGGCGCGCGAATTATCAGATGCCGTGTCGGCTGCACTGGCGGATGACGCACGCGTCGAAGCGTGCCGCGAGAAAGCTCGCAACGCTGGGTTCGACATGCGCGTGTCACTCGAAGCCGTCGTCACCTTCGCGAGTCGCGACGCAGCCCCGGGCGCGAAGGGATCCCACGCGCGCAAGTCCGGTGGACGCTTCGGCCTCGAAATGAGCGCCAACGATCGCCGCTTCCTCAAGTCGCTCCGAATCTCCGCCGACGAGCCGACCCAGAAGGAAGTCGAATAGCTCACGGCCCGTCGTGACCCCGCTCTCGACGGCTGGCCAGGTTCGCCGCCGTCTCATTAATTAGTTTCTCCTCAACCAGCGCATTTCGGTCCAACCGGCGTTGGCCCGACTCTTGCCCCTGCTCCGGCGGGTGTTCGTCATCCAAAGGAGCCATCAACGTATGCGTATCGTGAAGTCGTTTCTGCTAGGCGCCGCGATCCTGGCCTGTTTCCCGGCTGTGTCCGCCGCGCAGGAGCGGCCGTGGCACATCTACTTCGGCGGCGGTCCCACGTTCGTCGCGGGAAAGATGGGCGATCACTTTTCCACCGGCGTCGGCCCCGCCGTCGGCGCGACCTTCGATCTCAATTCACGCGTGAGCATCGGCGCGGAGTACGCCTTCCGCCGCTTCCATGCCGAAAACTGGGTGGACGTGCTTGGCGTTTCGCTGACGGCGCATCACGATACGCACCAGATCGCGGCCAACTTCATCTATAACGTGACGCCGGCCGACGCGCGCGTGCGCATCTACGCCGTGGCTGGTCCCGGCGCGTATTACCGCAAGGTGACGGTCACCAAGTACGAAGGCACCGGGGTCGTGTGCGATCCCTACTGGTACATCTGCGGCACGTACCCCATTGAGTCGATCATTGGTTCGCGAGGCGGCTGGGACTTCGGCTTCAGCGTCGGCGCAGGGGTCGGCTTCAAGCTGGGCCAGAGCGACGACGCGGAGTTCACGATTGAGTCGCGCTATCACTTCGTGGCGGGCCCGCAGATTACACCGAACGCCGGGTCGCCCGGTTCGTTCACCGGCGGGAAGGCGAACGGTTACTACATTCCGCTGACGTTCGGATTCCGGTTCTAAGGTCAGGCGGCGCCGGGGCCGTCGCGCGCGATGGCTTCCCGTCCGTCCGTTATCGCACAGGAAAAGGAGTTACGCATGAAGCGCATGAAAATCGGCGCCGGTGTCGTGGCCATCGCGTTGGCATTGCCGGTCGTCCTGTTCGGCCAGAAGACCAGCTTTGACTTCGACAAGACGGCGAACTTCGCGGCATTCAAGACCTTCGCGCAGAAGAAAGGCACGCCCGCCAACGATCAGTTCGTGGACAAGAGAATTACCGATGCCATCGACGCCGAATTGATCGCGAAGGGCATGACCAAAAACGAAACCTCCCCGGACGTGACCGTCGTCTATCACGTGTCCTTGAAGGAAAAGCAGGACATCTCCACATACAACTATGGCTACGCCGGCGGCTACGGGCCGTACGGCTGGGGCTGGGGCGGCGGATGGGGCGGCACGCAGGTGATGGTCAACAACATCACCGAGGGCACGCTGATCATCGACATCGCCGACGCGCAGAAGAAACAGATGGTCTTCCGCGCCGTGGGCGTGAAGGAGATTGACGTCCAGGCGAAGGCCGAAAAGCGGGACAAGAACGTGGCCTCGGCCGTGAAGAAGATGCTCAAGAACTACCCGCCGCCCCCGGACAAGAAAAAGAAGTAACACCGCCCCCCGTGCCAGAACGCCGACTTCGGTCCGCGGCGATCGCGATCGCGGTCGCGCTCGTCGCCGCGGGCCGGACGGCGTCCGCCCAGGCCCCATCGGCCCCATCTCCGCCCGCACGGCCGGCGTGGAATCTGTCGGCCATGCTCTACAGCTATTTCATTCCTGACGAGCGCGACTACCTCCAACCGACAGTCGCCGCGGACCGCGGCGTCCTGCACCTGGAGACGCGGGCGAACTACGAGGGACTGGGCGTCGGATCCGCATGGGCCGGCTGGAACTTCGCCTGGTGCAAGGCGGTGACGCTCGAACTCACACCCATGTTCGGCGGCGTCTTCGGCGATACGAAGGGTGTGGCGGCCGGCGGCCGCGGCAGATTCAACTGGGACTTCATCGAAGCCTCGAGCGAGAGCGAGTACGTCTTCGACGCGACGGGGAAGGCCGACTGGTTTTATTACAACTGGTCGCAGGTCCTCCTGTCGCCCGCCGAGTGGTGGTATGCCGGCCTCGTGGCGCAACGGACGCGGGCCTACAAAGGCGAACGCGACATCCAGCGGGGCTTCCTCGTCGGATTCATCCTCGGGCCCGTGGACATCACGGCCCACATGTTCAATCCCGATGATGCCAGGCCGACGTACGTGCTGAGCGTGAGTGTTGGCAGGAAATAGGGGACGGCGGCACGGACAAGAGCGTCACATGCCGTCTCACCGTCCGAACGTCCACCCCAGTGACGTCACCACGCCGACGTCCGTCCGCGCCGCCCCTTCCTTGGGCGGCTTGCTGTCGAACGTGTAGAAGACGCTGAACGTCAGCGTCAGATCCTTGTACAGCTCACGGTTGAAGGACGAATCGATCTGGACGCGCTGCCGTCCCTTTTGCGAAAAGCTTGGATAGTACTGCGTCTTGAAGTCGATCGTCGTCTTGGGCGAATCGTAGGTGTAGTACGACGTATTCGCCATGAAGACCGCTTCCAGGTTCTGGGTCGATTCGGAATCGTCAACCGCCTGCTCGTTGTTGAACACCACGCCGCCTCCCACTTCGAACTGCGCGCGGTTCGTGTTGACCAGCCGTTGCCCGGCGGTGGCGCCAAGCTGTGAGCGGAGGACGAGGCCCAGGCTCTGGTTGCTCTCGAGCCGGCCGCCTGACGCGATGAACCACCGCAGTCCCCGATAGCGGACGTAATCGGCCGACAGCGACGCGCGATTGTCGTCTTCGGTGTCTTCCTGCTGGGTGAGCGTGGCGGAGCTGGCCATGCGGAACTGGAATGCCGGCCGCCGGTAAATCGCGTCCTGGTTGAAGGTGATCTGAGAGAGTTGCGCGGAGTGGGAGTACGAAAACCCGGCGTTGACGGAGCCTTCCAGCTTCGACCAGAAGCTGGCCCCAATCGCGGTCAGCCGCGTCACGTCGTCCATGGCCAGGATGAGCGGATTGTCCATCACGCCGATGGCGATCTGCCGATCGGCCGGGCTGCTCAGACTGCCGAGCAATCGACGCCCATCGCTGGTTTCGATCTCGAAGAGCCGCGTCGACTCCACGCGCCGGACTTTGTCCCACTCGAAATTGATGGTGCCGGCGTCATCGGTCTTCAGCGCCAGCCGCCCACGCGACAGCGACGTGATCTCACCGGTGATGCGGTCGCCGTTGCCGAGCGTCACGACGTCGGTTTTGGGCTGGCACCACGCCGGGCTTGCGATGAAAAGGAAGACGAAGATGAAGAGGGAGACGATCACGGACCGAACGAGCATCGGCCGACACCCCGCAAGGATCGCGCCACCGTCGTGTCGGCCGATGGGGCAGGCCCAAGGGGACGGCTGACGGCCTCGAAACCAAAAGTCACGGCCCATTGTGAGGGCGGGTGCCATCGCGTGGTTGGCGTCAGCCGAAAAGCCGCGGTCGGATTGAGGTTGTACTGATTAGCGGGAATGGGAATAATGCGGACATGACGATCATTCGTACACTTCGCGCGCACGCACTCATGGTGCTCGGTGCGGTGACGCTGCTGCTGACGCATGCGGCGCCCGCCGCGGCGCAGATCCAACCCACCATAACCGGTCTGACGTTTGAGCCCGTGCTCGCGCCGCAGGGCGGCTCGCTGACCGTGAAGGACTGGATTAAACAGCCGACGATGATCGGCGGCGGTTATCGCGACGAGCTGGCCAGGCGCGGATTCACGTTCGAGGCGTCCTGGACCCAGTTCTTCCAGAACTCACCGGACACGGGCGATACGCGCGTCTGGGACTACGGCGGCAAGCTCGACGCGAAGATGACGCAGGACTTCAGCAACATGGGCTGGGAAGGCCTGACGGGCACGGCGCATGTCGCCTTCCGGTATGGTGACGTGCCGCTTCTGGCCGGCGGCACCTTCGTACCGACGAGCTCCGCGCTGCTGTTCCCGGAAAATGAGGGCGCGTCGGCACGAGTCACCAGCTTCTATCTGACGAAGATGTTCGGCACGAACACGATGCTGCAGGCGGGCCGATTCGACAACCTCGATCGGTACGACCACACCTTCACCGGTGGAAACGGGATCGACAAGTTCAACAACCTGGCGTTTGTGCTGCCGCCGCTGTACGCGCGTACGATTCCCCCGGTGGCCGAGGGCGTCTTCTTTACGGCGCTGAAGAACGCCGAGCCCTTCGTGACCGTGGGTCTGCTCGAATCAACGGAGAAGGGATTCTTCAAGAACGGCGCGACGTTCTACGCGTCGGTCGCAGTGCCGCGCAGGTTCTTCGCCACGCCGTCGCACTACGTCTTCAACGTCACGGCGAGCGGGACGACGCTGACGTCCCTCGAACAGAGCCCGTACGTGTTCATTCCTCCGTTCGAGACGCCGCTCGCGACGGAAAGCAACGCATGGACATTTGATTTCACGTTCGATCAGTACTTGATCTGGGATCCCTCGACGAAGACCGGAATCGGGTTGTTCGGGATGATCGGCGCGTCGGACTCGAATCCGAGTCCCGTCGACATCTTCGGCCACATCGGCGTCGGGGGCAACAGCCCGATCAAGGGCCGGAGCCAGGATAACTTCGGCGTGGGCTACTACTTCAACGGCATCAGCAACACCCTGGAAGAGACGCTGGCCCCGCTGGTGCGGACGCGCGACGAGAACGGCTTCGAAGCGTTCTACAACGTCGCGGTGACCGGCTGGAGCAAGGTGACGGCGGATGTGCAGTTCATCGATCCGTTCGCGGTGGGATCGAAGACGCGGGGATTCTTCTCGATCAGGTGGAAGCTTGTGTTCTAAAGCGTGAAACGGGACAACGGGACGGTCACTTCCTCTTCGGGAACTTCGCCACGATCTTCGTCATGGCTTCCTTGACGTTCCTGGCGCGTTGCTCCTCGGAGTTCGTGAGTTCGACGCGCGATTCCGCGACGCCTCGCCAGACCAGCGCGCCGCCCGCTGGCGCGGCCGCGTCGAGCACAATGGAGCCTTGCGGCGACAGATCGAGATGCTGCGTCGCCGGCGGAAACATCGGCAGTCCCCACGTCGCGTTGGTCGGCAGGAACTGGCCCATGGCCTGCGACGTGGTGCCGGTGGCGATGAACACGTAATAGATCAATTGAAAGTCCGGCGCGGCGCCGGCGGTGGCCATCGTGTAGCCGCGCTTGACCATCTCCTCTTCGACCGTCTTCATCAGGAGCGGCTCATACTGCCGCTTGACGGGCTCCGCGCGCGCGTTTGAATCCTTCGACAGCAGAATCTTCACCTCCCCGGGATGCGGGTGCCAGGCGAACGTCTTCAGCTTCGTGAAATCGAATTTCTTGTCGATCTCCGTGCGGACGTTGATGCCCGCGACCGCGACGGCGGAGCCGAGCAGCAAGACAAGCGCGACCGTCAGGGCGTGAACTCTGGAAGTCATAGCCCGATTATCCATGCCAGTTGGATGCCGTACGACGCCGATTGGCCTGGACGGCGCGGCTCCGGCCTCTGACGGCCCATCGTGATGATCCGGTGGCGGCCTCGACCGCTTGCCGTGAGAGCGGCCTGATCTCGCTCGAAACGCAAGAGCTTGCGAGCGGCTCGTCCGGCACTCTTTTTGCCCCTTGCGGTGGCCGTGAACTATCGAACTGCAGACGGAGTCTGCCTGAGTATCCGGGCTTCGGCCATGGTGTTCGTGCTGGCCGCGGTGCCCGGGGCCGCGCAAGGCCAATCCAATGAACAGGCGCCCACCGAGGTGGCGTGCACATCGACGGCAGGGACGCGTGCCGAATGTCCGGCCAACGCCTCAGCGGGCGCGGTGCTTCTGAAATCGACGAGCCCGGCGCGTTGTGAGCTGGGAAAGACGTGGGGGTTCGACGACACGCGGATCTGGGTGAGTGACGGTTGCTCGGCGACGTTTGCGGTGGCGCAAGCCCCGCCCGTTCCGGCGCCAACCCCTGCGCCTGATCCGGCCCCGCCGCAAACCGGCAAGACCGGATTTCTGTCGGCGCCTCCGCCCAAGCAGGGTGCGGAGCAGATTGAGACCTGGGGCGAGTTCGACCCCGGCAAGGGCTTCCTCGTCGGCCGCAGCGACGCCGGCGAACTCGAGATCAGCGCGTACGGGTTGATTCGCTACATGAACCAGATGCCGGCGCACGCGACCTTTCTCGACCATCTCGGGAACGAACGGACCGTGGACGGGCGCAACGATCTCTATCCGCACCGCATCATGGTCTTTTTCAAAGGCTGGCTCGGCAACGAGAAGCTCGTCTACAACATTTTTTTCTGGACCGTGAATCCGACCGATCAGAAGAACTTTTTCGCCACCGTCGGCTACCAGTTCGGCAAGCGCTTCAGTCTGTATGCCGGTCTGAACGGTTTGCCCGGGACGCGCTCGCTGCAAGGATCGCATCCGTACTGGCTCGGCCACGATCGCGTCATGGCGGACGAGTTCTTTCGTCCGTACTTTTCCAACGGCATCTGGGCCCAGGGCCAATTGACGCCTGGACTCTGGTACAACGTCATGGCCTCGAACAACCTCAGCGCGCTCGGCATCAAGGCGACTCAGCTCGATCGCAAGTGGGGCTGGGGCGGGTCGGCCTGGTGGATGCCGACTACGAAGGAATTCGGTCCCCGCGGCGGCTACGGCGACTGGGAATATCACGACAAGCTCGCCACGCGAATCGGCGTGTCGACGACCTACAGCCCGGAAGAGCGCTACACGGACGCCAACACGGGCGGGACCGGCAACACGACGGTCAAGCTGGCCGACAGCCTGAACATTTTCGATACCGGCGCGCTGGCGCCGGGCGTGACCGTGAACTACGTGGACTACCGCCTGCTCTCCATCGACGCCGGCCTGAAATACAAGGGCATCTTTCTGCAGACGGAACTCTATTTTCGCGAATTGGACCTGTTCCGGGCGGACGGCCCGCTGCCGCTCAGCGACATTCACGACAAGGGCTTCTACGTCCAGGGCGCGTTCTTCCCGATCAAGAAGAAGATTGAGGTGTACGCGGCCACGTCGCAGATCTACGGCGACAAGAGCAACGGCTTCAGCAACGCCAGCGAGTACATCGCGGGCGGCAACTGGTATCCGTTCGACACGCGCAATCACCGGCTCAACCTGCAGTACCAGAAGGTCAATCATTCACCGGTGAGCAGCACGTTCGGCTACTACGTCGGCGGCCAGACCGGCCACACGTTCTCGACGGCGTTTTCGGTCTTCTTCTAAAGGTCCGGACATGACGCGCAGCTGGACACTCGGAGTCGTGGGGTTCGTGGGCGGCGTCGCGCTGGCCGGCGCATGGCTCCTGGCGGCGTCATCGCGCGCGCATCCCGGACCACCGGAGCCTGCGCCGGCGGCCCAGGCCTACGAGCTGAACGATTCGCATTTCCATCTGACCAATTACGCGCAGGAAGGCACCGACATCCGGGCCTTCCTGAAAATCATGGGCAACCGCGTCGGCCGCGTCGCGCTCTTCGGCATCCCCCTGCAGCAGATGTGGGACAAGAACAACACCGGCGACTTCGCGCCGACCTACTACCTGCAAAGCGATGCCCCGCTCTACTACTACTCCTTTACGGACGCGTTCATCGCGATGGCGTACCGGTCGTTGGCACCGGCCGAACGGGCTCGATTCGATCCGATGATCACGGGCTTCAATCCCGCCGACATGTACGCCGCCGATCACATCAAGCGCGTGCTGCTGACGTTTCCGGGCGTGTTCTCCGGGATCGGCGAGTTCACCATCCACAAGGAGTTCGTGTCGTCGAAGATTCCGGGCAAGACGGCGAGCCTGCTGGATCCGGCGCTCGATCGCATCCTCGATTTCACCGCGGAGACCGGCCTCGTCGCCATTCTGCACAACGACATCGACATGCCGTTTCCGAAGCCCGGCCAGGAGCCGTGGATCGTGCCGCAGTTCCGCGAACTGGTGGCGCGCCATCCGAACTCGGTCGTGATCTGGGCCCACGCCGGCGTCGGCCGCATTGTCCATCCCCTCAAAGACCAGCTGGGGATGATGGAACGCGGCCTGGCATCGCCGCAGGCCGGGAATTTCTACGTCGACATCTCCTGGACGGAACTGGCGAAGTATGTCACCGAGACGCCCGAGTCCGCGGCGGCGATGGCCGACCTCATCAATCGCTACCCGGATCGGTTTCTGTTCGGGACAGACGAGGTGGCGCCGGCCGATGAAAAGTCCTATCTCAAGATCGTTGACATGTACCAGCCGATGTTCGCCCGGCTGACGCCGGACGCGAAACAGAAGCTGCTCAAAGGGAACTACGAACGCCTCTTCGACGAGGCGCGACGGAAGGTGCGGGCGTGGGAAGCCGCACACGGCAAGTAACCGCGAATCGCGGGTTCACGGCGTCAGTGAGCGGTCAATCACACATGAGGGAGAGAGCAGGAATGAGACGAGACAACCGGCACATTCGGTACGCGCAGTGGGGCATCGCCTTGATCATGGTTCTGGGCCTCGCCGCGAGCGCGGCGGCGCAAACGCAGGCCGACACGCCGCCATTCACGACGCCGCCGGCCACGGTGTCCACGGCGCCGGCGCCGGCGACGCAGGGTCGGGCGTCGATGACGGTCTACGGGTTTGCCATGCTCGACATCGGGCAGAACTTCAAGACCATCAACCCGAACTGGTTCGACACCATGCGCGTCACGAAGCTGCCGTCGTTCGCGGGCCAGTTCGGCGAAGACAACAGCACGTTCGCCGGCGTCCGCCAGTCGCGCCTGGGCGTCAAGGCGACCACGCCGACCGCGCTGGGCGATCTGAAGACCACGTTCGAATTCGAAATGTTCGGGGTGGGCGTCGACGAGGGCCAGACCACGTTCAGGCTGCGCCACGCCTACGGCGAACTGGGCCACTTCGGCGCGGGGCAGTACTGGAGCGTGTTCATGGATCCGGACGTGTTCCCGAACTCCCTCGAATACTGGGGACCGACGGGCATGGTGTTCTTCCGGAACGTCCAGGTCCGCTGGATGCCGATCATGACCGACAAGCACTCGGTGACCCTCGCGCTCGAACGGCCGGGCGCGAGCGGTGATCCGGGGATGCTGTCGAATCGCGTGGAACTCCAGAACATCATGGGCCGGAGCCCGGCGCCGGACTTCACCGGCGCCTACCTGATGAACTTCAACAAAGGCTACGTCCGGGTGGCCGGCGCGGTCCGCCGCATCGCGTGGGACGATCAGTTGAACGATCAGTTCGATCTGAGCGGTTCGGCGACTGGCTGGGGCCTGAATTTCAGCTCGAATCTGAAGCCGACGTCCAGGGACGTCGTCCGAATCCAGGTGGTCTACGGCGAAGGCATTCAGAACTACATGAACGACTCGCCGGTCGATGTCGGCATCGCGTCAAATCCGGGCAGCGCCGTCAGCCCGATCAAGGGCGAAACGATTCCGATTCTCGGCACGGTGTTGTTCCTGGATCACACCTGGAACGACAAGTGGACCAGCACCGTCGGCTTCTCGCATCAGGACAACAAGAACACCGAGCTGCAGTCGGCCGACGCGTTTCATCGCGGCTACTACGCGCTCGGCAACCTGCTCTACACGCCGGTGGCCGGCGTGATGATGGGCGGCGAATTCCAGTGGGGCCGTCGCGAGAACAATTCTGACGGCTGGAAGTACGACGGCTACAAGCTTCAGTTCTCGTTCAAATACAACTTCTCGTACAAGCTCGGAGGCTAGTGATGATGACAAGTCCACGTTCGATTCGTGCCGGCGCGCTGCTGGTGGGAGCCGCGTTGCTGGCGGTCTCTCCGCTCGTCCGTGCGCAGGCGCCCGCTGATATCCAGAAGGCCATTGACGCCGCGTACTCGAAGTACCAGAACCTGCAGGAAGGCAAGAACGCCGACTACATTCCGGCGCTGGCGAAGGTCGATCCCAAGCTGTACGGCATCGCGCTGGTGACGGCCGACGGGAAGGTGTACACGGCGGGCAACGTGGCCACCGAAGTGTCGATTCAGTCCATCTCCAAGGTGTTCACGGCGGCCCAGGTGATTCAGGAGCAGGGCCTGGACTCGATCGAGAAGCGGATTGGCGTTGACGCGACAGGCGCGCGATTCAATTCGATCATCGCGGTGGAGAGCGTGAAGGTCGTGTCCGGCGCCGGCGCGCCGGAGATGAACCCGCTGGTCAACCCCGGCGCGATTTCCGCCACCAGCATGGTGACGGGCGCGACGGCCGACGCGGTGTGGGCCAAAATCATCGGCATCCACAACGACATGGCCGGCCGGAATCTGTCCGTGCTGCAGGATGTCTACAAGTCCGAGTCCGACTCCAACCAGCGCAATCAGGCGATCGGCGCCCTCATGCTCGCATACGGCTACATCAAGTCGAACTGGGCGCAGGCCGTGGATCTCTACACGCGCCAGTGCTCGATCGGCGTCAACGCGAAGGACCTGGGCGTCATGGCCGCGACGCTGGCCTTCGGCGGCAGGAATCCGCTGACCGGCAAGCAGGTCATGGACCCCGCGAAGGTGCCGGGCGTTCTCGCCATCATGGCGACCGCCGGTCTCTATGACGACTCCGGCAAGTGGCTGTATCACACCGGCCTGCCGGCCAAGAGCGGCGTCGGCGGCGGCATCATCGCCGTCTCGCCGGGCAAGTTCGGCATCGCCGTCGTGTCGCCGCCGCTCGATGACGCCGGGAACAGCGTCCGGGCGCAGAAGGCGATCGCGGACATCTCCAACGCGCTCGGCGGCAATCCGTACGCCGTCAGGAAGTAGTCGCAGCCGGGCCTGATTTCCCTCGATCGGCTGGGGAATCAGGCCCGGTCTCGTTTCAACCGCCGAAGCCTGGTCTTTTGCTCTCCGACGGTCTCAGGGTGATGCGACCGGAGAGATCCATGATGAAGCTCGCCGAACATTTCAGACTCGAAGAAGCCCGTCAGAAGACGGCGCCCTGGAAGGCCTGGGGCCCCTACCTCAGCGAGCGTCAGTGGGGAACGGTCCGGGAAGACTACAGCCCGGACGGCGACGCCTGGAATTTCTTCACACACGACCACGCGCGGTCGCGAACCTACCGCTGGGGCGAAGACGGCCTCGCCGGAATCTCCGACGACCAGCAGCGCCTGTGTTTCTCCCTGGCCCTGTGGAACGGCCGGGACCCGATCCTCAAAGAGCGCCTGTTCGGGCTGACCAACAGCGAAGGCAATCATGGCGAGGACGTCAAGGAGTACTACTTCTACCTCGACAGCACGCCGACGCACTCGTACATGAAATACCTCTACAAGTATCCGCAGGCCGAGTTTCCCTACGCGGATCTTGTGGACACCAATCGGCGACGCACGCGGGAGGAATTCGAGTACGAACTGCTCGATACGGGCGTGTTCGACGAAGACCGGTACTTTGACGTGTTTGTGGAGTACGCCAAGGCCGGTCCGGACGACATGCTGGTGAAAATCACCGCCGTCAACCGTGGACCCGCAGCGGCCGAACTGCACCTGCTGCCCACGTTGTGGTTCCGCAACGACTGGGCGGACTGGATCGCTCCGTCGAACCGATCGGCCGAACGTCCGGTCATCGAACAGATCCCGGGATCGGCGGGATCGACGGCCGCCGCGGCGAGCCACGGCGAACTCGGGCAGTTCATCTTCGCCTGCGACGGTGACGTGCCGCTGTTGTTCACCGAAAACGAGACGAATCACGAGCGCCTCTTCGGCGCGCCCAACGCGACGCCGTACGTGAAGGACGGCATCAACGACCACGTCGTGGGCGGCCGGACCACCGTGAATCCCGGCCGGCGGGGGACCAAGGTGGCCGCGCACTACCGCGGCGGCATTGGCGCGGGGCAGAGCCGTGTCATCCGGCTCCGGTTGGCGAAGGCCTCGTCGATCCGCCAGGCCAGGCCGCCCTTCGGGCCGCCATTCGACGAGGTGTTCAGCGGGCGGATGCGGGAGGCCGACGAGTTCTACGCGTCGGTGACGCCGTCGTTCGTGAGCGCCGACGAGGCCAGCGTCATGCGCCAGGCCCTGGCCGGGATGCTCTGGAGCAAGCAGTTCTTCTTCTTCGACGCCGACAACTGGCTCGACGAGCACAACTCCAACCCGCTGCATTCCGGATATCGAGCCGCGCGCAATTCCGAGTGGTTCCACATGTTGAACAAGGACATCATTTCGATGCCCGACAAGTGGGAGTACCCGTGGTACGCGGCCTGGGATCTGGCATTTCACGCCCTGCCGCTCGCGATTGTGGATCCGGACTTCGCGAAAGAGCAGATGCAGCTCATGCTGCGCGCGTCCTACCTGCACCCGAACGGGCAGATGCCCGCCTACGAGTGGAACTTCAGCGACGTCAATCCGCCGGTACATGCGTTCGCCACGTTGTTCCTCTATCGAACCGGGATGGCCGTGCGCGGCGAGAGTGACCTGGACTTTCTCAGGACCACGTTCCAGAAGCTCCTGCTCAATTTCACCTGGTGGGTCAACCGCAAGGATCGCTTCGGCAAGAACGTGTTCGACGGCGGCTTTCTCGGACTCGACAACATCGGCGTGTTCGATCGCAGCGCGCCCCTGCCGACCGGCGGCCATCTGGAGCAGGCCGACGGCACCGCCTGGATGGCGCTCTTCAGTCAGAACATGCTGGAGCTCGCCATCGAGCTGGCCGCCCGGGATCCGACCTACGAACAGATGGTGTTCAAGTTCGTGGAGCACTTCTACTACATCGCATCGGCCATGAACCGTCCGGGCGCCGACGGCATGTGGGACGAGGAAGACGGCTTCTATTACGACATCCTGCGGCTTCCGGACGGCACCGCCACGCGACTGAAAGTCCGGTCGCTGGTGGGGCTGCTGCCGCTGTGTGCCACGACCGTGATGGACGCGTTCCAGCGCGAGCGCGTGCCGAATGCGATGCGCTTCATCCAGGAACGGATGCGACGAATCCCGGAGCTGTCGGCCTCCATTCATCCCACCGGACCCGGCCACTACGGTGTGAACGACCGCGGCATCCTCGCGCTGCTCACGCCTGAGCGCCTCCGCCGCGTGCTCGCGCGGATGCTCGACGAAGGGGAATTCCTCGGACCACACGGCATCCGGTCCATCTCGAAGTTCCACGAGAAGCATCCGTACGTGTTTCACGCGAATGCGCAGGAGTACCGCGTGGATTACCTGCCGGCCGAATCGAACACCGGCATGTTCGGCGGCAATTCCAACTGGCGCGGCCCGGTGTGGATGCCGGTCAACGCGCTCATCATCCGGGCGCTGCAGAACTTCTACCTGTACTACGGCGACAACTTCCAGATTGAATGTCCGACCGGCTCCGGCCGGATGATGAATCTGTTTGACGTCAGCAAGGAAATCGCCCGCCGGCTGATCAGTACGTTCACGCGGGATGAACGCGGACGCCGTCCGGTGTTTGGCGGATCCGAGAAATTCCAGACAGACCCGCAGTGGCGCGACTACATCCTGTTCTACGAGTACTTTCATGGGGACAACGGCGCCGGGCTGGGCGCCAGTCATCAGACCGGCTGGACTGGACTCGTGGCCAAGCTGATCGAGCTGTACGGCTTCGTGGACGGGAAGCGGCTGCTCGGGGAAGGCAAGCAGAGGGGTTTCCCGCACGAGGACGCCGGGATCGAAACCCGGCGCTAGCGCGATGAGACCCTGGCCTCGCCATCCGGTCGTCTACGAGATCAATGCGTGGACGTGGCTCCGCGATCTCAGCCGGAAGTACCACCGCGAGGTGGACCTGGCCGATGTGCCCGGCGAGGAATGGGATGACCTGGCAGGCCACGGCTTCGACGCCGTCTGGTTCATGGGCGTCTGGGAGCGCAGCCCGGCCGGCATCGCGATCTCGATGGAGAAGGCGAGCCAGCTCGACGATTTTCGCCGGGCGCTTCCCGATTTCCAGCCCGCGGACAACGTCGGGTCTCCGTACTGCGTCCGCCGCTACGTCGTCGATCCGCATCTCGGTGGACCTGACGGCCTGGCCGCGGCACGTCGGCAACTGAGCCGTCGTGGCGTGAGGCTGATTCTCGACTTCGTCCCCAATCACGTCGCGCCCGACCATCCATGGGTGACCGAGCATCCCGAGTATCTGATTCAGGGGGATGCCGACGACCTGCGGCGCGACCCGGCATCGTTTATCGCCGCTGCCGGCCGCGTCTTTGCTTGCGGCCGCGATCCGTTCTTCCCGGCGTGGTCGGACGTCGTGCAGGTGAACGCGTTTCACCCCGGCCTGCGGCGTGCGGCCCTGGAGACGATCAACGCGATCGCCGGCCAGTGCGACGGCATTCGCTGCGATATGGCGATGCTCATGCTGAACAACGTCTTCGAGCGGACCTGGGGCGCGCGTGCAGGCGCCAGACCGGCCGACGACTACTGGCGGTCGCTGATTGCGGCAACCAGCATCGCCTGGGCCGGCTTCACGTTCATCGCCGAGGCGTACTGGGACCTGGAGTGGGAACTGCAGCAGCAGGGCTTCGCCTTCTGCTACGACAAGAAGCTGTACGACCGCATGGAACACGGCGCCGCCGAGCCCATCCGGCTGCATCTGCTGGCCGATCAGGACTATCAGCGCAGGATGCTCCGGTTCATCGAGAATCATGACGAGCCGCGGGCCGCGTCGGTATTCCCGCCCGCCAAGGCGCGCGCGGCGGCCTTCGCAATTCTGACGCTTCCGGGCGCGCGTTTGCTGCACGAGGGCCAGTTCGAGGGGCGGAAAGTCCGGCTGCCCGTGTTTCTGGGCCGGCGGCCTGACGAGCCGATCGACGCCGATCTCCAGCACTTTTATCGTCAGGTGCTCGCGGCGACGGCCCGCGACGTGTTTCGGTCAGGCGAATGGCGCCTGTGCCATCGCCGCGGCTGGCCCGACAACGAGACGGCGCTCAATCTCCTGAGCTGGTGCTGGACGAATGGTGACGAGCGATACCTGGTGGTGATCAATTTCTCCGACGCCCCGGCTCAGGGCCTGGTCCAGTTGCCCTGGGATGGGTTGCGCGGGCGGGTCTGGCGCCTCACCGACAGGGTTTCCGACGAATCGTACGACCGCGACGGATCGGAAATGCGCGAGGCCGGTCTGTACGTCGATCTCTCGCCGTGGAAGTGCAATTTGTTTCAACTGAATCTGGCCAACTGACAGGGAGTACAAACGATGAAATCAGCCGGCTATCTCCGTCACGCCCTGACCCTCGTTGGAGCGGCGCTGCTTGCGACCACCACGGTCGCCGCGCAGAACGTTCCCGCGCGCAGCAAAGAAATGCTGATCTCCGTTATCGCGAAAGTCGAAGCCATCAACCACGCGACACGAGAAGTGACGCTCAAGGAGTCCTCCGGCCGTACGGAAACGTTCACCGTGGACAAGCGGGTGACGCGGCTGGATGAAGTCAAAGTCGGCGATCAGGTCATCGCCGAGTACTACGTGGCGTTTGCCGCCGAACTGCGGGCTCCCACCGCGGAAGAGAAGGCGAATCCCTGGCAGGTGCTGTCCACGACGGCGAAGGCGCCCGCGGGCACTCAGCCGGCTGCCGGCTCGCTGCGCATGGTCAAGGCCGTGGTGACGGTCGAAGGCCTGGACAGGCTGACCAGGTCGATCACCGTGTCGGGCAAGACCGGAATTCTGACCGTGGAGGTCGAGGACGTGGCCGCCCTCTCCAAGCTCCACCTGGGCGACACCATCGTCGTGACGTTTACCGAGGCGCTGGCTGTTTCGCTGGAAAAGCGGCCTGCCAGGTAGCCGGGTCGTGCCTGGAAACGAACGTCCGTGGGACAGGTCATTGCCGGCTGTGGCCTTCGACTATTTCTGTCGAAAAAGCCCGCGCCGCTCATGGCCTGACTTTTGCTCGGAGTGAATGTCGTGGATTGCTGGATTGGCGTCATCCATGAGGCAGACAAATGCGTGGTCCGTGTCGCGGGCACGCTGACGCGGGCGCAGGTGCCCGAACTGGCCAAGGCCTGCGCGAATTGCGGCGTTCTCGTGCTGGATCTGCAGGATCTCGTCAATGCCGACGCGGCGGGCATCGATGCCATTCGCGGCTTTCGCGGCTCGGGCGCCACGCTGGTCGGAGCCAGCGGCTACATCCAGATCAAGATCGATTCGGCCGTCGCCGGGTCGCGGCCGGCCTAGAAACGGAAAAACGGCAGGGCCGTACCCGTCGTACCCGTCGCCCGTCGTACGTGTCGTACCCGTCGTACCTGTTACGCCGTCGGCCGTATCACGCCGAGCTTCTTCATGCGGAATCGCAGGGTGTTCGGGTGGATCCCGAGCCGTTCCGCCGCATTGTCCTTGCCGTTGATCCGCCAACTGCACTCATTCAGCACGGCTTCGATGTGTGCGCGTTGAACGGCATCGAGACTGTCGCCGTCAAGCTGCCGGACGGGACGTTTTCCTTCCATGAATGACTCGTCGAGCTGCAGGACTCCGCCGCCCGATCCGATCATGGCGCGCTCGATGACATTGTCCAGCTCGCGGACATTGCCCGGCCACGTATGCTGCTGGAGCGCCCGCATGACGGACGTCGGGACTTCCGTGATGCGCCTTCCCAGCTCGCGCTGATGGCGGTTGATCAGGAACCAGACGAGCCGCGGAATATCCTCGGGACGTTCCTTCAGCGAGGGAAGGCGGATCGGATAGACGCTCAGGCGGTAATACAGATCCGCGCGGAACCGGCCTTCCGCAACCGCGGCTTCCAGATCCTGATGCGTGGCCGCGATGACGCGGACGTCGACTTTGCGCGTCCGTGACGATCCGACGCGCTCGAATTCGCCTTCTTGAAGCACGCGGAGGAACTTGACCTGGACTTCCGGCGACAGGTCGCCGATTTCGTCGAGGAAGATCGTCCCCCCGTCCGCCACTTCGAATCGGCCCTGCCGCAGCCCGACCGCCCCTGTGAACGCGCCCTTTTCATGGCCGAACAATTCACTCTCGACAAGCGTCGGGGGCAGCGCGGCGCAATTGACCCGGACGAGCGATCGCGCGTGCCGGCGGCTCCGCGCGTGCAGCGCCCGGGCGAACAGCTCCTTGCCGGTGCCGGTCGGTCCGGTCAGCAGGACGGTGGAATTGGTGGGCGCCACGAGATTGACACGCGTAAGGGCGACCTTCAAGGCCGCGCTTTCGCCGACGATGTCGTCAAAGTCGTGGTAGTTCTTGATTTCTTCTTTCAGGTAGACGTTGTCGGCCTGCAGCCGCGCATTGAGCTCCTGGATCACCACGACGTTCGAGCGCAACGCGCTCTCGTTGATCCGGGTATGCAGGGCGGCGCTGAAAATGTCCGCCATGAGCCGGAGCCGCGTGACGCACGGATTCGGCCACGGCCGATCCGCGCGGTAGGCTTGCAGGACCAGCGCGCAAATCACATTGGGATTCGGCGCCGCGGGCACGCCCAGGATGGAGCAGGCGCCGGTCCGCTGAGCGAGCTCGCGCGCCCACACCGCGTCAATGGGCAGATCCTTCGCCGCTTCAATCACCACCGACTCGCCCCGGGCCAGAGGCTCGGTCAGCCAGTCTTCTATCAGCACCGTCGGATCGATTCCATCGATCGGCGCGCTGGCGAATGTATCGGCGACGGTACCGGTCGTCGAGAACTGCACGAGCTGGCAGCCGTCGGCACCGGTTGCGGCGGAGATCTCATCGAGCGTTTCGATGATGGCGGGAGCAAGTTCGAGATCGTGGGCTCGGGTGAGCCGCGTGGATGCGTTTACCGCCAACTCGACGAGCTTGTCGGCGAGGGTGTCCGGGAAGTTGGGCGAGGGAATGCTGGTGGCCACCGAGGGATGGTAGCCATGCCTCCGGGCGAGTTGAAGGTACTTCTTCCGACCAGCCGGGACCGTAAATCTACTGATCGAAGTCAAATAATCTACGGTGGGCCGTCAGGGCCCCATCAGCGGATCGGGGCCAACCCTGAAAAGTCCGCCAGTCCAGGTATTTCCGCTACCATAGGCGGGCGGCTGGTCGCCTGGCCGACGTCATGCTGGTCCTGCGTCGTGCCCTGTTCACGGGATTGATGGTCACCGCGGCCCTCTTGCCGCCAGGGCGGACCACCACGCTCGCCCAATCGCCGGCGGCCATTTCGAGCTCGCCGCGCAGGTCGGTCCTCGTCCTGTACTCCACGCGGCGCGGGGGAGTGGTGGAGGCCGTCTCCGATCCGATTCTCCGCCGGATGATCGTCGATGGCCTCAATGGCGCGGTCGATTACTTCCCGGAGACCATCGACATTCTCCGGGCGTCCGATCGCGGCTACCAGGAGGCGCTCGCCCACTTTCTGGCGCAGAAGTACGCCGATCAGAAATTTGATCTGTTCGTGGCGATCGGGGACGCGGCCTTTGCCTTCCTGAGCCGCTTCCGGGGTCACGGTGCGGTCGCGGTGCCATTCGTTTTCTCCGTGGCCACGGAAACGAAGCCCCCGCCGAACGCGACCGGCATCATCAGCGGTCCGCATTTCAGAGACACGCTTGAAAGCGCACTGGCGCTGCATCCCGGCACCCGGAGGGTGGCCGTCATCAGCGGCGCCTCCCAGGTCGATCGCGACTACGAAGCTCAGGCGCGCGCGGAGTTCAAAGCGCTGGAGGGGCGTGTCCAGTTCGACTATCTGGGCGGGCTCCCCATTGCGGCGGCGCTCAACCGCGTGGCCCATCTGCCGCCGCATTCCATCCTGCTGCTCACGACCTTTGCTGAAGACAGTGAGGGGCGGAATTTCACGACGCTCGACATCACCGAACGGCTCAGCAGGGCCGCCAACGCGCCGATGTACAGCTGGGTCAACGTCAGCCTGGGACAGGGCATTGTCGGCGGGCGGATGGCCAGCCAGGAAGTGCTGATCGCGCGGGCCGGAGACCTCGCGTTGCGCGTGCTCCGAGGCGAAGCGCCCGCGACCATCCCCGTTCAGAACGTCGATTGGACCACGACGCAGTACGACTGGAGGCAACTGCGCCGCTGGGGCATCGACGAGGCCCGGCTGCCGCGGGGCGCGCAGGTCCTATTCCGCCCGCAAACGATCTGGAAGCAGTACGGCAGCTACGCGCTGGCCGGCGGCGCGCTGCTGCTGCTGCAGGCCGGTTTCATCGTGACGCTGCTGATTCAGCGCGCCGGACGCCGGAAGGCGCAGATGGCGCTCCGTGAAAGCGAAGAGCGTTTTCGTCTGATGGCCGACACGGCGCCGGTCCTGATTTGGCGGGCGGGCATCGACAAGGGCTGTGATTTCTTCAATTCTCCGTGGCTCGAGTTCACCGGCCGGCCGCTGGAACAGGAACTGGGCACGGGCTGGATGGCCGGCGTGCATCCGGAGGATCTTCAGGGATGTATCGATCAATATGCGGCGGCCTTCGAAGCGCGGCAGATGTTTCGGATCGAGTTTCGCCTGCGCCGAGCTGACGGCGAGTATCGCTGGCTGATGGACACGGGCGTGCCTCGATACGACGACCGGAACCAGTTCGCGGGGTACGTCGGATCCTGTATCGACGTCACCGACTACCGGCAGGCGATGGAAGACTTCAGCGAGAGCCAGCGCCAGCAGCAACAGCTGGCCGGCAAGCTGATCGACGCGCAGGAGCGGGAACGCGCGCGCCTGGCGCGCGAGCTTCACGACGACATCAATCAGCAGCTGGCGGGCCTCGCCATCTTTCAGAGCGGCATCCGGCGCCGCGCCGAGCTGCCGGCCGGCGGCCTGAGTCTCGCGGCCGACCTGCGCTTCCTGCAGGAGCGCACCGCAACCGTCGTCGAAAGCATCCGCAGCATGTCGCGCGGATTGCATCCCGTCATGATTGAGCACGCCGGCCTTGTCGCCGCGCTGTCGGCGCATTGCCGCGAGCTCGAGCGCACCAGCCTGCTCAGGTTCGAGTTCACGGCCGAGGGCAATTGCGACAAACTCGGTGCGGCCGCCCGCTTGTGCCTGTATCGCTCGGCACAGGAGGCCCTGCGCAATGCGGTCGCCCATGCCTCCGCCAGCCAGATTACGGTGCGGCTGCGCTGTGATGGACACAACGGGGAAGTCACGATTGCCGACGACGGCCAGGGCTTTGACGAGCGGGTCGTCCGACGGCAGGCTGACGGCCTTGGTCTCATCAGCATTCAGGAGCGCGCCCGCCTGGCCGGCGGCACCTTCTGCGTCGTGACGGAAAAAGGAAAGGGCTCGTCGATCACGGTCCGGATTCCGGTCCAGTGATGACCGCCCCTTTCGGGCGTCGTGATAGCGGCTCACAGCCCGTTGTGAGATGGTGATGCACTGTTGACCCCATTACCAGGCGCCGCCACGAAAATCCGTGTCAAACCGCCTGCTGACCACAGCCGGTCCTTGGCCTGGGATTTGCCCCGATGATCGCCCGCGTGGACTGCTGGATCGGTATCGTTCAGGATGGGAATCGTCGCGTGGTGCGTTTAGCCGGCCATTTGAGCGACGCCCACGTGCCCGACCTCCTGCGTGTGTGCTCAGACGGGCGCTCCGTGGATCTGGATGTGAGCGATCTCGTGTCAGCCGACGCCGTCGGCATCGACAGCCTCCGCCGGCTTCGGGACTCAGGCGCCACCGTCATCGGGGCCCACGGGATCATCCAGTTAAAGCTGGATCTGCCGAGCAGTTGAAAACGAGGCCGGGACTCATTTCCTGGTGAGCCATCAGGAAATGAGTCCCGGCCTCTTACTCCATCGTCAGCTTGTTCTCAATCGCGTATCGCACCAGCTCGGCCGTGGACCGCACGCCCAGCAGATCCATGATTTCGTACTTGTGGGACTCGACGGTCCGCGGCGAGACGTCCAGAATCGCCCCGATTTCCTTCATCCGATGCCCCTTCAGGATCAGCCGCAGGACATCGCGCTGGCGCGGCGTCAGTTCGGGAACGGTCGCGTCCTCGCGCTGGCCCATGCGCTCGACAACTTCGCGCGTCATGGCCGGTGTCAGATACAGCCGTCCCTGCGTGACGTGTTCGATGGCCGTGACCAGTTCGTCACCCGCCGAGTCTTTGAGCAGGATCCCTGACGCTCCGGCCTTGACCGCGCGCGCCGCCAGATCCGGATCGCGGTGCATCGTCAACACGATGATCTTGCAGGGGAGATGTTCGGCCGTGATGCGCTCGATTGCTTCCAGCCCGCTCAGCCGCGGCATCGAGATGTCAGAAATGATCACGTCAGGCTTGAGCCGTCGCGCTTCGTGGACCAGCTCCGCCCCGTCATTGACGGCGCCCACCAGGTTGAAGTCGTGCTCTTTGAGCAGGCTGACAAGCCCCTCTTTGACGATGGCGTGATCGTCGGCGACCAGAATCGTGGTCTTGCGCATGGTCACTGATCCTCTCCGCACACGCCGGAGCGGCGCACCGGCGACGGCGGTTGCCCGTTCGGGCGGTCGTCGCCCCACTCACAGCCGGCCGTGTCGGTTGTGCGGCGAGTCACTCGGCGAATCATATCGTGTCAATCGGGCGCTTGGGCATCCTGCGGCACAGGTTGTGCACAAAAGCCCCGGAACAGGCCCTGCACGGGCTTCTGTGGAGGATTGCATCGATGAAACGCCTCGTTATCGTGATGGGCCTTCTGGTCGCGGCCGCCGTACTCGCCCAGGCGAGCCAGTTGAAATATGGCGCGACCGTCACGGCCGACAAAGCCACTGATTTCACCAAGATCAAGACCTACGTCTGGCAGTCAGGCTGGGACGCGAATGACAAGAAGGTGCACGCCCAGATCGTGAGCGCCATCGACAAGGAGCTCAAGGACCTCGGACTCACGCTCAAACCGTCCGGGCCAAGCGATGTGATCGTGAAGTACGCGTCGCTGCGGCGCATCGACGTGCAGGCGGATGTCAGGGGCGACGCCGCATCGGCGCGTCAGCAGCTCGACGTCGGCACGCTCGTTGTCCAGATGCTGGACCCCGGCACCGGCAAGCAGCTGTTCCACGCGCGGGTTGAAAAACCCATCGAGCTGGGGCCGGATCAGGTTGCGGCGGCCATTTCGTCGGCTGTGGGCGACATCTTCGCGAAGTACCCGACACGAGTGAAGAAGTAGGCCGGGCTCCAGCCCGGCGTTCCCGGCGTTGTCAGTACGAAATCAGCAAACTGCCCGACAGGATGTGATTCATTCTGTCGGGCAGCGCATGCCCGGGCGTGAATTGATTGAGATATCCAACCTCGATCCGCACGCGGGAATTGATTGTGCGCCCGGCGCCGGCGAACAGGCGGTTTTGATCGACGCCTCCCTCCGGGTACCGGCGAGTCTCGTTCACGTGCACGAACAATTCGTCGTAGCCGATGAGTGACGTCCTGCTGCCGGGGGCGATCGGATGCGTGTATCGCACTTGCTCCCGCAGCCGGTGATCCACACCGTCATTTCTCGCGATGAATCGCTGTTCCAGCCGCGTCCGCCAACTGAACGTTCCGCCGCCGACGGCCGCGGTGAACACATACTGTTCGAACCAGCGATACTCCATCAGCGACCCGCCAACCACCGGAAAGGTGGGCGCGAAGGCGAGCCCGCCGCCGATACTCGAGTGCCTGTTCAGGGTGTAGCTCAGGATCGGCCGGACCGATGCGGAATCCAGTTGATTGACGCCGTCACGGCTGCGCACGAATGACTCGAACGTCAGCCGCCATGGGGATGACTTGTTCCATAAGGGCCCCTGCGCGCTGAACGTGAACCAGACGCGTTCATCGGTCATAGTCGGAATCTGGGCGCTCGCCCTGGCCGCAAGCGCCAGCAGCAGGAAAGCGCTCGCCACCAGGGGCCTCAGTCCACGTTTCATCATGTCTGTTTCGTCTGGTTGGCGACGGATTCCGCCGCGCGTCTTGCCGCGTCCTGATCGCCGAGGTAGTAATGCCGGATGGGCCGCAGGCTGGCGTCCAGTTCGTACACCAGCGGAATACCCGTCGGGATGTTGAGCTCGACGATGTCGGCATCGGAGATGCCGTCGAGGTACTTCACCAGTGCGCGCAGGGAGTTTCCGTGCGCGGTGACCAGCACACGGCGCCCCGCCGAAATCGCCGGCGCGATCGTGCCCGTCCAGTACGGCACGAAGCGCTCGACCGTCTGTTTCAACGCTTCCGTCGATGGGATGTCCACGGCCGGCAGAGCGCTGTAGCGCGGATCGAACCGCGGATGGCGCGGATCGTCACGATCGAGCGGCGGCGGCATGATGTCGTAGCTGCGGCGCCAGATCTTCGTCTGCGCCTCGCCGTGTCTGGCGGCGGTCTCGGCCTTGTTCAGTCCCTGCAGCGCGCCGTAGTGGCGCTCGTTGAGGCGCCAGTCCTTTTCGACGGGGATCCACAGCAGATTCAGCTGATCGAGCGCGATCCAGCACGTGCGAATGGCGCGCGTGAGCACCGAGGTGAAGGCCAGATCGAACGTGAACCCGGCCTCGCCGATTTGCCGCCCCGCCAGCGCCGCCTCGTCGCGGCCCTTGTCCGTGAGATCGACGTCGGTCCAGCCGGTAAATCGATTCTCTTTGTTCCAGGCGCTCTCGCCATGGCGGAGCAGGACGACTTTGTGCACGCTCGACCTCAGCTACGAACCCTGTTTCACGGCGGCCCGTCCAGCGAACCGCGCCGCGGCGCCCAACTCGCCTTCGATCCGCAGCAGCTGGTTGTACTTTGCCGTCCGATCCGAGCGGCTGGCCGAGCCGGTCTTGATCTGCCCGGCGCACGTCGCGACGGCCAGGTCCGCGATCGTCGTGTCCTCGGTTTCGCCGGATCGGTGCGAGATGACGCTGGCATACCCGGCGGTTCGCGCCATCTCGACCGCGTCGAGTGTCTGCGTCACCGTCCCGATCTGGTTGAGCTTGACCAGCAGCGCGTTCCCGATCTTCGCGTCGATGCCGCGACGGAGGATCTCCGGGTTGGTCACGAACACATCGTCGCCCACCAGTTGCACGCGTGAGCCAAGCGCGGCGGTGAGGCGCGCCCAGCCGGGCCAATCGGCCTCCGCGAGGCCGTCTTCGATCGAGATGATTGGATACTGACGGACCCAATCCTCATACAGCGCGATCATCTCGTCGGATGATTTTGTGCCTTCGCCGCTCTTCTTGAGGATGTACGACGTCGAGCCCTCGTCCCAGAATTCGCTGGACGCGACGTCGAGGGCGATGAAGACGTCACGGCCGGCGTGATAGCCCGCGGCCTGGACGGCCTCGAGCACGAGTTCCACGGCTTCGCGATTGGATCTGAGGCTGGGCGCAAAGCCGCCCTCGTCGCCGACGCCGGTGGCCAGTCCGCGCGTCTTCAGCAGCCCCCGCAACGCGTGAAAGATTTCCGCGCCGGCGCGCAACGCCTCGGCGAACGACGGCACGCCGAGCGGCATCACCATGAACTCCTGGAAGTCCACGTTGGTGTCGGCATGCGCGCCGCCGTTGAGGATGTTCATCATCGGGACCGGCAGCAGCGGTCCGCTGGCCCGAGCGGCGGGTGGAACGAGCGACGCGAGGTACTCGTACAACGCGATCCCCCGCCCAGCGGCCGATGCCCGGGCGGCCGCCATGGAGACGCCCAGCACGGCATTGGCGCCGAGCTTCGCGAAGTTGCCGGTGCCGTCGAGCGCGATCAGCCGCCGATCCAGATCGCGCTGATCGGCCGACGATCCGATGATGGCCGCGGCGATCTGCTCCGTGACGTGCGCGACGGCCTTGCGCACGCCCTTGCCGAGGTAGCGGCGCTTGTCACCATCCCTCAGTTCGAGCGCCTCGCGCGTGCCGGTGGAGGCGCCGGACGGAACCGCCGCGCGGCCGCGCGCGCCCGAGTCCAGCACGATGTCCACTTCAACAGTGGGATTGCCGCGTGAATCGAGGATTTCCCGGGCGTCAACGTGTCTGATCGTCACGACTTTCACTCCCCGCCGGCCTCGGCGCGCGCGGATGATACCACGCGCGATTCTGCTACCATGACCGGAGTTCCGTCTCGTCGGCGAGTTCGTCCATCGGCCGTGCCGGGAGGATGTATGCGTCGCCACGTTCTGTCGATCGCCATCCTCATCTGCGGCGGCGCCGCGGCCGTGCATGCCGGTGCGGCGCCGGGCCGCGTGACCGGGCTCGTGCGTGATGCGGCGGGGCAGGGACTGGCCGGCGCCACCGTCCTGGCGCTCGGTGAAACGATCGTCTCGGCGCGCAGCGACGCTCAGGGGCGCTTCCTCCTCTCGCTCACGCCCGGCGACTACATTCTCAAGGCCTCCCGCACGGGCTACGTCTCCAACTATCGCGAGCCGGTGCGCGTCGTGAGCACGACGCTGCTCGAGCGCACCATCACGTTGACGCGAGACGCGGCGGGTGCCATCGCCGACGATCACGCGCACACCGACATCGCGTGGGCGCTTCGCCATCTGACGCGATCGGTCCTGCGCGACACCGGACCCGCCACGCCAGGTTTCACGAAGCCGGACAGCGCCGGCGGCCAGCGCGTGCTCGCCGGCCGCGCCGGGGATCGCTGGGCCCTGCCGGCGGATGTGGATTTTCGCGGGCAGTTGAACTTCGTCACGACCGCCACCGCCGGCCCCATGACCGGATTGTCGCCATTCTCCGCGCCTCGCGGCGTCGCCTACCTCTCACTGGGCGCGCCGGTGGCTGGCTACGGCGCCTGGAATCTCCATGCGGCCGTCGCCTCCGGCGACGGTTCATCCTGGAACGTCCTCGGTGACTACCAGTCGGACGCGGACCGCTCGCATCTCTGGAACGTGCGCCTGTCGTACAGCGCGCAAGGCTCGACGAGCTCGACGGAAGAATTGCAGGCCGCTGTCCCGCTCGCGCGAAGCGTCGCGAGCGTCGCCGTGTCCGATCGCTGGCATGCGGCCTCATCGGTCGATCTGGAATACGGCGGCCGCGCGGAGCGGTTTGATTACCTCGCGGCGCCGCAGGTGTTCGGCGCGCACGCGGCGGTGTCGTATCGCGTGCTGCCGCGCACGATCCTGCGCGTCAGCGGGGCGCAGAATATGGTGGCGCCTGGCGCGGACGAATTCCTGCCGCCGCCCGCCGGCGGACCATGGCTCCCCGCCGAGCGGCTGTTTTTTCCCCTGACCGGTCGCGGCACCCTCCAGGCGGAGCGCGTACGGAGCGCCGACGTGTCCGTGGCGTACCGTCTTGGGGCGCGCGACTTGTGGCCCACGATTGAAATCCGCCGCTTCACCGAGGCCACGCACGGTCAGAACGCCACCCTCTTTGGCGTCACGGGCTCGGATTCCCGCGGGCAGTATTTCGTCGGCCAGGTCGGCGACATCGACATGAGAGGATGGGGCGCCGCCGTCAACGGCCAGTTCGGCGCTCACGTGCACGGCCGTGTCGAGTACGCGCTGGTTGATTCGACCTGGCGGAACGCCGGTCGCGCCCGAAGCGTGCGTCGCGCGGCGCCGTCGGCCGTGCGCGACGACCTCGAGCGCGTCCAGGATCTCACCGCGTCCGTCAATGCGGAGGTCCCCCGATCCAAAACACAACTGAGCATCGTCTATCGGCTCAGCACGGCATTCAGCCGGGGCGACGGCCTGGATGGGACCGTCGCCGGCGGCCGGTTCGACGTGCAGGTCCGTCAGGGCCTCAACTACCGCCCGACCCGGGGCAGCCAGGTCGAGCTGGTCATGTCGATTCGCAACCTGTTCCGCGACCTCCGCGGCGAGGCATCGTTTTATGACGAGCTGCTGACGGTGCGCCCGCCGCTGCGGGTGATGGGCGGAATTCAGGTGCGCTTCTAGCAACTCGGGAACTGGGGAACTGGGGCGCCGGGGCGCCGGGGAACGTCGGACACGACACCCGATTCCCCAGCTCCCCAATTCCCCAGTTTCTCAATCCGGTTTCTTGGGTTTTTCCCGTCAACAATTTGGCAATAAGCTACCCTTTGTCGAGCCCGTGACGACCCTGCGCCGAGTCCGATCGCTGTTCCATGTGGTGCTGCCGGTGGCGGTCGCCTCGATCCTGGTATTCCTCGCGATCGTCAACGTCGCGCTGGTCAAGTCGTGGAAAGGGGAGTTCGAAGACGGGGTCCTCTGGCAGACCGAGGGATCGAATGTCGTGGCCCGCGAGGTGGATCGATATGGGGCCGGCGCGCGCGCCGGCATTCAGCGCGCAGACGTGCTGCTCATGATCGATCGCCAGGAGGTCTCGAGTGCCGAGGGGGTACAGGCGATTCTCCACCAGGCCAGCGGGGAGAGCCGGCCGCGCTACGTCGTGCAGCGGCAATCGGAAGCCGTGCCGCTCGATCTCGAGCTACAGCCCATGCCGCTCGTGCGCGCGGGACTGTATTACTCGGTCGCGATGGTGGGAATCCTGGCGATTGTCGTCGGCGCGTCGGTCCGCCTCCGCCGGCCGAACGATCGCGCGACGCTGCATTTCTTCTGGTTGACGGTCGCGTTTTTCGGCGTGATGGCCTTTACGCCGAGCGGCCTCTACAACCGGCTGGATTACTTCTTCGATTGGGCGGATCTGATCGCCCGGCTCGCTCTGCCGCCGCTGTTTCTGCACTTCGCCTTTGTCTTTCCCGAGCGCGCGGAACCGTGGCTGCGCCCCGGGCGGCAGTGGCTGCTGGTCGTCATCTACATTCCGGCGTTCGTGCTCGGCATCGCGCGCGTGCTGCTGATGACCGGCGCCGTGGCGAAGCCGGGCGCCGTGGCCGGCCTCGAGTGGATCGAGCGGTTGTCGCTGATCTATCTGGCCATCTGCCTGCTGGGTGGCCTGGCGGTGATGGTGCGCGCGCTGACGCGGCTCCGCTCGGTCACGGCGCGGCGTCAGCTCCGCTGGATTGTGTGGGGCTCGTCGCTCGGGGCCTTGCCGTTCATTCTGCTGTATCTGGTCCCGTTCCTGCTGGGACGCGTGCCGCGCGGCGCCGAGTACACCGCCGTCCTGCTCGGGTGCATTCCGCTGGCCTTTGCCTCGGCCATCGTCCGGTACCGGCTGATGGACATCGAGGTGATTATCAAGAAGGTCATGGTCGCGGCGGCGGCCGTGATCATGCTCGCGCTGATGTATGTGGGGCTGTCGTGGCTGCTCAACAGACTGCAGCTGCCGGGCGCGGACCAGACGAACAGCCGCTTCATGGCGCTGCTGGCGACGCTGCTCGTGGCGCTGGTGGCGCCCTGGATGTGGCGCGCGATTCAGGCCGGTCTCGATCGGCTCTACTACCGCGACCGCTATGACTATCGGCGGGCGCTGCTCAGCTTTACGCGCGATTTGAACAGCGATCTCGTGCTCAGCCGGCTCAGCCAGCGACTGGTCGATCGCATTGCCGAAACACTGGGGATCGACCGCATCGCGCTGTTCCTGCCGGATCCGAAAGGTGAGAGCGGGCAGTTTCTGGCCTACGCCGCCGGCGGCCTGTCCATCGAAACCGTACGGCCGATCGTGTCGGGATCCGTCCTGGCGGTGCGATTGATGGACGGGCAAACCGTCGCCGTTGACGATCCGGTCGGGGCTCGCAGACTCACCGGAGACGAGGGCTCGTCGTGGCGCGAAGCCGGCCTGTTCAGCTTCGTGCCGTGCGTGTCCAACGGGCTGACGATTGCCGTCATTGCCGTCAGCCGCCGGGCCCACGGTGAACCTCTCAGCAGCGAAGACATGAGCCTGCTGACCGCCGTCGCCGGCCAGGCGGCCACGGCGATTGAAAACGCGCGCCTCTATAGCCAACTGCAGGACAAGGCCAACGAGATCGAAACCGTGCGTCAGTTCAACGCGAACGTCGTCGAATCGCTGACCGACGCGCTGGTCGTCGTGGACCTGCAGGATCGCGTCCTGCTCTGGAACCGCCGGGCGGAGACGCTGGTCGGCGTGGACAGCGCGCACGCGGTCGGCCAGCCGATCTCGGATCTGTTCGAGCGCCCGTTCCACGACGCGGTTGTCGCGGCCCGGCGGGACGCGCCGTCGGGCACGACGCTCTTCCGCGTGCAGCTGTCAGCGGCCGCAGACGATCGACGCGAAGCGCTCGTCAACCTCGCCATCGCGCCGCTCGAACGCGATCGCGAGCAGGCGGGCTGGATCCTCGTCATCGCCGACGTCACCGATCGCGCGACGCTCGAGGAGCAGCTCCGATTGTCCGAGCGCATGGCCTCTATCGGCCTGCTCGCCGCCGGCGTCGCCCACGAGGTGAACACGCCGCTCACCGGCATTTCGAGCTTCACGCAGATGCTGCTGGATCGATCGGAGCCCGGCGATCCCCGCAAGGAACTGCTGGAAAAGATCGAACGCCAGACGTTCCGCGCGGCCAAGATCGTCAACAACCTGCTGAACCTGGCGCGTCCGAATACGAGCGAGGCGCAGGCGGTGGACGTCAACGTGGTCATCGGCGACATCCTGTCGTTGCTCGAGCACCAGCTCCGGACCAGCCGGGTGCAGGTGCGCCGCGATCTGACCGATCAGGACGTGCCCGTGCGCGGCATCGAGTACAAGCTCCAGCAGGTGTTTCTGAACCTGTTTCTGAACGCGCGCGACGCCATGCCGGGCGGCGGGTGGCTGTCGATCTCCACACGCGTGCGCGGGCGCGAAGTGCTTGTCGAGGTGTCCGACACGGGCGTCGGCATTCCGCCCGAGCATCTGGCGCGCATCTACGATCCGTTTTTCACGACCAAGGCGGAGGGCCGGGGCACGGGGCTCGGCCTCTCGGTCACGTACGGCATCGTGCAGGAGCACGGCGGCGTACTCGTCTGCGACAGTGCGCCGGGCGAAGGGACGAAGTTCCGGCTCGTGCTGCCCCTGGCCGCCGCCGAGGTTCCCCAACCCGAAGCGCAGCCTGGTTAGGACCATCATCCACATGCCGACGACCAACGCATCCATCCTCGTCGTGGACGACGAGGAAATCATCAGAGAGGCGCTCGAAGCGCTGCTCACCGCCGAAGGCTATCGGGTCACGACGGCCGCGACCGGCCAGCAGGGACTCGACGCGATCGGCGCGAAGCCCGTGGATGCCGTACTGCTGGATCTGATGCTCCCGGACAAGACCGGGATCGAAGTGCTGGATGAAATCCGCCGGCAGGACGATGAGCTGCCGGTGATCATGATCACGGCCTACGGCACGATCGAGGGCGCGGTCGCCGCCACCAAGCAGGGCGCGTTCTACTACTTCACGAAGCCGTTCAAGAACGACGAGGTCCTGGCCGTCCTGCGGAACGCGATCGAACGCCGCCGGCTGGTCCGCGAAAACCGGGAGTTGCGCGATCGGTTGCGCGCCGGCGCCCACCGCTTTGACGACATCATCGGCGGCAGCGCGCCGATGCGGACCCTGTTCGATCTGATCGCCCGCGCCGCGCCGAGCCGCGCGACGGCGCTGATTCAGGGCGAGAGCGGCACGGGCAAGGAACTGGTCGCGCGCGCGTTCCATCGCCGATCCGCGCGCGCCGACAAGCCGTTCATCACGGTCAATTCCGGCAACTTGCCGCCCGACCTGCTCGAGTCGAACCTGTTCGGTCACGTCAAAGGCGCCTTCACCGGCGCCGTGTTTCCGAAGCGAGGCCTGTTCGAGCTCGCGGACAAGGGAACCATCTTCTTTGACGAGATCGGCAACATCCCGATCGACACGCAGTCAAAGCTCCTGCGCGTGATTCAGGAGCGCGAGTTCATGCGGCTCGGCGGCGTGGACACGATCAAAGTGGACGTCCGGATCATCGCCGCCACGAACGTCAGCCTGAAGGACATGGTGAAGCAGGGCAGGTTCCGCGAGGATCTGTTCTACCGGCTGAACGTGATTACCGTCGGCCTGCCGGCCCTGCGGGAGCGGCGCGAAGACATCCCGCTCCTCGTGCAGCACTTCCTGGACAAGTACGGCGAGGAGAGCCGGCGCGGCGCCCTGGTCATGACGCCGGAAGCCATGGACCGTCTGATGGCCTACGACTGGCCCGGCAACGTGCGCGAGCTCGAAAACGTGATCGAACGGGCGGTCGTGCTCTGCGCCGAACGTGAAATCGGCGTGGACCTGATTCCCGACCACGTCAGCCCGTTCCCCGTGCTGCCCGCGCCGGACGTCGCGATTCCCCCCGACGGCATCCACTTCCGCGAGGTCATCATCGGCCACGAACGCCGCTACATCGAAGCGGCCCTCGACGCCGCCGGCGGCGTGCAGAAAAAGGCCGCGGAGCTGCTGCACATCAAGGCGACGACGTTGAACGAAATGATCAAGAGATACGACATCCGCAGGAAATGACGGGGACGGGGGCGCCGTCCACAGGTTTTGCACGGGGATCAAATGTGCGAAACCTGTGGGCGGCGGCCCCGTCCCCCTGACTGGCCGGCCATCGGCATTGCACCATCAACGGTCGCAGAACGCCGGGCTGAAGCCCGGCGGCTACGGCGGCCTACGCCCGTCCCCTGACCCGCCGGCCCCGATCGTGCCGGCCGCGATCCCGCTCCGGCCGGCCTTCCCTGTCCGGACGGCGATCGCGTTCCCGCTCCGGCCGCCGGTCGCGCTCCGGCCGATGATCGCGCGGGCGATCGCCCGGAGCGGGGCTTGGGCCGGCGATGCGCGCGAACAGGCGCTCGTACTTCCGCAGGATGCTGCCCCAGCGGTAGTGGCGGTTGATGTAGAGCTTGCCGTTGTGGCCGAGCGCCGCGCGCAGCTCGGCATCGCGCATCAGCAGTTTCAGGGCCTCGCAGAACTCCCAGCGGTCGGCGTAGTACAGCCCCGCATGGCTTTGCCGGCAGTGCTCGACCAGCACCTCCGACTGCGCGTTGACGAGCACCGGCGTCCCGGCGGCCATGGCCTCCAGCGCCAGCAGCGACAGGCTCTCGTACGGTGAGGGCACGACCACGACCGTGGCGGCCTCGAGCGCGTGCAGCCGTTCCTCGTCGGGCAGCAGGCCCGCGAAGCGCACGTGCGGATCCTCGGGGAGCGGCATCATCTTCGCGCCCATCAGCATCAGCGTGGCATCGCCATGTTCGCGGACGTAAGCCTGGAAGTACTCGAGCAGTTCTTCGCAGCCCTTGCCGCGATCGATGCGGCCGCCGTAGAGGACAAACGGCTCGTGAATGCGGTGCCGGCGGCGGAACGCATTGGCCGGACCTTCCAGGTGCGGCGCGAGCGGCTCACGCTTGTCGGCGCCCTCGAGCCGCCGCTGCCACTCGAATTGCGGCCGTTTGTCGAAGCCGCTCTCCGCCTCTTCATGGCCGTCGCCGTCACTTTCGGTAATCGCCTCGCCCTCCGGCAAATCGATTCCGCAGCCGACGACATCCTCGACGACCGTGCGAAGCGTGAAGCGGGAGGAGACAAAGCGGCGCTCGGCCTCGGTGTTCCACGCGATCGCGGCGGCGCTTCCGAAGACCTCGCGGTACATGTCGAGGTGAATCGGCGGCTCCTCATGCGCGGTCGGGACGAGGAGAGACTTGGACGGCGCAATCCGGATGCCCAGCACGGTTGGCGCGTAGAGATAGGTGAAAAAGACGAGCACGTCGTACGACTGATGATGCCGCTGGATGTAGTCGATGAGGCCGGGCGACCATGGCCCCTGCTGCTTGAGCCATTCCGACTCGTCCTGGCCGGTGTGGCGTTCGTGATACACGCGTTCGGACAGCCGGTTGAAGGCCTGCATGTCGCGTGTGCGCGATGTGGCAAACCGTCGCACGGTCACGCCGCGCATCCGGTCGGCGCCTTCCGGATACTCATTGGCCCACGTCAGGTAATCGCGCGCGCACGTCGTCAGGACATCCACCTGGTGGCGCGCCGCCAGCCGTTCGGCCACGAGCCGGCAGTGATGCTCGGCTCCGCCCAGGATGTCGGTTCCGTACCGCTGCACGACAAACGCGATTCTCACGACCCTACGGTCTCCAGGATCTTCAGGAAGGCGGGCTCGATGCGGCGGCGATCGAAGTCCCGCACACGCGCGCGCTGTCCGGCAAGCACACCCTGCCGGAACGGCTCGTCGTAAATCAGGCCGCCGAGCAGCTCGGCGGCCATCTCCAGATCTTTCGGCCGGAACGACACACCGGCGCCGCCAAGTGTCTCCGGCACGGCGGTGCCGGCATACGCGAGCACGGGGACGTCCATCGACATGGCCTCGACGAGCGGCACGCAGAAGCCTTCATGTTCGCTCAGCGACACGTAGGCATGCGCGTGTCTGTAGTACGCCGCCAGCTCGTCTTCCGGCACCGCGCCGGTAAACCAGAAGCGATCGGCCGGAATCCTGAACGTCTGCACCATGGCCTGCACGGCCTCGAAGTAGCCGGGCACCACATCGTATCTGCCTACGAAGATGAAGCGGTAGTACGCATCCACATAGCGCATGTAGTGTTGTGCCAGGTGCACGTGATGGTCGATGCGCTTCTGCGGCGCGATGCGGCCGACGAACAGGATGTTCACGAAGTCGTCCTGGAGCAGCCGGTCGAGCGCGGGGACGGGCGGCGCCCGGCGCAGGCGCTCGATGTCCACCAGAATCGGCAGCACCCGAGTCTCGGCGAACCCCAGTTCGTCGAGCTCCGCGCAACTGAACGCCGACGCGCCGGTCGCCAGATCCACGCGGCCGGCCAATGCCGCCAGCTCCTGCCGCGCGACCGCCGAGGTTCGCGCCATGCCGGCGTCGTACGGCGCGAAGAATCGGGCCGGTGTCACATTGTGGTACGCGAGGATGCGCGCGCCCGGCAGCCGTCCGAATGCGGCGCTCATGGGCGAGGCGGTCGCGAAGTGCAGGATGGTCACGTCGGCGTCGCGGGCCTCGGGCTCCTCCCAGGAGTAAATGTCCGACTCGAGCGCGCGATCGACGTGGATCGCAAAGATCTCCGATTCGTGTCCCCATCCCCGGCAGAGATCGCGCAATCGCCGCGCCTGGTCTCCCACCGCGTCGCCCTGGTGTGCCGATGGCACCCACTGGTGGACGATCACCGGCGGTCCACCACGTCGGCGACCGGGGCCGTGTCCGCGGCCGGCGGCAGCGACTGAAACGCGGACGGCCGCGTCTCACGAATGACGTCCAGCTCCTCCGCCAGCTGAAACTGACGCCAGAAGTCGGCCGCAATCGGAATCGAGGTCCGGACGGGCGCCGCGATCACGCGCTCGACATGAGCGATCGTCTGCCCAGCGAAATCCGTCGCCTGCAGTCTCGCCAGCGCGGCGTCCTGCGCCTGCAGTACGCGCGCCTCGAGCGCCTCGTCCGTCGCGACGGCATCGATCAAGCCGGCCACCTCGAGCGGATCGTCCCTGTCATACAGGAGCCCGCCGCCGTCCATGGTGTCGGGCACGGCGGCCGCGGCCCGCGCGATCACGGGCACGCGCTTGTAGAACGCTTCCATGAGCGGCACGCAGAAGCCTTCGTGCTCGCTCGCGGATAGAAAGACGTCCGCGACGTCATAGAGCGCCGTCAGTTCGGCGGCGCTGACCTGACCGAGGATATGCACGCCGTGTGCGTCGCCGCCAAGCCGCCTCGCGAGCGCGTACAACTCATCTCGATAATCGGGAAAGTGCGCGTGGGATCCGGCCAGCAACAGCCGCGCCGGACGCCGGGACAGCAATCGATAGGCGTGAACGTACCGGATGAGCTGATCCGGGCGTTTGTTGGGGATCAGCCGCCCGACGAACAGGATGTTCACGGCCTCGTCGTCAAACGCGTCGAGGATGCGCGAATCGGGCGTCGCGTCCAGATGCGAGAAGTCGGCAATGAGCGGCTGAATGTCCGTGGGCGTGAATCCCAGTTGCTCCAGTTCGCGGCGGTTGTACTCGGACACGCCGAGGGCGAGACTGACTCTCGAGGCGTACGCCCGCAACTCGCGGCGGCCGTGGAAGGTCTGCCGGACGAGGCCGGGATGCTCGCCGAGGAAGTATTCCGGCGGCGTGATGTTGTGGTACGTGAGAATCATCCGGCTCGGAACGGCGTAGGCGGTCCGCAACGCGCGCGATCCCAGCGAGAACTGAGCGATCACGACGTCGTCTGGCCGGACGACCTCGGGCAGCTCGCGATAGTCCCGCGTCAGATGTTCCAGTCGAGGGTCCGCGGTCTCCGCGAAGATGTCGGTGTCAAAACCCGCATCGCTGAGCACGCGGAACGTGCTGAGCGCGTGTTGACCGATGGCGTCGCCGTAGCCGAGCGACGCCAGCACTTGAAAGACGCGCGGTCTCACCGCAACACCGCGCCGGAGGGAGTGCCATCCAGCACCGCGCGCGCCGGCGGCAGCGATCGCCGATGGCGGGCGACGAAACCCGGCAGCGGCGCCATCGCGGTGCCGGCCGGCTCGCGCGACACGCGCTCGAAGAAGTCGCGGTACTTTCGTTCGACCGAGGGCCACGTGTAGTAGCGCTGGTAATATTCACGACCCTGCCGGCCCAGGATGACGCCGGCCGGTCCCGTGGCGTCCAGATAGTGCAAGCCTTCGATGAACTCGCGAGCCGTTTCGTAGAACAGTCCGCCCTGGCTGCGCAGGCACTGGCCGCGCAGCACGTCGCAGCGTCCGTTGACGAGCACCGGCTTGCCAAGGCCCCATGCTTCGAGCACGACAATTGACAGGCTCTCAAAGGGCGACGGCATGATCAGGACGTCCGCCGCGGCCATGCCGTCGAACTTGTCCTCGTCTGGCAGGTACCCCAGGTGCCGGATCCGTGGATGCGACGGCACGTCGAGCTGTGTGGACCCGATCAGAACGAGATCCAGGCCCTGCGGGTACGCGGCGGCATATTGCTGGAAGTGCGCGAACAGTTCCGCGCAGCCTTTGTTCGGATCGATCCGGCCGACGTAAATCGCGAACGGCCGCTTGATATTGAACTTGCGCCGGAATCGGCCGGGCTCCGGGCGGTCCGGCATGTTCGACCCGACGCCGATGACGCTGCTCAAGCCCTTCCGATGCGTGATGCCGTCGACCATCGCGCGCTCTTCCGGCGTGAGATAGACCACGCCGCGCGCCCCGGCAATGACCGGCGCGAAGACACTGAGTCCAATCGCGGGCTCTCGTTCCGCCGTGGGAATGAGCACCGCCTTGCCCGGCACCGCGCGCGCCCCGTGATACGCCAGGTAATAGCGGAAGCTGACGAACACAAAGAAATCGTGCTCCGCCTCGTGACGTGCGATGTGGCGGATGAGGGCAGGGCTGTACGGCCCCTCGCTCCGCAGCCAGTTCAATTCGTCGGCGACAGAATGTTCATGCTCGAACACCCACTCCGAACGGAGGCCAAACTCGCGCGGATGCCGGGTCCGCCTGACAGGGAACCGCCGCACCGCGATGTTGTTGACCCGCTCTTCGCCGGCCGGATACTCGTTGCGCCACGTGACGTAGTCGTGCGCGCACGTGGTGAGCACCTGGACGTCGGCAAAGCGCGCCAGCCGCTCGGCCACATGCCGTGCGAGCAATTCAGCGCCCCCGTTGATCTCCGTCCCGTACCGCTGGACGACGATCGCCAGTCTCACAGATCGGATCCGCCCTCATCATCCGGGCCGTCGTCACCCTCCGGCGGCTCGTGACCGGCGTCGGCCGGCGCGTTGGACTGCTGCGTGGACTGACCGGCGGCATTCGGGCTGTCCGCGAGGTTCTGACCCGGACGCCGCCGCCGGCGGCGACGACGTCGCCGGCCGTCTGGCCGGCCCGGTCCCTGACCTTGTCCGGGCGCGCCCGCGGCGCCTGGCTGGCCCGGCGCGCCCGCCGGCGAAGTGCTCGCCCCGCCGTTCGCAGCCTGGCCTGTCCCGGCCGCCGGAACCGGCGCGCCGGGACCGATCTTCGGCGGCGGCGGAATCGGCACCCACCCGCGGCTGCGGCTGCTCGTACCTGTCGTACCCGTACCTGTCGTACCCGTAGTACCCGTCGTACCCGTCGTACCCGATCGATACTGCACCACGCCCTCAAGCGACTTGGCGCGCCGTTCATCGAAGTCGAGCCGGCTCGACAGCGCTTCCACTTTCATCTTGAGGTTCTGCGTCTCGATTCCGAGTCGCGTCACCTCGACGACCAGGTTGTGGATGATCTCGAAGTACAGATTGAGATCCGCCATCAACTGTTTCTGGACCCGCTTGAGAATGGGATGCGCCAGCATGAGCATCCAGCGGCGCGGTCCGCGGTGGCGGTGATACGTGGAGGGCTCGTTGCTGCGCTGCCGGAACTGCTCGAGCAGATCGGATCGCAGGTTGCTCGGGTCGGCGAACTGCTCGAGCTTGACGCTGGCCAGTTGCTGCAGCTCGGCGTCCGTGTAGTCGGCCCCGCGTTTCTCGCGGATGCGCGCGCGAATCTGTTTCATGATCTGCTCGACATCGACCGAGTCAGATCGCACGTGTAGGTCAGACATATGACATTCCTTGGCTCCGGGCGGTCATCGCCACGGCCCGTAGAGGATCAGGACCACCGAAGCGGCCCACAGCGCCACGCATATCTGCACGGGGCGATCCTCGAGGAGCGTGTCGGATGGGCTTCCCCCGCCGTCACGCTGATGAACGAGATAAAGGTACCGGAAGATGCCGTACAGCGGGAACGGCACGGTCCAAATCAACTGCGCCGTGCCGAATCGCTGCTCGGTGTCGGGACTGATCGTGTAAAACGCGTAGGCCAGCAGGGTGGACGCGGTCACCACGCTGATCATCTGATCAAGGAGATAGGGGCTGTACTCGGCGAGGCTTCTTCGGTGCGAGCCTGCCGTGTGGGTGAGCGCGACGATCTCGGCGCGCCGCTTGCTGAGGCCGAGAAACAACGCGCCAAGCAGGGTCAGCAACAGCAGCCAGTGACTGAACGTCACCTGGACTGCCGCGGCGCCCCCCGCCGCGCGCAGCACGAACCCCGCCGCCAGCAGGAGGACGTCCAGAATGACGATGTGTTTGGCCCAGAAGGTGTAGGCGGTCATCAGGGCCAGGTAGGCGGTCGCCACGGCGCCGAACACGTGGTTGATCCAGAACGCGGTGCCGAGCGACACGGCGGCGAGCACCGCCGCCGCGCCAATCGCGGCGCCGATGCTGAGCGCGCCGGAGGCGATCGGGCGGCTCGCCTTGGCCGGGTGCAGGCGATCGGCTTCGCGATCGTGCACGTCATTGAGGAGATAGACGGAACTCGACAACAGGCAGAAGACGATGAAGGCGGTGATCGCCAGTTGCACTGACACGGGATCGGTCAGCTTCTGCCCGAAGATCAGGCCCGCGAAGACAAGGACGTTCTTCGTCCATTGCCGCGGGCGCATCGCGCGGACCAGGTGCATGGGTTGGGCAGAGCGGAGCGCCGGCTCCGCTCCGGCGTCAGGAGTAGCTCTTGAGCGCGTCCGACTCCGACTCGAACGTCTCGAAGACCGTCAGGAGCTTGGTGATCATCAACAGGTCCGTGATGCGCTTGGTCAGATGGACCAGTTTGAGCTGTCCGCCCTGTCGGCTCACCGTTGTATACGTGCGGACGATTTCGCCGAGGCCCGCGCTGTCGATGTACGGCACTTCGCCCAGATTCAGCAGGATCTTCTTGCGATCCTGCTGGATCAGCGAGTTGATCTTGTCCTTGAGGACTTCGTCGCCCTCGCCGAGTGTGATTTTGCCTTTCAGGTCGAGAATCGTCACGTTGTTGACGACTCGTTCCTCGATCTGCATGCGAACTCCTTTTTTTAAACTGGGGGGACTTCGTCCCCGCCAGACCCCCCTGACGCGCTCACTCGCGGGGGCCCCTTGGCCCCGCTCCGTTCGCGCGGCTCGCTCGCACGGCTCGCTTGCGGCAGCCGGGGGAGCCGATTCTCTCCGCACGCCGTTCGCGCGCGGCGATATTAAGGGCCATAGTCTATACGGAAAGACGCTGGCTGGGTGCTTAGACACCAGGCAAGGGGCTTGGGGGCGCGGGTCCTTCGGGATAACGTGTAGGCCTGTGGAAAAGCGGTACGCCCCTGACCCCGGTGTCATTTTCGCCGTGGCCATCCTTCTGAGCCTGCCGGCCGTCGCGAACGCCCAGGCCCCGGCCCCCAAGCCCCGATTCGGCATCACCGACAACTCATTTCTAGTGGAGGAGGCCTTCAACCAGGACCCAGGGGTATTCCAAAACATCTTCATGGTGACGCGCTCGACCGACCGGCGGTGGGATGGGGCGTTTACACAGGAATGGCCCGTCCGGAGCCTGCGCCATCAGTTCTCCTACACGCTGCCGGCCAGCATGGTTTCCGGCGATGCGGCGATGGGAGACATCCTCCTGAATTACCGCTTCCAGCTATGGACCGAGGGCAAGCTGCCGGCCTTTTCCCCGAGAGTCAGCGTGATTCTGCCGTCGAGCGAGGAGCGGCGCACGCGCGTGGGTTCGGATCCGGGCTGGCAGTTCAATCTGCCATTCAGCCGCGCATTCGGCCGGTTATACCTGCACGGTAACGCCGGTGCCACCTGGATCAAGGATCGCGTCGAATCGAATGCACGGCCGGCGGAGTGGACCAACATCCCCAGCTGGGCCGCCAGCGCGAACTGGGCCATCACGCCGATGTTTCAGGCGATGTTCGAAACCTACGGCCAAAGCGCGTCGCAGATCGACGCCGTGCGCGAAAACATTGTGATCGTGTCGCCTGGGTTCCGGACAGGCTGGAACTTCGGCGACCGCCAGGTCGTCGTCGGCCTCGCCGTCCCATTCACGCGCGGCGACGTGCACGACAAAGGCGCGATTGTGTACGGGTCGCTGGAGATGCCGTTTCGAAAACGACGGTAACGACGAGAACGACGGGAACAACTAATAAAACAGACCGCGAAGCCCCGAGCGTAGCGAGGGCGCTGAGCGGCCGAGCGCCGGGAGGCGCGAGGAGCGTTTGGGGGTGGGGCCCCAAACGCAACTAAAAGAAAGTCCGCGAGGCCCCGGAGCGTAGCGAGGGCGACGAGCGGCCGAGCGCCGCGAGCGGCGAGAAGCCGCGAGTTTAAAAGACGAGCGGCGAGAAGCCGCGAGCCTAAAAAGAAGAGGCGCGAGGAGCGTTCGGGGGTGGGGCCCC
>DASUGC010000112.1:0-24796 GCA_036274235.1 Vicinamibacterales bacterium
TGGACCGGACCCTTGGACCCTGAGGACCGAACCCTTGCACCCTTGGACCGTGGACCCTTGGACCTACTCAGTACGAAGCGCCATCGTCGGCGCCACCCGGGTCGCCCGTCTTGCGGGCAACCATGCCGCCAGCGCCGCGGAAATCCCGAGCGCAACGATGGCGCCGAAGATCACAGGCGCGTCGAAGCGGGCATCACCGAAGAGCAGGTTCCGCAGCACGAGCCCAGCGAGGATCGAGAGGCCGAGTCCAATCGTGAGCCCGATCACGGTCGTCACGAATCCGTCGCGGACCACCATGCCCACGACGTTGCGCGGTGTGGCGCCGAGCGCCACGCGGATGCCGATTTCGCGCGTGCGGCGGGCGACAACGTAGGACTTGACGCCATAGACGCCGATGACGGACATGAACAGCGCGAGTGCGCCGAACGCCAGGAACACGGCGGCGCCCGCGCGCAGAATCCAGAGGACGAAATTGCGCTCGCGGAACATGGGCCGCGTTTCGAGTGCAATGATCGGCAGGCTCGGCTCGACGGCCAGCAATTCGCGGCGGATGTCGGGGAGCATGGCGGACTCGGCGTCAGCGGTTGGCTGGGACGTCTTCAGATGAATGTACAGCGACGACCGGAAGTCCTGGCCGAGCGGAGTGTAGATGTGCGGCCACATTTCGCTCTCGAGCAACTGATGATGACTGGGCGCCACGACGCCGACGACGCGCGCGACGACGGTCTTGCTGCTGTCCGCGCGCCCCACCTGCCACTGCACCAGTTGATCCAGCGCCTCGCTCTTGCCGAACAGGCGCTCGGCCAGCGTCTCGTCGATGATGGCGATCCGGTTTTCGCTGGCCGTCAGTTCCTCGGCGGTCGTGAACTCGCGCCCGCGTTTCAGCTCCAGGCCGATCGTCTTGAAATAGTCCGCGCCGATGGACGTGGCGATCGAATCGATCAGGCCCTCGACAGACTCCTTCGCGTCGGCGTTGGTGCCCATCGACTGGGTCCCGGTCGCCGCTTTCCGCAGCGGGGCGCCCGGTTTCTGCACCTCGTTGGTCGAAGTGAATTCACTGAACGGCATCTGCGAGCCGAGACTCGCGGAGACCACGCCCGGGATACTGCGCAGGCGCGGCATGGCCTTCTCGTAAAACTGACGCGTCGCGATCTCGTTGGCCCCGGCCAGCGACGGATCGACGTTGGCCATAATGCCGCGATCGAGCGTGAATCCCGGATCGGCGTCGGCCGATTCCATCGCGGACCGGATGAACAGGCCGGCCGCCGTCAGCGTGACCAGGGACAGCGCCAACTGACCCATCACCAGCACATTCCGGATGGCGAATCGCGAGCGGCGGCGGCCGCCGGCGATTTCACCGGCCTGATCCTTGAGTTCCGGAACGGCGTCCGTGCGCGCGTGGCGCAGGGCCGGTCCCAGGCCAAAGAGCAGCGCGGCGAACAGACAGAGCCCAATCGTGGCGACCATGACGTTGACGTCCGGTGCCGTGTCGAACCGCAAGGGAACCGGGAAGCTCGTGCTCAATGAAGTCGTCAACAGCCGCGTGGCCCACCACGCGGCGACGGTGGCCACGGCGCCGCCCACCAGGGCGAGGACCACGTTCTCGGCGAGCAATTGCCGCACGAGCCTGAACCGGCTGCCGCCAAGAGCCAGCCGGACCGCGAATTCCTTCTGTCTGGAGCTCCCGCGCGCCAGCAGCATGTTGGCGAGGTTGAACGACGCCACCAGCAGCACGAGGCCGGACATCGAGAACAACAGCACGACCATCGTCCCGATGCCGGTGTCCTGATCCGGCCGTGTGCTCACCGACATGCGCGACATCGGCGCCAGCAGCAGCGATTGGTCGTGATTCTCGCCGGGATACGCCTTCTCGAGTTGCGCGCTGGCCACGGCGAGCGCGGGCGTGACGGATGCAATCGAGTCGCCGGGTTTGAACCGGGCGGCCAGGACCAGCGCATGGTGGCGGCGGTCGGAAAGAGTCGTGGGCAGCCCTTCCTTCAGAAAATCGTTGGTAATGGAGTCATAGACGCCGGTCGGCAGGAACAGCTCCGGCGTGATGATGACCATCGGCCCGCCGAATCCTCTGGGGGCGACGCCGACGATGTTGAAGACCCGGCCGTTCACGCGCACCGTCGAGCCGATCACGGCATCCGTGCCGCCCATCCGCTGAAACGCGCCGTAGCTGACAATCGCGACGGGTATTTCCGCCCCCGGCCGCTCTTCCTCCAGCGTGAACGCGCGGCCCTTGAAGAGTGGCGATCCAAACGTGTCGAAATAGTTGGCGGTGACGACGTCCGCGAAGACGCGGCGGGTCGTCGTGCCTTCGGCGACGCCGACCATGGCGTAGTTGTGCGCGGCCAGCGAGGCGAACAGCTGGCGATCGCGGAGGTCAGCGTAGTTCGGGTACGAAAATGCCCGATACGTGTCGGCTTGCGATCGATCGCGTGAAAAGACGCTGGCCAGCTCCGAATCCGCGACGCCCGGTCTGGGCTTCAGGAGCATCCCATTGATGACGGTGAAGACCGCCGTATTGGCGCCAATGCCGAGCGCCAGCACCAGCGCCGCCACCACGGTAAACCCACGATGGCGCACCAGGAGGCGCGCGCCGTATCTGATGTCCTGAATCAAGGCTGCCATACGGGGAGTTTACGCGCGCGGCCCGCCCGGGGTTCACAGGGCGACTTTTTTCCGGATCTGGGGACGCAACAGGTCGCTCAGGGCGTCCTTGCCGATCCAGCGGGCCGTCGCATGGGGGGAGGCGGCAAGCTTCCGGGCGGTTGACACGCACGCCGTGTGCAATTTCAGATTGCGGTGACCGATCGAACGGAGCGCCCAGCTCACGCCCTTCTTGACGAAGTTGCGCTCGTCGGTGGCCGCGCGTTCGATGAGCCGCAGCGAGTTCAGGAATGGCGTGTCAGGCGCCTTCTTATCGTGCAGGGCGACGCCGGCGAGCAGCGCGAACGCCGCTCGTTTCACGAATTCCTCGCGCCGGCGGCTCCAGGCCGCGATGCGCCCCCAGGCGTGCGGCGTCTTGTCGAACAGGTGAAAGCACAGGGCGTCGCAGATGGCCCAGTTGTCGAAGTCTTTGGCCCAGCGATCCATCTGCGCCGGTGTGACGCACGCCGGGTCTTCGATGAACGCCGTCAGCATCCGCGCCTCATACCAGTCTGATTTCCATAACTCGACGGCCAGCTCATGGTCGCGGCCGATCCGCTTGCCCAGGTCCCGAAGCGTGCCAACCGAGACGCCGAAGACTTTCGGGGCCACGATCCCATAGCGCGCCATGCCGTCGCGGTCCTTTGCCGAGCCCCGGCGCTTCAGGTGGGCCAGGACGGCGGTTGCGGTCATGCGCGGACTCATCGGGGGATTCTCGCCGAAAACGAGGCCGGGCCTCATTTCCAGGCGGCCCAGAAGGAAATGAGGCCCGGCCTCGTTTTCGGCCTCGTGTTACGCTCCCATTTTCCGGAGAATTCACATGCGCCATTTACGTCTGCTTCCCATCATTTCCGTGGCCGTTGTGTTGATCGCCGGCGCGTCGCCCCGCGCCGGGCAGGCCACGGGGGCCGTTGGGCCGACCATCGATCAATTCCTGGGCGCCTCGTCGCCGCTGGAGCTGGTGTCCGCGAAGAAGGCGGATCGGATCGCGTGGATCGCGTACGAACGCGGGAAACGCAACGTCTATACCGCCGCCGCGCCCCAATTCGCGCCGGTGAGAGTCACCGCATTCCTGAAGGACGACGGCGTCGACATGACGGACTTGCGGATCTCAGACGACGGATCGACGGTCATCTTTGTCCGGGGCAGCGCCCCGAATCGTGACGGCTGGAACGCGAATCCGTCCGGCGATCCCGATGGCGGCGACGAGGCGGTGTGGGCCGCGAAGGTCGCCAATCCCGGCGTGTCATGGCGCGTCGGTGAGGCGAACAATCCACAGCTGGCTCCTGACGGCAGCTCGATGCTGTGGGTCAGGGACGGCCAGATTTACCGCGCGAAACTTCCGGCGCCGGCCGGTGCGAGCGCGATGGATCGCGGCGAGGCGCCGTTCATCAGGGCGCATGGGACGAACGGCAATCCGGTGTGGTCACCTGATGGATCGAAAATCGCCTTCGCGTCCAACCGCGTGGACCACGGCTTCATCGGGATCTATGACGTCGCCACGCGGACGGTCAGCTACATGGATCCCACCACCGATCGCGATACGAGTCCGACCTGGCTGGATCGGACGCACATCCTCTTCATTCGCCGCCCGGGCGCGCCGTTCGGTCAGCAATCGCAGCCTGGCATGGGCGGACTCGGCCTCCCGGCGGGGCCGGCGTACGTGCCGCCGGCGAATGGCGCGGCCGGTCGCGGCGCCACTGGCGGTGGGGCCGGACGAGGCGGTGGTGGCGGCGGCGGTGGGCGTGGTGGCGGTGGTGGAGCGGCCGTCGGAACGACCGCGCCCGGCCAGCCGCAGGCCAATAACAATCGGCCGGCCGTCGCGGCCAATGTGCCCGGCCTGATGACGTCAACGCTCAAGGGCGGGTACAGCTACGCGCTGCTCAAGGGCGATGTCACGAACAACACCGCCGCGGAGATCTGGCACGGCGTGCCGGGCGATCGGTATGCGACGCTGCCGAACTTTCAGGTGGTCGGCGATCACCTGTTCTTCAAGACCGCGGCGCAGGCTCCCGACGAGTGGGAGCGCTACTACAGCATGGCCCTGATGCCCGGCGCCAAGCCGGTGCTGCTGACGACGACGGACGGCATGATCGAACTGCCGACCGACGCCGCAATCTCGCCCGACGGGAAGACGTTCTACTACTGCACGAACGCGCAGGACATCGAGCGTCGCCACATCTGGGCCGTGCCCGCTGGCGGAGGTACGCCGAAGCAGGTCACGACGGGCAAAGGTATCGAGACGTGGCCGGTGCCGATCGCGTCCGGCAAAGGACTCGCGACGATCAGCGCCTCGTGGAACATGCCGAACTCGGTCGGCCTGTGGGATCTGCCGGGCGCCACACAGAAGATTGTGTTCCCGGCATCGCGGCCCGGGTTTCCGGCGGACGCGCACGTGGAGCCGGAGCTCATCATCACGCATCCGGCCGACAAGGCCTTCGACATTCACAATCAGCTGTTTGTGCCGAAGGGAATCCGGCCCGGCGAAAAGCGGCCCGCGATGATCTTCGTGCACGGCGGTCCCGTGCGCGAGATGCTGCTCGGCTATCACTACATGTACGTCTACCACCAGTTCTACGCGATGAATGAGTGGCTGGCGAGCCAGGGCTATGTCGTGCTCTCGATCAACTATCGAGGGGGCGTGGGATACGGCCGATCGTTCCGCAACGCGGAGCGCACCAATCTGCGGGGCAACTCGGAGTATCAGGACGTGCTCGCGGGCGCCGAGTATCTGAAGTCGCGCCCGGACGTGGACGTGAAGCGCATCGGCATCTACGGCCTGTCGTACGGCGGCCTGCTGACGGCGCAGGCGCTCGCGCGGAACTCCGACATCTTCTCGCTCGGCATCGACTACGCCGGCGTACACCTCTACGGCAGCTCGCTCGATCCGGCCACGTTGTCGTACCAGTCGTCGGCGATTTCGAACATCGACAAGTGGAAGTCTCCGGTGCTCATCATTCAGGGAGACGACGATCGGAACGTGTACTTTGCGCAGACGGTCGGGCTGGTGAGTCTGCTGCGCGCGCACAATGTGGAGTACGAGTTGCTCGTGCAGCCGGATGACGTGCACGATTCATTGATCTACGGTCGCTGGCTGCAGCTGTTGGGCCGGATGGACCAGTTCATGCAGAAACACTGGGGAAAACCAATCCAATGAGGCCGTGAGCCGCCGGGCTTCAGCCCGGCGGCCCTTGGCCTAATTGAACCCCGCCACCCGCCGCCGCAGATTCTTGATGTGCGTCCAGATCTGGTCGCGCTCTTCCTTGTTGGACTCGTCGGTCCAGGCGTGGAGCTTGACGAAGTCCTCCAGGTCGCGCAGCGCGGACGTGTAGTCGTCCAGGTGATAGGCCAGCAAACCGCGATCGCGCAGCTCTGAGAGGAGCGTCGGATCCACAGCCAGGATCAGATTGGTTGCCGCGTACGCCTGCGGGAAGGATCGCAGCTCCACGTACGTGCGCTTGAGGTTGTTGAGCATGCGCGCCAGCAGTTGGCGCGGCGAGCACGGCCGCAACAAGTCTTCCGTATAGACCGTGTCGTCACCCGCCGTGCTGGACAGGAGCGCGCGCAAGTCAGATTCGCCGAGCGGACGGCCGCCGTTGAATGGATCCAGAATCAGCGGCCGATCCCCCTCATCGTCTACGCCCCGAACCAGAAAATGCCCAGGGAAGCTGACGCCGTGCGCGCGCACGCCGGCGCGCCTGGCGACTTCCAGGAACACGAGCGCGAGCGTGATCGGGATGCCGAGCTTCCGATCGAGCACCTGGTTGAGCAGGCTGTTCCGATAGTCGTCGTAGTGCGCCCGGTTGCCCGCGAAGCCTTCCTCATCGAAGAGTTGCTCGGCCACCACGGCCAGGCGCATGGAGGCGGGGGCTTCAGCCAGCGGCTCGAGCGCGGCCGCCGTCCGCGCCGCGAGATCCGCGAGCTTGGCGAGAGACGGTCCCGGATCCAGGTCCGGATACTCGAGCTTGGCGATGATCAGCGCGGCGCGCGCGAGGTCGATCGGCTCATCGGCCGCCGCGGCCTGAAACTCGGCGGCGAGGGCGGAAAAGCGCGATGTCAACATGGGGACACGCGTAACCTGCAGCCAACGGCGGGCTAAAGCCCGCCGGCTGCCTTTGCAGGGAGCTTCTCGCCCGCAGGAATGGCGACCAGCAGACGATTCTCGTGCGGCGGGACCGGACAGATCCAGCTCGGGTTGTAGACACAGTACGGGTGATAGGCCCGATTGAAATCCAGGTCGTACAGGCCGGTCGGCGTGCGAGTCAGGTTCAGGAACCGGCCGCCTTTGTAGGTCTCCGTTCCATTCGTGAGATCGCCGAAGGGCACAAACAGCCGTTCCATCGAGCGGTCATCCAGTTCGGCAAACGCGGTCAGGGTGTACGGCGCGCCTTTGATCGAAAACGCCAGCGATCCAACCTTGCGCATTTTCGCGGTCTTCCCGTCCGTTTCCTGCATTTCGATGATCACGGGAGACACGGCGTTCAGTTCCCGGAGCGACGCCGGGACGCGATACTCCTCACTGACGTCGAAATAGGGCAGGCCGGGAAATGTCGCGCGCTCGCCGGCCGGGATGGGCGAATCCCGATCGGTCCGCAGCATCGTGTCCTTCTCGGCGCGTGAGGCGCGGATGCTGTCCAGGTACGGGGCTTCGTCAACCGGGCCCGGCCCGGACGTACAGGCTGCCAGCGCAAGGACGGAAAACAGACAGACCAGCCGGACAGCCGCGAGCATGCCTGATTATGCGCCGAACGGATAGCCGCGACGGGACGTGACCGCATCCGCCAGGCGCCGCCGCGCCGCGATCGTGTTCACCGGCGGCACGTCGAGCAGACGCCGTAAGGCTGCGAGCGCAGCGCGCTGGGCCTCGCCGTTCAGCATGGACGCGAACAGCGTACGCGCCGTCGCCTCCGCGCGCAGGCCCGCATCGTGCGCGATGACGCTGGCGGCATCGGCATGAAGCGCGGCAAGCGGATGCGAGATGGCGGCGGCCTGCGAGGCGCGAAGCGTGGCGCTGTCGGCGCCAAAGGCGTCGATCATCAGGTCCGCCAGCGCCATCAGGGTTTCCTGCTCCTTCGGCAGGTTGTCGCCGTGCGTATCCATGGCCAATCCCACAGCCAGCAGTACCGTCTGACGCAGGCTCGTCGCCACATCCTGCGGCGCGGCCGTCACCTCATCATGGCGGACAGCCTGCATGGCATCGATCAGGCCGGGATTCGCTTTCGTGCCTCGTTTGATCAGCGTGGCCGGCAGAATCAGGCGGTTGATTTCGTTCGTACCCTCGAAGATGCGATTGACCCTGGCGTCGCGGTAGCGCCGCTCGGCCGGATAGTCTCCGACAAAGCCGTTTCCACCGTGAATCTGGACATTCTCGTCAACCACGAAGTCCGCCATCTCGCTGCCGGCGACCTTGAGGAGCGACGCTTCGATCGCGAATTCCTCCAGCGCGGCCGCAATCGCCTGACCGTCGTCGTGCGTCCCTGAGGCCGCAATCGCGCGATCGATCAGGCCGGTCGTCCGAAACAGCATGCTCTCGACGGCATAGAGCCGCAGCGTCATTTCCGCGAGCTTGGATCGGATGGCGCCGAACGACGCGATCGGCTGCCCGAACTGGCGCCGGCCGAGCGCGTACCGCACCGCTTCGCCGATCGTGGCTCGCGCGACGCCCGTGCACGTCGCCGCGAGTTTGAATCGGCCGTAGTTGAGCACGTTGAACGCGATCTTGTGGCCCTTGCCGACCTCGCCCAGCAGGTTCGCCCCCGGCACTTTCGCGTCCTGCAGCACGAGCGGCGTCGTGGACGACCCGTGCAGGCCCATCTTGTGTTCTTCCTTGCCGTTCGTCACGCCGGGGAAGCCGCGCTCGACGATGAACGCGGAGAAGTGCTCGCCGTCGACCTTGGCAAAGACGATGAAGAGGTCGGCGAAGCCGCCGTTGGTGATCCACATCTTCTCGCCGGTGAGGAGCCACGAGCCATCGGCCTGCTTGACGGCCTTCGCGCGCGCGGCGAGCGCGTCTGAGCCCGAACCAGATTCGCTCAAACAGTACGCACCGATGAGCTCGCCGCTGATGATGCGCGGCAAGTAGTGCTGCTGCTGTGCCGGCGTGCCAAAACACAGGATCGGAATCATGGTGAGGCCGGCCTGCGCGCCATAGGCCATGGCAAAGCTGGCGGCGTCGCCGACCGCGTCGCCCACGACAATGGCGGCGGCCTTGTCGAACCCGGCGCCGCCGAGCGGCTCGGGGACATCCACGCCCAGCAGCCCGAGTTCGCCCGCGCGCGCCACAAGCCTGCGCGCGACCGTCCAGTTCTTCTTTTCGAGATCCGGCAGCGCAGGCGCGACTTCGTTGGCGACGAACTCCTGGGCGGTTCGCGCGATCAGGCGATGGTCTTCGCTCAGTTTCTCTGGAGTGAAGACTTCGTCAGCGGGGGATTCCCGGATTAGCCACTGGGCGCCTTTCGGCATTGGGCACGATCATATTGGTCCAAGGGTCCATGGGCCAAAGGTCCAAGGGTTCGGTCCAAGGGTTCGTCGGGTTCGGTCCAAAGGTCCAAGGGTCCGGTCCAAAGGTCCTCCGCAAGGTTCGGCCGGCTCTCCGTTCCAATCACATGGGGGCGGGATACGCGGGGGCTGGGTGGCCGATGGTCCTGGCGCTATCAGCGAGTGTCTTTGTCGCGCCCGCCATCAGTGCGGGCCCATTCCGCAGCGGCGGACGTATCGCGGGCACCGTTGTCGATGGGACGACCGGGCGGCCGTTGGCCGGCGTGATCGTCAAGCTGGCGATCGACCAGGACAAGTGGTGCGAACCGTGCCTCGCGATGGCCGGTGGGCCGCCCAATGTTCTGACGGTCGCGGACGGGAAGTTCGCGTTCGAGAACGTTGCCCCGGGCGCCTATCAGGTCAAGGCATCAAAGGCCGGGTATCCGGCCGGCGCGTTCGGCGTGCGGAGAACTGCCGGTGGATATCCGGCGGGGATCGGGATCGGTGACAACGACGCCATTGAAGGTCTCATCGTCCCGCTCTATCGGCCGGCGATCATTCACGGAACGGTTGTTGATGAATTGGGCGCGCCGGCAGTCAACGTGTGCCTGACGTTCGAACGCCAGACTCCCGGAACGTCCTGGCTCAACAGCGACTACGAGGACTACGCCGAACGGGGCTGGGAGCCCGAGACACGGCCGTGCACAGACGATCGCGGACAGTACGTCGCGATGGTCCGCGCCGGTGAGTACCTCGGCTCGATCGCATTTGACTCGCGGTACGAGAACTACCAGCCTGTTCCGGCGGCTCGGAATGACGACGCGTCAGCAACGTACGTGACGACGTTCTACCCAGGCGTCCGCAACCGGGATCTCGCGACGCCGATCGTTGTCGGGGCTGGCGAAGATCGGCCTGCCGTGGACTTCCGGCTCGTCGCGGTCCCGACAGCGAGCGTCTCCGGCACGTTGATTTCAGCCACCGCGATTTCGTCTGTGAGCCTGACCATTCCCGGTACCGCGTATCGCCAGGAAGGCATCGTCCGTACCGGCGGCCACTTCACCTTTACTCGTGTCCCCGTCGGCCAGTACGTTCTGGAAGTTGCATCATTTGGAAATCACCCCTTCGTAAACATTCCTGGGCGTGACCCCGTCTTGGGATGGTCGGCAACGGCCATTTCGGTTGGCCCGTCTGGTGTGTCTGATCTGTCGATAGCGACACAGCGCACGTCGACCATTTCCGGAGTAATTCAAAGTCCGGACCTTACGCCAGCCGAGATTTCCCACACCATCATTGCCGTCGTTTCAGCCGGCAACGTACTCGGCTGTGTGCGAGCGCTCGCGGGGAACGAAGATGTCACCGGCGATCGTTTCTCGGCTCCCGGTGTCAAGCCTGGAAAATACCGGCTCTGCGTGTGGCCTCCGACGCATCCGGCGTCGCCTGGAGAAGCCGTCCTTGGCACCCGCGACCTCGTGAACGTACCGTTCGAGGTCGGTGCTGAAGACATCTCGGGTGTCGTCGTGACCGTTTCACGTCGAACGACTGCGGGTGGTGGCGTGGTGCGCAATCATCTCGGCAAGCTCGCGCGCGAAGGCTGGGTGGTCGCTTTTCCGCAGGACCCGGCGGCATGGATCGATCCGCCCCCAGGCGGTTCGCGATTCGCTGCTGTGAGGGTCGCCGTCAACGGCACGTATGAACTACCGGCTCTGGCAAGCGGCGGCTACATGCTGGCCGCCGTGTCCGACGACGAGATGAACATCTGGCCGACTCGGCCGATGTTGACGGTGATTGCCGCCCGTGCGGACCGTGTACAACTCAATCCCGGCGGCTCGATCACGAAAGATGTGACCATGCGTGCTCGTGAGCCTCGATAGTCATGACGCGCCTTCGATACTGGGCCATTATCGTCGCCGTCACCGCCGTGGTTCACGTACAGGCCGTCAGGGACACTGGCGGTGGCGATCTGTGCGTGACCGTGGTCGATCAGGATGGCACGCCGGTTCCCCGGGCGCGGGTTTATCTGGATGTCCGGCCATATGCCAGCACGGTCGAGAAAAGCACTGACGACGACGGCCGCGTTGACTTTGCCGGAGTGCCGTCTACGCCATTCGAGATTCGGGTGGAAAAGCCGGCGTACATCGACACCGTGTACGGCCGACTCCTGGGGCTCGATCGCGGCCGGCTGGTTGCGGTTGCCGCGGGGCAGCGGCGGGCCGTTGTCGTCACCATGCCCCGAGGCGCCGTGATCGCGGGAATGGTCATGAATGCCGATGGCGAACCGGCCGCGGCCGCCACCGTGACCGCGCGGCGCTGGAGGTCGGAAGAGGGCAGGACTGTCCTGTCTGACCTTGGCGGACTGACGGTCCAATCGGATCCCTTCGGGCGCTATCGCTTCTTTGAGCTCCGATCCGGAACATATGTCGTGACCGCCTCGGCTGAAGCGCTGTGGGCAGACGAAGGCGCACGGCGGCTGGGCGACGGATCGGCGGCGCTTGTCCGCGTGGACGAGTTTGGCTCGATGCCGGGAGTTGTCGACGCCAATCAGCGGAATGGCGTGACCGTTGGAGCCGGCGAACGACACGAGGGCGTGAATATCGTCATGAAGCGCCGCGTTCGCCAGATGGCGACGATCGAGGCCTCCGTCGATCAACCGTGCGACGACGAGGTTGGCCAATCGCTGATGCTGGTGCAATACCGGGATCCTGCCGGCGTTGACGAGTCCTCGGACCGCCGGATGTGGCCCACACAAGAGAACGGCCGGTTCGTCTTCAGAAATCTCCTGCCGGGCCGCTATTTCGCATCGTACGACTATTCCGGATGCGGCAAGGGGCGAAGTGGGGACGCACTGGTTGAAATCCAGGGCGCCGGTGTTGTTCCGATCTCCCTGACTCCCAATTCCTCAGCCAGCGTCAGCGGCAAGCTTGTCGTCGAATCGCCTCAGGGGGTCGTCACCCCCAGAATACGTCTCGACCTGGACGGTGAGCACAGCCTCAATGACGCGGGGCCCAGTTTCAGGATTCAGGACGGCGCGTTCGACTTTATCGGTGTCGCACCCGATCGGTATGTCATCGGGCTGCTTGAATCGATCGCCGGCACCTCCTGGCACATCAGGTCCGTGGTCGTTGACGGAGCCGAGACGATCGACGGAGCACTCGAGGTCCGAGCCGGCCAGCAGATCCGTGACGTGATCGTGACCGTGGCCGACAATCGACGACTGGCCACGCTGGCGGGTGACGTGGAGCTGCCCGTCGGCGTGTCAGCGGCGAGTGCGGTGGTCGTCGCCTTTCCATCGGATCGGCGGTACTGGACTCCGGGCTCACGACGCGTGCGAGTCACATTGATCGACGATGACAAGTCATTCAAGATAGCCGGCTTGCCGGAAGGAAAGTATCTGGCGGCCCTCGTGATCAATCCGCCCGTCGATCAAGGCTGGGACGTTGCTCTGCTCGAACGGCTTGAGCCAGGGGCCGGTGTGGTCGAACTGGGGCCTGGGCAAATCACGACCGTGCGGCTTGAAAGGCGTCGATCGGCTACTCAAAGTCTCCGAGCAAATCCTCCAACGCCTCGCCCACCTCGCGCGTCTTCCCCTCAAACAGATGCGAGCCGCCCTCGATGACGACCAGTTCCTTGGGCTCGCGAAGCTTGGAGTAGAACGCCCAGAGATCCTTGATGGGACAGAGTTCGTCCATGTCGCCCTGGACGAAGAACTTGGGTTTGTCGCTCGCGAGCGTGTTCGTCCACGTGTAGCCCTCGCGCTTCACAGGCGGGGCGACGCCGATCAGCGTGGACACGCGCGGATCGCTCGCGCCGACCTCTAACGCCACCCACGAGCCGAACGAGAATCCGGCGGTCCACAGCGGCACGCCCGGAAATTGCTCGGCCATGAACTCAAGGGCGGAGCGGTAGTCGGCCATCTCGCCCTCGCCTTGATCGAACGTGCCTTCGCTGAGACCGACACCGCGGAAGTTGAATCGAAGCACGGCACAGCCGATGCGTGCCAGGCCCTTCGTGCCCTGGTAGACGGCTTTCGTGTGCATGGTCCCGCCATACATCGGATGCGGATGGCCGAACACCACGGCCGCGCGCGGCGTGCCCGCGCCCGACTCGATGAGCGCTTCAAGACGGCCGGCGGGTCCCTTGAGATCAAGATGCATAACGTGCTCGTGGCTGCTGTGAAGTGGCGTCCGCCGCCGGCGCGGATCGCTCGGCCGCGTTGGCCGCATGGATGAACTGTCCGGCGATTTCGGCGAAGCGGTGCGGTTGGGTGATCACGCCCAGGTGGCCCGTGCCCGCCAGCACGACGTGTTCGGCGCCCGGAATCAAGCGCGTGTATTGCAGCGTGCGCTCGACGGGCACGACGTGCTCCAGATGCCGTTCGCCGGTCACCACCAGCGTCGGCGCGACGATGCGGGCGCATTCGCCGGTGATGTCGCGGGCCTTCCACTCGCGGACCCACTGCGCGGCATGGCCCGGCGCGAACGGTGAGCGGAAGGCCCGGCCAAAATGCTCCGCGCCCAATTGCGCCCGCTGCGGCCAGGCGTTGCGCGCGTGGTAAATCTCCGGCAATAGCCGGCGGAGCGCGCGGGCGGCAAAGTACGGGAACGCCAGCCACGGGAATCGGAGACAGAATTCGTCTCCCGGCCGCGGCTCCCAGACCGGTGACGGCGTGGAAGCCAGGATCAGCGCCGCGACACGCTCAGGACGCCGTGCGGCGTAGCAGGCGGCGATCAGCCCGCCGAACGACACGCCGATCAACGAGACCCGGCGCTCATGCGTGGCGTCCAGCGCCCGATCGATCGGCCGCATCCACTCCAGGAAATCGCCGTCGGATCGGCGCTCCGGCCGCAAATCGGTCAGCGACCACGTGATGACGCGATGACCGGCCGCCAGGGCGTCAATCGTGGGCGTCATCCATTCCCACCGGCCCTGAATGCCGGGAATCACGGCGACGGGAAAGCCCGTGCCTCTGCTGATCATCCTTTCATCCGGGCGCTTTGCCCCCGGACCTCCTGCACGCTCACTCGCGTAACTCGCCTCCACTGAAAAGCCCTTGGGCAAGCCACGCGGCGTTCGCGTGGCTCGTGGCTTCCGCTCACTCGCATCGTCATTGGTTACATCAAGTCTTTCCTGTCTCGGGCGTGTAAGCAACCGGACGGGCCGCGATACTCTACGCCTGATGCCGGTTCGCATGCGCGCGGGACGATGGGCGGCCATGGCGGCATTGGCAATCGCCGCCGGCGTGAGCCTGCCCGCACAGACAAAGCCCGTCGCCGGCTTCGACCGGGCCCGCTTGAGCCGGATCGATGCGGCGGTCGCGGATGCCATCGCGCAGCATCAGTTGCCCGGCGCCGTCGTCGTCATCGGCCGCGGAGACTCGGTTGTGTGGCGCAAGGCCTACGGCCAGCGGGCGATTGTCCCGTCGCCCGAACCGATGACGCTGGACACGGTCTTCGATATCGCATCGCTCACGAAAGTCGTCGCGACGACGCCGGCGGTGATGATGCTGGTGGAGGAAGGCCGCATTCGGCTGACCGATCCGGTGGCGGCCTTCATTGCCGAGTTTGCGAAGTACGGCAAAGAGCGCGTGACGATTCGCGACCTGCTGACACACATGTCCGGGCTGCGTCCCGATCTCGATTTGGGTGAGCCCTGGGAGGGGCGCGACGAAGCGATTCGGCGCGCGTGCGAAGAAGTGCTGACCGATCCGCCCGGCCGGCGGTTCGTGTACAGCGACATCAATTTCTTTCTGCTGGGTGAGATCGTGAGCCGGGTCAGCGGTCAGCCGCTGGATGTGTTCGCGCAGGATCGAATTTTCAAGCCGCTCGGCATGCTGGACACGGCATTCCGGCCCAACGCCAGTTCTCTTCCTGGAATACCGATGATCGCGCGCCTGGCGCCGACCGAACCGTGCGCGAGTGCGCCCTGCCCGCAAGGTGCCGGCATGCTGCGCGGTCTTGTGCACGATCCGACCGCTCGCCGCATGGGGGGCGTTGCGGGACATGCCGGCGTGTTCTCGACCGCCGATGATCTCACGCGTTTTGCCCGCATGATGATCGGCGGCGGCGCTCTCGGTTCCGCGCGCGTGCTCGCACCCTTGACGGTGGCGCGCATGACGTCGCCGGCAACGCCGGTGGGCGAGTCCAACCTCCGCGGTCTCGGATGGGACATCGATTCGTCGTACTCCGCCAACCGCGGCGAGTTCCTGCCGCTGGGTTCGTACGGGCACACGGGATTTACGGGCACGTCGATCTGGATCGATCCCGCGACGCAGCTGTTTGTCATCTTCCTCTCGAACCGGCTGCACCCCGACGGCAAAGGTGACGTCACGCCGCTTCGCGCGCGCATCGCCACCATCGCGGCGTCTTCACTGGTCGATGTGCCGGCCGCAACGGCGGCCGCTGCGCGATTCAACCGGCAGGCCTTCGATTCGCAGATTCCGGCGGTGGCGCCGGCCGCGTCCTTGCCGGTGATGACGGGCATCGACGTCCTTCGCGCCGACGGGTTCAAGGCCCTGGCCGGCTTGCGCGTGGGACTGCTGACCAATCACACCGGCCGCGCGCGCGATGGCGCGTCAACGATCGATCTGATCGCGGCGGCGCCGGGCGTGAAACTCGTCTCGCTGTTCAGTCCCGAGCACGGCATCCGCGGCGTGCTCGACGCGGCCGTGCCTGCGAGCACCGACGATCGCACCGGCCTGCCGATTCACTCCCTGTACGGCGCCACGCAGCGGCCGACCGCCCAGATGCTCTCGGGTCTCGATGCGATCGTCATCGACCTTCAGGACGTGGGCACGCGCTTCTATACCTACATGGCGTCGATGGCGTATGTGATGGAGGAGGCGGCGAAGCTGCGCGTCAAAGTCGTCGTGCTCGATCGCCCGAATCCAATCGGCGGCGTGCAGATCGAAGGGCCGTCGCTCGACGCGGGCGCGGTGGGGTTGACGGGCTATTTCCCCGCCATGCCGATCCGTCACGGCCTCACGCTGGGCGAGTTGGCGCGGCTGTTCAACGGCGAGAACAGGATTGGCGCCGATCTCACGGTGGTCGCCATGAAGAACTGGCGGCGCGACGAGTGGTTCGACGAAACCGGGTTGCCCTGGGTGAATCCGTCGCCGAACATGCGGAATCTGCACGCCGCCACGCTGTATCCGGGCATCGGCGCGTTCGAGGCCGCCAATATTTCCGTTGGCCGCGGCACGGACACGCCGTTCGAACAGATCGGGGCGCCCTGGATCGACGGTGTGAAGCTGGCCGATGCGCTCAACGCCCGCCGTATTCCCGGCGTACGCTTCTATCCGGTGCAATTCACCCCGGCCGCGAGCGTCCATGCCAACGTCGAGTGCCGCGGCGTGTTCATCGTCATCACCGATCGACAGGCGATCCGGCCGGTACGTGTCGGCGTTGAGATTGCATCTGCGGTTTCGGCGCTGTTTTCCGGAAAACTGGCCCTGAATCCAACAGCCAGGCTGTTCGGATCGGCCGCGGGACTGTCGCGAATCGAAGCGGGCGAGGACCCATCTGTGATAGCGCGATCGTGGGCCGCCGCGGAGTCGCGGTGGCGGCTTCTGCGCGCGAAGTATCTTCTGTATTAAGGTACACGGTCACCGTGGGGAAGAAAGAGACGCCAGCAGATCAAGAACGATGTCCCGGCTGCGGATATCCCGGCGGGCGGCAGGCCTGCCAGGAATTGTTCAACGACGTCGCGCTGCGCGTGCGCGCGCTGGCGTGGACCGGCAGTCTGCCCACATGGCGGCTGATGCACGACGTCTATTGCATCCAGCACGAGGAGGAGTACTGCGGCCGCTGGCGCGGGCTCATCATGCACCTGGGCGGCGTGTGCTGGGCGCTCGAACACAACGGATCGGAGCGCGGCTATCGCGCGCTGCAGAAACTCATCGAGCGCGACCACATGGCCGGCATGCCCTACCCGCCGCCGCCCGGAATCCCGAAATTCAGGGGCGAATTCACGGCGGCGAGCTTGAAAGACCTCGATCAGCCCGATCTGCTCACCGACGGCGTCGACCGATGGGCGAGATCGGCGTGGGTGGCATACGCACCGCTCCAGCCCCTCGCCCGGGAGTGGATCAAGCAGGCGTTTGGGGATTGATAGACCGCGCCGGGTAACGGAATAGCGGGTAACGGGTTAGCGGAACAACCGGGCCAATCAATCCGTTATCCCGTTGTCCCGTTAGTACAAGTGGTACAGCATCAAGTACACGACGACCCCGCTCACTGAGACGAACAGCCACACCGGTATCGTCTTCCGCGCAAGGCGTCGGTGTTTCGCATCATCGCGTCTGAGGCCGCGCAGGAACGTCACGATGATGAACGGCAGTGTCAGGGCTGCCAGCGTCACGTGCGGGATGAGAATCGCGAAGTAGATCGTGCGCATCACGCCTGTGCCGCCAAACGGTTTCGATCCGATGTTGGCGTGATAGGTGATGTAGGACGTAAAGAACAGCGCGGAGGTGACGACCGCGGCAATCATCACGCGCCGATGTTGCTTGATCCGTTTGCGTTTGATCAGGATCCAGCCTGAGATCAGCAGGACGGCCGAGGTGAAATTGAGCGCGGCGTTGACGTGCGCGAGGACTTCGATGCCCAACTAGATCGCTCGCGCCAACCCCATCACGATCCAGAGCGTCGGCAGGTAGATGATCGAGCCGAAGAACAGCCATCGCGCGCTTTCGGTCGAGCGCGTGAGCATGAACCGGACGGCCAGGACGACGAGGCCGATCCCGAGAACCATCGCGGCGATGCCGTAGACCGGGCCCGCCATGCCGAGCAGGAAGGGCAGCTCCGTCACGGGAACCAGCGTGGCCGCCCACAGCGCGGCCTGGCGGCCGGTCAGCGTGCCCTGCGGATCGACGACGGGCAGCATCGGCATGCCGGCGCGCGCGTAGTCTTCGCGATAGAGCCAGGCAATCGCGAGGAAGTGCGGCAACTGCCAGATGAACATCAACAGGAACAGCGACCACGGCGCCGGCATGGACAGCGAGCCGCCCGCGCCGACCCACCCGATGAGCGGCGGCAGCGCGCCGGGAATGGCGCCGACGACCGTCGCCAGCGATGTGCGGCGCTTGAGCGGGGTGTAGGCCAGCACGTAGGTGAGCAGCGTCACCAACGCGAGTGCGGCGGCGCCCAGGGTAGACACGAGCACAAGCATCAGCAGGCCCGTGACCGACAGCACGCCGGCGATCGTCAGTCCTTCGGCCGGGCTCATGCGGCCGCCGGCGACGGGGCGCTCCTTCGTGCGGTTCATGAGCCGATCGAGATCGCGCTCCTGCACCTGGTTGATCGCGGCGGCTCCGCTCGCCACGAGCGCCGTGCCCAGGCACGTCACGGCAAATGACGCCGGCTCGAACGATCGCGGCGCGGCCATGTAGTACCCGCCGGCGGTCGTCGCGACGACGAGCGCGTTGAGACGGACTTTGGTCAGCAGGACGAGGTCGTCCAGCTTGGTGTGGGCGCGGGGGAGTGTCAGATCGTTCACTTCGCTGTCGTTCCTGCGTCGGCTGAAAACGCGAATGCCACCGTTTGCGCCTGCTTGTCGGCGATCGTGACTTGTGCCGTCTTGCGACCGAACTTCTCGTGCCAGGCCTCGATCGTGTACGTCCCCGGCGGCAGGTTCCTGATTGTGAATGCGCCATCCGCGTCGGAGATCGCGAAGTACGGATGCGCCACGACGCCGACGTACGCGGACATCCACTGATGGACGTTGCACATGAACTTCACCATCACCTCAGGCGCGGTGAAGGTGTGCAGCATGTGCGAGTTCTGCAGCGGCTGGCTTTTGTTGAATTCCTGGTTGACCATCGGCAGCGCGTGCACGTTGTGCATCGTCGCATCCTCGTTCACGACGTCCATGGGCTGGCCGACCATGAGGCCGAGCACGCGCGGCATGTAGATGCAGCCCTTCTGGCTGAGCGTCACCGGCGTGGTGGGCGTGTCGAAGGTGTAGGCGGAATCGAGGCCATCCTTCACGTACACAAACGCATTCTTGAGCGCACCCGTTGACGACACGACGACGGCATCACTCACCTGATTGAGTTTGCCGTCGGGCGCGCAGTCTTTGGAGATACGGAATTCGCCGGGCGGCGGCGGGGTGCCCTCGAACTTCACGCTCCCGGACAGGGATCCAGCCGTGGCCAGATCTACTTTCTTGCCCTGGGCTGTGGCGGATGGGTTCAGTTTTTCGGGACCGCCACCGGAACAGGCAGCACTCGTGGCCAGAAGTGTGACTGCACAGACTGTGGACAAGATACGCGCCGCGTTCGTCATGATGTGTCTGGGGCTGGAATCAGCCGCGAGAGGTCCATTATCGCTGACTTGACCGCGTTCTCGCCAGGATGCTACTTTCGGATTTCGCCCAAGGCGCCGGTATCGTCTAGGGGTCAGGACACGTGGTTCTCAGCCACGGAACCGGGGTTCGATTCCCCGTACCGGTACCATTCTTCGCTCGCGTTTGCTGAAACTCCACATCGGCGGTATCACGCTCCTGGCCTGTGCTCTGTCCACGCCGATTGCGCCGGATGGCCGGGGCTCCGACGCGCCTAGGTACTGCCGGCGACTGAAATAGGGGAAAGGATGAGGCGTCCGTCCCAAGCAGGACGGCGATTGCCGACCCAGTGCATTCGTCATTTGGCCGGCACCTCGCGTAAGAGGAGCTTGCCGTTTGCGGAAATGAGGATTGCCGTCAACTCCGCTCGCTCCGCGGGATCGAATGCAAATTCCTCACTCTGCGTGACCCATCCACCCCAGCCCAGGCCGCCGGGAATGTTGTGTTTCTTCTGAGGCTGTGTCGTTCCGTCCGAGCGCAGCACCCACACTTGCAGATGCATGTCTGCCAGGGGTTTGGCGACTGGCCGCGGTGTGGGAATACGGCCGATGAAGCCGGGTTCGGGCTCCGAGATGCCCATGAGGTGGACGAGGAGGGATCCGGTCAGGCCCTGGGTGCTCGGATAGTTCGTCACAGTCATTCGTTGAATGCCGGAAGTCGGATCGGGTACCGCGAATGTCCACTTCGTCTGCGATCGCGCACTCACTGCGCGCGCAGGAGGCGACGTGGCTGCGTTGGCACCGGGGCTGTCGAAACCGGCGCTGCTCATCGGCACCGCAGTGACCGTCAGCTTTCCGTTCACGCTGATGACGATCCCGATAGGGCGTGCAGGTCGAACCGGCGCGAACCAGAACTGCATCGAGTCCGCCTCGCATCCGCCGTTGCCGACCCGGATTCCAGTCGGCTTCCTATGCTGCATAGTAGGCGCGCCATCTGAGCGCAGGAGCCAGGCTTGGATCGCCATCGTCGACAAAGGCGCGAGCGTCCGCGCGACGTGCATCTGAGGCGCGCATGTCGGGTCGCCTTCGATCTGGACCATGACCTCGGTGCTGCTTTCCTGCACGGACGTAACAGTCACCTGACCGCGAACCGGCATCGCGGCCAAGAGTGGACGCGCAACCTCATTGGACTGGCCGGAAACACCCGTCCCGGCCAGAAGCGCGACCGTCAGTGGCCCGAGGCAGAATCGTGCCGGCGTCATGCGTATGTCGAATCTTACGCCGTCGTCACAACCGTGTTTGTGATTGATGAACCCAACAAAAGAGCCCTGCGCGCCGGGTATACCCCGGCCGCGCAGGGCCTTCCCGTGGACCCTTGGACCCGTGGACCGGACCCTCCGAACCTTTGGACCGAACCCTTGGACCCTTGGACCTTGGACCCTTGGACCCGCCTTCGCGGCTGCTGCCGCTACGGCGAGGCAAGCCTACAGCGTCAGTTCCTATCGTCCCCAGTGGAAGAAGAGACTGAGCCCGCTGCGTCGATGCGCGATGTCGTAGTACCCGCGTTCGTAGCCTTCACGAAACGCGTTGCGATAGCCGATCGCGAACTGCGCGCGTGTGCCCCAGCCATTGTTGTACCGGTGATTCGCGTTGCGATACAGCGACGTCACCGTCGGGTCATAGCGGCGATGCGCGCGCGCGTCTCGCAAGCCCTCGTTGTACCCGTCGCGGAACGCGAACTGCCAGCGCGCGTCCCGGCCGGTGGTGTAGCGGTCATAGATCGCGCGTTCGCGCGGATCCGGATACCGATCGCGATCGCGTTGCTGCACCCCGAAATCCCTGCCTCCGCGCTGGAAGGCCGGCGCCGGTGTGCTCCCTGCACGCTGAGCCAGCGCGGGCGTACTCACCGCGGGGGCCAGAAGTGCGAACGTGGTGGCGATCGCTAGATGACGAATTCTCATACCTGCCTCCCTTCGCCCATACAGACTGCAAGGACGGGGCCAAGTTTTCGGCACTATTTCTTCGGAAAAATGACCAGATCAAGATTGCCGCGAATGGGACGACTGGGTCCAATTGAGGACGCGACGAGCGCGCGCGAACGAGCGGAGCTTTGCGCAAGCGATTGTCAAGAGCGGCGAAGCGACCGAGTGAGCGAGCAGGGGGTCCGGGGGCCAAGCTCCCGGATCAGGCGAACAACTACTGCGTCCAAATAAGGACGCGCACGCCGCTCGGCGTGCTGAAATCAAAAAGAAGCACCGGACCGACGCGGCGCAATTCGTCCGCGTCGAGCCGCAGGCGCTCGAAATCGAATCCGCTCGACGAGATGTCGACTTTTCCTTTGAGGTACGGAAGCACCCACAGCGGAATCGACACGCGCGCCAGCCGCTCCCGATCCGGATTCCACGCCAGCACGCGGACGTCCGACGTCTTCGCCGTGGACGTCGGGATCGTGCTCCACTCCCGCACTTGTCTCGGCCGCTCGGTCTTGTCGATGTCGAAAATGGGCTTGTCTTCCTTGAACCTCGCGCGGGCCTCGTCGAACGCCGCGAACGCTTCCGTGGGCGTCGCCGGCCCGGCCTGCACGTGGTGGAACACGAAGTACATGCCAAAGCCCGCCACCGCGATCAGACAGACGACGCCGAACGCGACGACGCCGACGATGATCCAGATCACAGTCTTGCGGGAAACGGCCATGCTGCTACTGAAGTCTACGATTCCCGGCCCAGTCCGTTCAGTCCGGCGCCGATCCTCTCGTAAAGGGCTGCCGCAGGCCGGCCCGCGCCTCGTCGCGGCAGTGCGCGTCGGGACTGGCCTGACACGCCGCTTTGGCCTGGGAATACTCGCCAATCGCCTGCGCCCGGTTTCCCGACAAATCGGCGATCCGCCCGAGGGCCACGTGGATGCGGCCGGCTGTCCAGCCGAGCGGCTGCGATGCCAGCGCGACACGCAGATCGTCCGCAGCCTCGTTCAATCGCCCCAGGTTCAGTCGGGCGAGCCCGCGCTTGTACAACCAGAGCGCGCGTTCGCCGGGAATCTTCGGCCGCGTGTCACCTTCGAGCGCCGCCAGGCCCTCGCTCAGCGCCACGTCCGCATCGTCGCTTCGTCCGGCGCGAATCGCGGCGGCGCCCTGTTCATACTGGATCAGTCGATTCCGCGGCAGTTCGATTCCAAGTTCACGCGTGATGCGCAGCGCCTCGTTGTAACGGCCTTCGCGGCTGTAGATCTGGAGCAGCGTGGTCTTGGCGTCCACGCGCGTGAGCGGATCGTGCGACGCGGCCTCCAGCAGGGCCATCGCTTTCTCCTTGTCGCCCACGAATCCCGCAAAGAACGCAAAAAACCGGACCGCCGCGTTCTGCGACGCGATCTGGTACCGGTAATAACCCGCGATGAGGCCGGCGGCCGCGAAGTCCGGATCCCGCGCGAGCACGTCGCTTTGCGTTTCGAACGCGCGTCGCGCGTAGCGGAAGGCCCCCGTGTAGCCGTCCGGGAATGACGCGCGGTAGGACGCGCGCAGCCCATACGCCGCGCCGGACTCGAATCGCGCGCCGATATCATTCCCGTCTCTCTTGACGGCGCGTTCCGCCAGGCGTGTCGCTTCATCGAGCGCGCCCAGAAATTCGTCGGCGTCGTTTCCGAGCGTCACAGCCGGCACCGAGATCCCGCCGAGGGCGTGATCGACGGTGATCGCGCCGCGCTCGAACGTGTGCTGCATCCAGAGAATGGCGGCCAGGCTCCGGTGCGCGCGAGCGCTCGAAGGGTCGGCGGCAATGGCGCGCCGGGAGCTCGCCAGGGCTTCATCGAAATCCAGGTTGTATGCCGAGGCGAAGGCGGCTTCGACGGTCTTGCCGGACGGCGATTCCTGCGCAACGAACCGCTGCGCCCGCGCCGGCGCCGAGAGAACGGCCGCCGCCACCAGAATGCCGCCGAGGTGTTTCAGGCCCACGAGAACGCCTGTCCCAATCCTATCGAGTGCGCACGCGTCACCGCCAGATCCGCCGCCACCATGTCTTCCACGGCCAACCCGAGCGATTTGAACACGGTCACCTCGCCGGGGTGCGAGCGGCCGGGTGCCCGGCCGGCGATCACGTCGCCCAGTTCGAGGTCGAAGTGCCCCGAACCGATCGCGCCTTCGCCGAGCGGAATCAGGAGATCGCCGGCTTCCTTGTGCGCCGCCGCGCGTGAGTCCACGCACACACGCGCGCGCACAATCAGCGGCGTCGGCATCTCGCGCTGATCCGGCCGGCAGGCGCCGACCGCGGCGATGTGCGCGCCCGGCGCGATATCGGCGTCCTCAATCACCGGCGTGCGCGACGACGTCGCCAGGACGATGATGTCAGCCCCGCGGACGGCGTCGGCGGCTCCGCTGGCGGGGTAGGCGGGCAGGCCCAGGACGTCCTGCACATGACCGATGAACGCGTCGCGGTGTTCGGCGCGGGGGCTCCATGCCCGCACCTGCGTCACGGCGCGGACGTGCCGAATCGCGTCCACGTGGCTGCGAGCCTGGACGCCCGATCCGATGACGGCGAGGACGTGGGCGTCCGGTCTCGACAGATGCTTCACCGAGACGGCCGAGACCGCGCCCGTCCTCGCCTCGGTGATGTACCGGCCGTCGAGCACGGCGCGCAGCGCGCCCGTCTCGTGATCGAGCAGGACGACCGTCGCCAGATGAGACGGCAGATGGCGCTCGTGGTTGCGCTCGAACACCGTCACCAGCTTGGCGCCGACGGCGGGTGGATGGCTCATCGCCGCGGGCATGATCCCGAAGAACGCGCGGTCGTTGCCGACTTCGATGACGCTGCGGACCGGTTGCCGGACGGCGCCCGCCGAGAACTGATCGAGCGCGCCTTCCATGGCCGCGATCAGGTCGGGCATCGGCAGGACGGCCCGCACGTCCCGTTCGGTCAGCAGCAAGGCATTGCCCACGGGCCCTCCGTCGCCGCACACTATCGCACGTGACGGCTGGACGAGACTTTATGCGATTTCAGACCATTGACGCGCACACCGCGGGGGAGCCTCTGCGCCTGGTGACGTCCGGGTGGCCGGCGCCCGAAGGGCGGACGATGCTGGAGCGTCGCGCCTGGGCCCGGCGGCATCAGGACCATCTGCGGCGGGCGTTGATGTTCGAGCCGCGCGGCCACGCCGACATGTACGGCGCCATCCTGACGGAGCCCGAGCGCCCCGATTCGCATGCCGGCGTGCTGTTCATGCACAACGAAGGCTTCAGCACGATGTGCGGCCACGGGATCATCGCCGTCGTCACGATCGCGCTGGAGCGCGGCCTGATCTCGCCCGGCGGCGACGGTCTCGACGTGGTGCTCGACGCGCCGGCCGGCCAGATTCGCGCAAGGGCGAGTTTTGCACAAAGGGGGTCGGGTCTCTCGTCCACAGAT
>DASUGC010000113.1:0-39076 GCA_036274235.1 Vicinamibacterales bacterium
CGATTTCGCCAAAAATGACAACTTCGGTTGCCAAGACCGCGAAGGTGGCAACCGAAGTTGTCATTTTTGGCGAAATCGACTCCCGAGGTCCTAATATCTGTCCGTGACTTTGGGGAGCGCGGCGGCGGCGTGGCGGGAGGGGCGCACCAGTTCCAGGCAACTCGTCGAGGAATCCCTCACCGCCATCGATCGGGAGCAGCAGCGGACGAATGCGTTCATCCGCGTGGATGCCGATCGAGCTCGCGCTGACGCCGAGCGCGCCGACGGCGAACGCACGCGCAAGCTCGATCACGGCCCGCTGCACGGACTGCCCATCTCGCTCAAGGATCTGATTGACGTCGCCGGCGAGGTGACGACAGCGGCCTCACGCGTCCTTGCCAATCGCGTCGCACCCGCCGACGCGACCGTGGTCACGCGCCTGCGCGCCGCAGGCGCGGTTCTGATCGGCAAGACCAACCTGCACGAGTTTGCCCTCGGCACCACCAGCGAGGACTCCGCGTTTGGCGCCGTTCGCCATCCGCTCGATCCCGCCAGGTCAGCGGGCGGCTCCAGCGGTGGATCGGCGGCGGCGGTCGCCTGCGGCATGGGCCTCGCGTCAATCGGCACGGACACCGGTGGCTCGATTCGAATCCCCGCCGCCGCCTGTGGCATCGTCGGCCTCAAGCCGTCACTGAACGACATCCCCACCGACGGCGTGATTCCGCTGAGCACGTCCCTCGATCACGTGGGCCCGTTGACCACCTGCGTCGCCGATGCCGCCATCCTCTGGTCGGTCCTGGCGGCCCGTCCTGTCCCCGATCTTGGGAAGGCGTGGGGGAATCGGCCTTCCCGGCTTTCGCTTGCCCGCCTCGGCGGTTACTTCGACGATCCCGTCGCGCCAGAGGTGCGCGCGGCGTTCCGCGGCGCGCTGGACGTGCTGACACGAGCTGGCATTTCCATGCGCGACGCCGAGCTCCCATCGGCAGCAGGTATCACGCAGGCGTACGTGAACGTCGTGCTCCCCGAAGGCGCCGCCTGGCACCGCCACTACCTCGATACCCGTGGCCAGGACTATTCGCCCATCGTCCGTGCGCGTTTCGAAAGCGGTCGCTCGATTCCCGCGACCAGCTACATCGACGCTCTGGCATTCTGCCGGGACCTGAGGAAGGAAGTGTCTGACCTCTTGTCGAATGTCGACGCGCTCGTGCTCCCGACGTTGCCCATCTGCGCCCCCCTCTTGGGCGCCGGCGAAATCACGATTGACCCGGCCCGCGGCGACCGCACGCCCGTGCGCAGCGCCATGCTGAAGCACACCCAGCCCTTCAATATGAGCGGACATCCCGCCATCTCGTTGCCGATTAAGGCTGCAAGCCTGCCGGTTGGCCTGCAGCTGGTCGGCCGCTTCGACGACACGGCGGGCTTGCTGCGAATTGCCGCTGAATGCGAGACAATCCTGGCCCATGGCTAAGCAGATCTCGGTCGCCGAGGCGCGCGTCCTTCAGGAACAGGGAGCAGTCTATGTGGACGTGCGGTCGCAGATGGAGTTCGAGGCCGGCCACCCGGCTGCATCCGTCAACGTGCCATTGATCGACCGCGACCCGCGATCCGGTCAGCCGATGCCGAATCAGGATTTCATGGAAGTCATGAAGGCCAATTTCGAGCCCGACACCGTCCTGCTCATCGGCTGCCAGGTGGGCGGCCGCTCCCAACGCGCGGCCATGATGCTCGAGGCCATGGGCTTCACCAATGTCGCGAACGTCCGCGGCGGGTTCTCCGGCATGCGCGATCCGATGGGCCGTTCGATCGATCCCGGCTGGGAAGAAAGCGGACTTCCGGTCGAAACGGATGCGCCTGGACGGACCTATGCAGACATGGTCAAAAAGGCAGGGCTCGATTAGCTGGCAACCTGCTAACTGTTTTTAGAGGTACTTGAACAGCCCGCGCAGCGCGTCGTAGATGACCGATCCGACGGCGGCCACAAAGGGCGTGACGTCTCCGTGCACGAGCTTGTCGGCGGCCTGCGCGCTCTGGATGGGATCCGTCAGCAGGAGCCAGATCGTGGCCGCGGCAATCGTCGCAGCCATCACTCCGATGATGGCGACGAGACTGACGCTGAAGCGGATCATGCTCATTTGACTCAAATCAGTCTAGCACCGCGAAAAGTGCCTGGCCACCAGCGCCGCGAGAATTGATGATTTGTTAACACCGTCTCCGGTCAGATCGTCAGCACGATCTTGCCGAATTGTTCGGACAGTTCCAGCCGGCTGTGAGCCCGACCGGCTTCGGCCAGCGGGTACGTACGGTCCACAGCCGGCCGGACGATGCCCTTGAAGAACAAGCCGGCGGCCTGCCGCAGCTCGTGCTTGGCGCCCATATATGACCCCAGCAGTGACAGCTGCCTCGCAAACAGGTGACGCAAATCCAGCCGGGTCTCGAATCCCGTCGTCGCGCCGCACGTCACAACTCGCCCGCCACGCGCCAGACATCGCACACTCCGCTCCCACGTGGCTGCGCCTACATGTTCGACGACGACATCGACGCCCCGGTTGGCGGTGAGCCTCTTTATCGTCGATACGAGATCCTCGGTGTGATGGTTAACAACCTCATCAACCCCGAGGGCGCGTGCTCGTGTCAGCTTTTCGTCGCTGCCGGCCGTCGCGATCACCCGGGCATGGGCGGCCCTGGCCAGTTGAACGGCCGCCTGCCCCACTCCGCTTCCGGCGGCCAGCACCAGCACGGTCTCCGAGGACCTCAATCTGGCGCGCGTAAACAACATCTGCCAGGCCGTCAGAAACGCCAGGGGGAACGCAGCGGCATCAATGTCGCTGATGTGATCGGGAATCGGGATCAGATTGGCGGGCGGCACGGCGACGTACTCCGCATATCCCCCGTCTGACTGATAGCCCAGCACGTCATAGGACGGACAGAAGTTGTCTTCGCCGGCCAGGCACTGCGGGCAGCGCCCGCAACTCAGGCCCGGCTGCACCATGACGCGCTGCCCGACGGCTACGCCGGACTCGCCGGCGTCGGCAACGACACCACTCACGTCCGCGCCCGAGATGTGCGGCAGCGGAATCTTGACGCGCTCGAGTCCGTGCCGCTGGAACAGGTCCAGGTGATTGAGCGCGCACGCCCGAACCTTGATCACGGCCCACCCTGGCGGGGGCGCCGGATCCGGCGCGTCCTCGTAGACGAGCACGCTCGGGTCGCCGTGACGATGGAAGCGAACCGCCTTCACGGGTTTAGAACTCCACCGACGTGACCGCGACGTCACGTCCGAGAGCGTCGAGCGCGTCCCGATGCCTGTCGAGATCGGCCACGACCACCACCGTGCAATCGTCAGGCCGCATCGTGGCTGCGGCAGCGCTGACAATATCGTCCGTCGTCAGCGCGGAAATGCGCGGCACAAATCGATCGAACGTATCGTCAGGCAGCCGATAGGTGGCGAGATCCACAAGCGCGCGCGTAAGTTGTCCGACGGTCTCGAAGTGCCGCACATATCCGCGCGTGAGTCCGGCCTGCGCGCGCGCCAGCTCGTCCGCCGAAACCGCGCCCGGTATACGGACCTCGCCGAGCTCGCGCAGGATTTCCGACGCCGCGATCGCCGCCGAGTCGCTCTGCACGCTCGTGTCACAGGAAAACAATCCCCCGGCGCGCCGCATGTCAAAAGCGGAGCGCGCGCCGTACGTAATCGCGCGCTGCTCGCGCAGGTTGCGGTTGATGCGGCTGGTGAACTGTCCGCCAAGCAGCGCGTTCACGGTCACCAGCGCGTGATAGTCCGGCGTATCGCGCCGCGGACCGAGCTGCCCGACACGGACCTCGGCCTGCGCCGAGCCGGGGCGATGGACCGCCAGCAGCCGGCGCGCCGCGGCGTCCGCGCGCGGCGGCGGGGTTTCCGCCGCGGCGGACGTCGCGCGCCAGTCGCCGAATGTCCTTGCGACTTCCCGTTCCAGTGTCTTCGCGTCGATGTCGCCCGCGGCCACGAACGTGGCCCCGGCGGGCGACCACGCCTGTGCCCACCAGTCGCGGACCTGGTCAATCGTGATCGCGGCCACGGCCCGTGACGTGCCGAGCGCGCCATGCCCGTACGGATGATCGCCGTAGACCCCGGCGATCAAGGCCCGGTCCGCGATGGTGCTCGCCACCCGGCTGGCCTGGCGCAACCGGCTGAGACGCAACTCGCGGACCCGCGCGAAATCGCCCGCGGCAAACTGCGGACGCCGTACGATGTCGGCCATCAAGTCCAGCGCGGCCGGCAGATGCCGCGTCAGCGTCTGCACGGAAATGACCGTGACGTCGGTTGACGGCTGGACGTCCAGATGCGCGCCGATCCGGGCGAGCGCGTCGGCGAGCGCTATCGAATCGCGATCGCCCGCGCTTTCAATGGCCAGAGACGCGACGAAGCTGGCCAGGCCCGGCCGGTCCTGCGGATCGCCGGCCGTCCCGCGATTGACGACCAGCGCGCAGGACACGACGGGCACCGGCGCCTGCACGATTGACCAGACGCCCAGACCGTTGGGCATCAGCGACCGCGACACCGGCGGAAACGTCACGGTCGCCGGCGACCCTGGTTCGGGCAGAGCGAATCGATCCGTCGCCATCACAGTCCGGCCGAATCGGCGGCGTGCCCCATGGGTAACACCGACAGCACGGTTGCGCGTTCCGGCGCGATCCAACGCGCCACCGTGTCACGCAGGCGTTCCGGAGTCGCGTTCAGATAGCGTGAGAGGTCCGCGTCGAATCCATCCGGGCGCCCCTGATAGACGTTGTAGGCATTCAGCTGGTCCGCGCGACCGCCTGTGCCGCCGAGCGATTGGACTCGATAGATGAAGGCCGCTTCGGCCTGCGCGCGCCCGCGCGCCAGCTCTGAGTCGTCCGGCCCGGATTGCCGCAGGCGATCGATTTCTTCATCAATCGCGGTCCGCAAGGTCGCCAGCGACTGGCCGGGCGCGGCCGTCGCGACGATCTGGAACGTGCTGACGAGCTCCCGCGACGACTGCGACGCGGCCAGCTCCGTGGCGACGCGCCGGTCGTGCACCAGGCGGCGGTAGAGGCGCGACGTGCGGCCGTTGGCCAGCAGGTCCGCGGCCAGATCCAGCTCCGCGTCGCCGTCGGCAAAGAGCGGCGGCGTCGGCCATGCCAGGTAGATTCGCGCGAGATCGACGCGATCGTTCATGAACACCGTCTGCGCGCGCGATTCGACCGGCGGCGCCGACACGGCTTCCACGCGCGGACCGGCGGGAATCCCGCCAAAGAGCTCCTCCGCCATCTCAAACGCCTTTGTCGTCGCCAGGTCCCCGGCGATGACCAGCGACGCGTTGGCGGGATGGTAGTACCGCGCAAAAAACCCGCGGACGTCGTCAATCGAGGCGGCCTGCAGGTCGTCGATCTCGCCGATGGTCGGCCAGGAGTACGGATGCCCCTCGGGATAGAGCGCGCGCGCCAGCGTGAACTGCGCCAGGCCGTACGGCTTGTTCTCGTAGTTCTGCCGGCGCTCGTTGATCACGACGCCGCGCTGCGTCTCGAAGTTGTCGGGCGTCAGCGCCGGCAACAGCCAGCCCATACGGTCGGCTTCCATCCAGAGCGCCAGCCGCGCGGCTTCCGTCGGCACGACTTCCCAGTAATCCGTGCGATCCGTGCTGGTCGATCCGTTCAGCGTGCCTCCGGCGTGCTGCAACGGCTCAAAGTAGCTGCGGCGATGATGCTCCGACCCTTCGAACATCAGGTGCTCGAACAAATGGGCAAAGCCCGTCTTGCCGGGCCGCTCGTTCTTCGATCCGACGTGGTACCACACGCTGACGGCGACAAGCGGCACGCGATGGTCCTCGTGGACGATGACGTCGAGCCCGTTGGGCAGCGTGCGCTTCTCGAACGGCACTCGCATGATCAGCGCACTTCAGTCAGCGGGATGGCACGCCTCGTGTGCGCGGAGATCGAGATCTGCGCGGCGACGCGATCGGCCGCGGCCATGATGGCGCGCGCGGGCGCGGAGTCCGGGTGGCTCTCGACAAGGGGAACGCCCGCGTCACTGCCCACGCGAATCGGTTCGTGCAGGGGGATGCTGCCGAGAAACGGCACCGACAACTCCGCCGCCAGCCGCTCGCCGCCGCCCTTGCCGAAGATGTCGCTCTCCGTCCCGCAGCCCGGGCAGACGAAGTAACTCATGTTCTCGATGAGTCCGACCGGCGGAATGTTCAACTTGCGATACATGGCGACCGCGCGACGCGTATCGGCCAGCGAGACGGCCTGCGGCGTCGTGACCAGCACCGCGCCGGCCACGGGCACCGTCTGGCTCAGGCTCAGCGCGACGTCGCCGGTCCCGGGCGGCATGTCAACGATGAGGTAGTCGATGTCACGCCATTTGACGTCGCGAAAAAACTGCTGGATGGCGCCGTGCAACATCGGCCCGCGCCAGATGACCGGCGCGTCATCCTGGGTGAGGAATCCCATCGAGACGACCTGCACGCCATAGCGCTCGGCCGGCATGATCTTGTTGCCGTCGGTCTCGAGCTGCGTTTTCAGCCCGAACATGATCGGCACGTTCGGCCCGTACATATCGCCGTCGAGAAGCGCAACGCGGCTCCCCCGCTTCGCCAGCGCGACCGCCAGATTGACGGACAGCGTCGTCTTCCCGACGCCGCCCTTTCCGGCGCCGACCGCGATGATGTTCTTGACGTTCTCGACCGGCGCGCGCCCCAGCTCGGGCCGGCCCACGGCCCGCACCTGCGCGGTCATCTGCACATCCACGCGCGTCACGCCCGGCAACGCGAGGACCACGGACCGCGCCTGATCGCGCAGCAGATCCTTGACCGGACACGCCGGCGTCGTGAGTTCGACGACGAACGACACGGCGGCGTCGGCAATGCGCAGGTCCTTCACGAATCCCAGCGCCACGATGTCTTTGTGGAGATCGGGGTCCTTGACGGCACGAAGAGCGTCGAGGACAGCAGCTTCAGTCACAGGCATCTTCCAACCCTATCGAAGAAATGAGGCCGGGCCTAATTTCCCAGAGAAATCAGGCCCGGCCCCCTGACAGATGCTCGGCCAGATCGCCGAGATACGGCAACTTGTAGGACTCCCCCCGCCAGGCCTTGATCATCAGGAACACCCAGAGGCCCACGACAGCCAGGATGAACGGCAGATAGAGGACAAGCCCAATCACCGGCACGCCCATGAGGACCAGGTGCAGCAGCAGGACGCCGCCAAACGTCACGATCGACTGCATCGCGTGGAACCGGACGAAGCGATCCTGTTTCTCGACGGCCAGCAGCACGGCTCCCGTGACGAGCCCGCCGGCGTACGCGATCGTGGCGAGAAATCGTGGATTCGGTGGGCCCGAAGGCACCGGCCCGGTCGTGGTCACACCGGCGCTCCTGGCGCCGCGTGACGGGTGGATCGCGGCGGACGGCCGAACGCGCGGCGGGCCTCATCATTGAGCAGGACCCAGAACGCGTAGATGCTGAGCGCGGTCCCAAAGGGCACCATCAGCAGATTCGGTACGGCCAGCGCGAGCGCCACACGGCGCGCGGCCGGGCGCCGGCGGCCAAGCGCCCGTCCCGTCAGCCACAGCGCGATTCCGCCGGATACAAACAGCACGCCACACCAGACGAGGATCCAGACGCCCACGCGACCGGCGTCCGTCGCCTCATCCAGGGAGACGAGGGCGCGGCTCGTGCCGGCTGCCAGGACGAACAAGGAAGCGCCTGCGAGAAAGGCCAGGGCGCCCAGCATGACGTGCAGGCGTCCCAGTACGTCGAGGTGGATCGGCATGACCGGGTCGGCCGGGCGTCCTCCGCCGAAGAAGGACACGGCAGTCTGGCGCTAACGAGCGCCGAGCGTCGAAAGCAGCTCGCGGCGCGCGGGCTCGTCGAGCACCGCCAGGTCGACGGTACTGTCGCATTCGTCGCACAGCACCTCGACCAGCGCGGGCCGGCCCTCTTCGGACGGCGGTTGGAACTGGCCGTCAACGACACGCAAGAGGGACATTTGAAGCGTCTTGACGAGGAAATTCTCTGCGTTTCCGCAATTCGGGCACGTAAGCGGCAATGCGTTACTCCGTCGGACCGATACCGTACTGGTCCGTCCGACGAGTGTATCGCACTCTGTCCGTCCTAGGCGTAGAGAATCTTCGTTTCCACGTGATTTACGGCCAGAATCAGACCAAGAGCCCGGGCATATTGTTCCACCTGCGCCTGGTGTTCCGGGCGTGGCTGCCCTGTCTTGAACTCCAGGATCACGGGCGGGCCCCCCGCCGGGAGGATCAGGCAATCCACCACACCGCGCAGCGTCGCACCGGCTTCGGCGTCGGCCATGGAAAACGGGACTTCGTAGAGCACTTGGACTTTGCGTCCGTCGGGCCCACTCAAGCCCAGCAGGGCGCGCACGTCTGCGCGTTGGCGCAGGCGCCCGTACAGGCTGGCCGCTTCCCGAGCGACCAATTCGACATCATCCACGTCCACGCGCTCATCAGCTCTGAGCGTGGCCAGCGCCCGCGCGTGCAGCACATCTGCCGCCACGTCGTCGGCAAGCGCCATCTGAAACAGCCGATGGACGATGGTGCCGATGAGCCGGGGGTGGGAAACGAGGCCGGGACTCGTTTCTCTCGGGAGTCCAGAGAAATGAGTCCCGGCCTCGTTTCCCGTGACCACGGCCGCCCCGGGTTGCGAGGGCTCGAGCCAGGTCACGTCGAGGGCCGCGGTCTCATCGACGCGGTCGCGCCCCAGCGACGGCAGGTCGCCCGGGCGACAGATCCGGAACGTGAACCGGCCGGCAGGCGCCTCCCACGTGACGCGATCGGCGTCCGGCGTCGCCGCAGCTTGCGCGTACGTCGCGAGCAATGACGCCGGGAGCAGGCTGGCGAGACTCCGGGCGCTCTTCCGGACCTGTCCGCGATGATCCAATTCCGCCGCGAGATACAAACGATCGCGCGCGCGCGTGACGCCGACGTACAGCAGCCGGCGAAGTTCCTCGATATCGCGCTGGTCTTCGAGCTTCGTCCCGTCCGTGCCCGCGAATGCGACTTCCGGCTCGTTGTCCGCCCCGCGTTCGATGACGTGGATCCCGCCGCTGCGGCCCCGGCCCTGGATCTGGAGGTTGACGAGAAAGACGATGGGAAACTCCAGGCCCTTGGCGGCGTGCATGGTCATCAACTGCACCGAGCCGGCCGCCTCGAGAATGGCGTTGGATTCGTCGCCGGCGCGCAGCGTCTCGAAGTATTCCGCGATGCGGCCGAGCGTCGCATATCCCCGGCTCTCGACGCGCCGAATCAGCGCGCGCACCTTCTTGACATTTTCCCGCGCCTGGTCGAGACGCCGCCCTCGCAACTCGAAGACGTAGGCCGACTCCCTGATGACGGCGTCCACGAGTTCGCTCGGCGGCACGCGGTCTGCCTGCGCCAGCCAGCGGGCCACGCTGGCGCGCGCCAGATCGAGCAGAGCCGCGTCGGTCGGCGCCAGACGATCGATCGCCGGGCGTTCGGGCGCCAGCAACGCATCCGCGAGCGCCGGTGCGAGTGCGACGAGCGCCGGATCCGACAGGCGGACAAACCGGGATCGGAGCAGTTCCGCGGCGCGCAGATTGGAATCCGGCCGGGCCAGGTACCGGATCAGGGCCTGGAGATCCTGCACTTCGGGCGCGTCAAAAAATCCCAGCCCCTTGTAGACGTACGTGCGAACGCCGCGCTCCTCGAGCGCCTTCTCGAAGTACTGATGGCCGTGGCGGGCGCGGAACAGAATCGCCACATCGTCCGGACGAACGGCGCGAGGCGATCCATCGCGCGTCCGCACCGCGCCCTCGGCAAGGAGCCGTTGAATCTCGGTGGCCACCGCCTCGGCGCACAGCGCCATCGACGGCTCGGCGATGAGACCGAGGACGGGTTGTCCATCCCGCAGCGCGCCGTCGTTGACCGCAGGCGCGGGGAATCTGTCCACATCGGTATAGCTGAAGCGTTCATCGAGATTCGGACCGCTTGCGATCGATTCGGACAAGGCATTGACGAACGCCAGCAGCTCGGGAACGGCCCGGAAGCTGTTGGTAATGGCCTGACGGACCGTCCGGCCCGGCCTGAGCGCGGCAATCCTGCGGGCGGCCTCGTCGAGCAGTGTCACCTCGGCATGGCGGAATCGATAAATCGATTGCTTGCGATCGCCCACGATGAAAATCGAGGTCGGCGTATCCGACGCGCCCTCGCCCTCGCCCCAGGCGTGGATGAGGAGGTCGATGAGCCGCCACTGCAGCCGGCTGGTGTCCTGGAATTCATCGACAAGCACGTGGTGATAGCGGGCCTGCAACTTCAGGCGGCTGCGGGCGAACTCTTCCTGACGCGACAGGAGCGCCACGGATCGATCGAGCAGCCCGGCAAAGTCGAGCAGCGCGTGCTCTTCGAGCAACGTTTCGTATTTGGAGGCCGCGATTTGCAGCAGTCGCAGCAGCCCCCGGGCAAGGACGGCATTGATCGCGGTTTCGAGCTGACCGAGCGCCTCACCGAAGGCGGGAGCGAGGGCCGCGACAGCCTCGTCGTGCGCTTTCTTTGCCGCCGGGCTCGCGAAGGCGCCCACTTTGAACTTCGGATCCGTCTTCTTCCTGGGATCGCCGGCCTTCGTCAGAAAGTACCGTTCGATGCGCCGCCTGAGATGCTGCAGCCGCGGCACATCTTTGGGAATGGTGAACTGGTCGAGTGCCGTCAAATCGGCGTGCAGCCACCGGTATTCCGGCGCCCCGATCGGCCCCTGTTCGAGGAGCGCGCGGCGATGCGGCGACCGCGACAGCAGCTCGCGGAGCCGCGCGACGAATGCACCGGCGGCATCGCCGGCGGTGGCCTCCGATGCCCGCTGCTTGACGAACGCCGCCACGGCCGGAAGCGCGATGTGGCGCCGATCCAGCAGATCCGAGACCGCGCGGGTCAGCGTCGGCGGCCTGACGCCGGCAAACAACAGCCGCAGCGCCTCATCCCGCGCGAGCAGGCCGCGCGCGGCCCGGAGCGCCAGGTCCGTCGCTTCGCGGCTGAACCGGCCGATTTCCGTTTCGTCCGCCACCTCGAAGCCCGGCTCGACACCGGCCTCCAGCGGAAACTCGCGCAGCAGGCTGAAACAGAACGCGTCGATTGTCGAAATCTGCACGTCGGCGATGCGATCGAGCAGCGCTCGCCAGCGGGCGCCGTCGATCCGGCCGGCCGCATGGCGCCGCCGCAACGCGGCCAGCACGCGCTCGCGCATCTCCGCCGCGGCCTTGCGCGTGAAGGTCATCGCCAGGATGTGTGACGGATCGACGCCGTTTTCGATGAGGCGAACGTATCGATCCACCAGCACGCGTGTCTTGCCGGTCCCGGCGGAGGCTTCGAGAACGACGTCGTTGGCCGGCTCGGTGGCAAAATCGCGCGCCGCCTGGTCGGGCGGCTGCGTCTCGTGGCGCTCGCCGGCGTTGAGATCAAACAGGCTGGGCTGCATCTTTACCTGTCTCAGCCGGATATTCCTTGCGGCACACGCCGGCGTAGCGGCACCAGCCACACATGTCCAGCCGCCGCGGGCTCGCCGGAAATTCGCCCCGCTCAATCCGGTCGATGATGCCGGCGAACGCTTCCACGCGGGCACGGACGACGTCCTCCGCGAGCCGGTCGCGGTTGCCGAGCGACCCCTCGAAGTCGTCCTCATCTCCGAATGCCAGATACATCGCCGCCGCGATGCGGTGCGGCGTCTGGTGTGCCCGTTCAAGCAGAGTTCTGGCCGCGTGCGCGTACACCGCGATCTGGATCGACGACTCCTTGTCAGGCAGCCGGCTGAGTTTGTAGTCCACCACCCGAATCGATCGATCCGCCAGCACGTCGACGCGATCCGCCTTGCCCGCGATCTCGATCGTCCGTGTCTTCAGCCCGCCCAGTTGCGGGAAATCAAACGGCCCGCGCAGATCCGATTCGAGCAGTCTGCGCACGACGTCACCCGTCGCATCAACCTCCAGCTCGAAGACGCGATCCGCGATGCCAGGCGAGACGAGCGATCCCAGCAGCCGCGTCCGTTCGAGCGCGCGATCGGCGTCCGGCAGCCTGGCCAACGCGGTTTCCGTGAGCGCCGCAAACCGTGCCAGGGCATCCGGCAGGGTCTCGGCGGTGATACTGCCGCCGGGCGCGGCGTCCCAGTCACGGAAGAACTGCTCGAACAACTGATGGATCAACTGGCCGCGCTCGAGCGGCGTCAGTCCGGCGGCCTCGTCGCGCTCTTCCGGCAGCGCCAGCACGTTCTCGGCGAAGTACTTGAAAGGACAATCGGCATAGTGATCGACGCGGCTGACGCGATAGCGCTGCGGCGCCTGCGGCCCCACGAAACCGGCGAAGGCCTGTCCGGTCAGATCAGGGCGCGCGTGCCGCTGCTGCAGCCACGCAACGGTCTCCGGGGCCAGCGCCAATGCCGCGATCGGCGCGGTCGTCATCGCTTCATCGTCAAACACCCGCCGGCGGATCATGGCGGGGGCCACGGTGGCGGCCGCGTGACGGGCCAATTCCACCATGGGTGATTGCGCCAGGATGGCATCGCCTTCGAGCTGGAAGGCCGACAGCTGGATCGTGTGCGATGGCAGCCCGAGCAGATCGGTGAACGCCGCCCGCTCGACAAGCGTCTGGTCGGTCTGTTGCGGCCATCCCAGTTCTTTCAGCAGCCCGGACGTGTAGAAGATGTTGCGGCGCGCCCGCTCGGGCCAATCGGTTTCCACGAGGCCCACCACGTGCACGTGATCGAACTCGCCGAACCGCGCCGCCACCGCGTCCACCAGGTGCACGCCCGCCGTGCCTCGTCGCGGCGTGAACGTCTGCGCCTCGATCGCATGGTGAACGGCCGCGGTGATGTCCTCGTCTGGCCGCCGCGCGTTGTCGTGGCGCGCGAATGCGTCCGCCAGACCATCGAGCGCGGCCAGTACCGCCGCGCGCGCGCGCAGATGCCGCGGCTGCCACGGTTCACTCTCGCCTGGCAGGCGCTCGTTCAGCCGGAGAAACGACGACAGCGAGCGGACCTGCGACGCTGCATCCGGACCGTCATGAAACGCGCGAAGCGCGGACGCCACCCCGGCGGCGGCGCGTCCGGCGCGCCATGCGCCCTCGCGCGCCGAGGCCGCGCGCGGACCGCCGTCACGAAAATGCGCCTCGACCTCCGCGGGAAACGACGCCGCGTCGCCGGTCGCGCGGCGCTCGGTGAGGACCACATCGAGCGCGGACACATCCTGCGCGGACACCTCGCGATCGCCGTCCGTGAGGCGCAGCAGCCGCGAGCGCAGGAGCTCGACCGACGACTCGCGCGTCCCGCCCGTCCGGGCGACGGTCATCACCACGTCGAGTAGCGCCGCGTAGGGTTCGGCGGCAAGCGGGAGCGCGTCGAACGCCTGATACGGCACGCGGGCGTCGGTCAGCACGTGCTGAGCCAGATACAGGTACGGCAGCGGCCGGTGGAATACGATCGCGGTTCGATCGGTCAGGCTTCCGCCGATGGCCCTGGCGCGAATGGCTCGGGCCACGTCCCGGAGTTCCTCTTCGCGGTCGCGGCTGACGAAGCACATGGCGTCGGGATCGTCTTCAGCGGTCGCTGGCCGGATGAGGATCGGCGTCGGGGACACGGCCTCGTGATGGTCTTCTTCGATTGCCGGCAATTCCGTTTCGAGCCGCGCCCGGAATCCCGCGTCGTGCACGGCGTCCGTCACAACCACGTCCACCCGCGACAGGTGCGCGAGCCGGCCGAGCAGATCAAAGTCCGCCGGCCACAATCCGCGAATGTCCGACGGCTGATCGGCGACGGCCACGATCAGATGGTCGTACGGCAACGCCGGCTGTTCGGCCAGCAGGAGCCGGCGAAGCTGGTGCTCATCAATCGCGTCAGTGCCAAGGGCGGCCCGCTCGTAGGCCAGCCAGCTCAGGCCGAGAAAGGCCGTCTGGTGGATCAACGCATCGCTGCCGCGATCGGTGTCCCGTTCCACCTTTAATTGCGCGAAGAGGGCGTGCGCCATGCGCCGCACCGTGCGCTGGCGGCGCCGGAGCTCGTCGTAGAAATCGAGCATGGCGCTGACCAGGCCGGGGCGCAAAGGAAACGGCGCGCCGCCCATGCGCGTCCGCTCGCTCGTCTGCCGGGCGGCGCGGCCGAGCAGGACTTCGCGCTCGATTCGAGTCAGCAGCCGGCGCGGGCTCGCGAGCGACGCGAGCAGCCGCTCGAGCCATTCGGCTCGCGTCAGCACGTCCGGCAACAGCGCGGCCCGCGGCCGGGTCGCGCCGAGGCGCGCCTCGACGGTCTGGCGAAACAGTTCGGCGGCGGCGCGTGTCGGGACCAGGATCGCACGCCGGCGCGCATCGGCCGGCGCGCCGTTAAGCGCCGCTTCGACGAGCGCATCCTTGAACGCGGCGAGATCGCGCGCCCGAATCAGTCGTCGACGTTGCATGGTCCTGCCAGGCGGGGCCTCACTGAATCTTCGGAGGATACAACCTCGAGACGAGCTGTTCGCGCGCCTGGCCCGCCAGCAGCATCGCTCCCGCGGCGGCCGAGGACGCCTCTTCGGCGATGACCTGACTCCGCAACGCGATGGACAGGCGCCGGCGATCGCAGGCATGGTCCGCCATCCGAAGCGCGCTCACGAGCGTCGCCTGCACGTCCACGAGATCGGCCGGCGGGCGGATGGTTTCGAGATGCGCGATCAGTTCCTTGAGGCGCACGCCTGCGCGCTCGAGGCGTTCGTAGGCCGTGTACCGGATCTCCCGGATGGCCGTGAACACCGGCACCAGCCCGTCGAATCCGCTCATCGTCGGCCGAATCGTCCGTTCGTACGCGAGCAGGGTGCCGCGGACGGCGGTGTACCGTTCGAGCGCCGCGCGATACGAACGTGCTGAGGACAGCATTGCCTCGATCTCCGAGGTCAGGCTCCGGACGACCTGCGGGCGGCGATTGCCCAGTTCCGCATCGCGCGCCTGCAAGGTACTCAGGACGTTGGCCAGCGCGTCGGCGTCGGCTTTTTTACGCGCCGCGGCCGCACGCGCGCGCAGCTCCGACGCCAGCTGCTCGTACGCCGCGGTCGCTCTCGTCTCCATCTCGAGCGCTCGCGTGACGCTCGCTCGCGCGTCAGCCAGGGCCGGGTCATCGCCGGCGACGGCCGCGGCCGCCGCGTTGAGAATCGCGGCTCGATCTTCCTCGGTATCGGCGGCATCGGCGGCGGCGAGGGCCAGCGAGATCGACTCGGCAGCGCCGGGAGCGGCCATCAATGCCTCCGCCGGCGGGATCGTATTGGCGCTGAGTTCAAGAGTGAACTGTCCCAGTCCGGCCGCCGCGCGGAGATCGTTGATGACCTCATCAAACAGCCGTTTCAGTTCCTGGACTTCCGCCGCGCGATACCCGTACGTGCTCCTGGACCATGCGACGAGCCGGGCTCTCGCATCTTCAGCCATGGCCAGGCGCTTTTTGGGATCGGCCACGGCGGTCAGTTCGGCGATCGATCGCTGCACTTCCTGCGTCATCGCGGCGTAATCCAGCTCCGCGCGTGTCGCGGTGTAGTGAACGAGCCGAATGGCATCGGCATACCGCCGCGTGCGCTCCAGATCCACGGCGTTCGCCGGCAGGCTCGTCAGTTGCAGCGTGCGTTGCTGGCCGGCGCCGATCACCAGCAGCGTGAAGACCACACGATCGCCGGCTTCGGCAGATTCGCCGTAGCTCGCCAGGGCCGTTCCGTTCTTCAGGAACACGCGAAAAATGGCGCCGGCATCAACCGCAGGCGACTGATCGGCCGCCACGACACCCTGGATCGCGATCACGAGCGTCACCAGCAGGACGGCGCCAGCTCTCAGTGCACTACATTGGGCCATCATCATTCGCCGGAAACGCATAAGGCCATGTGCCCTGTGGAAAACCTGTGCAAGATCGGTGGAAGAGTTGTGGATGATCCGTGCGCGCCACAAAATTTTCGACGCGTGTGCCCCGGTTCTGCCGCGATCGCACCACGACGGTGCAGCTTCGCACCCGGCTTCGCTTGCGCTTCTCCCACTGGCCGCTAAGATTGACGCTCGTAACGTGCGCATCACTCAGACGATCCACGGTCGATCCTACGTCATCGAGGTGCGGCCGGTCGCCGCCGACCGCTGGCGTGCGCAGATTGCCGCCGCGCCGGGCGGCGCGTCTTCCCTGATGCCGTTCTATGGTCCGACACCGGACGACGCCGCCACATCGCTGGCCAATTGGCTGAATCGGGTCGGACAGAGCCGCAAGGTCCCAGGCTCCTAGGCCGGGTATAGTAGCGGCGATATGCCTGTCACGCCGCGCGCGCTGTTCGCCGGATTGTTGCTGCTCCTGTTCATCGACGCTCCATTGCAGGCTCAAACGCCCACTGGCCCCACCCAGCAGGCCTCGACCCTGCCGCGCGTCCATCTGTTTGCCACCGGCGGCACCATTTCCAACCGCAACGGCGGCCGCCTGACGATGGATGAGCTGATCGCGTCGATTCCGAACCTGGATCGCCGGGTTCGGGCCACAGGCGAGCAGTTTCTGAATGTCGCCAGCGGCCAGGTCACGATGGATCAGTGGCTGGGCCTGGCCCGGAAGATCAATGAGAAATTCCGGGCCGAGAAGGACCTGGCCGGCGTGGTCGTCACCAGCGGCACGGACACGCTCGAGGAGCTCGCCTACTTCCTGCACCTCACAGTACGAGACGAACGGCCGTGCGTCGTGGTCGGGGCGATGCGCAATCCCAGCACTCTGGGCTACGAAGGGGCCGCGAACCTGGAAGAGGCCTTTCTCGTCGCGGCCGATCCCGCATCCCGCGGCATGGGCGGCCTGGTTGTGCTCAATAACGAGATCAACTCTGCCCGTGAAGTGACCAAGACCGACGCCAAGCTGCTGAACACGTTCACGTCACACGACTATGGCGTGCTGGGCACGGTGTACGATCGCGTGCAGTATTTCCGCAAGCCGGTGAAGCGGCACACCGCCGCCAGCGAATTCGATGTCGCCAGGATTGACGCGCTGCCTCGCGTGGACGTCATCCTGACGTATCAAGCCGCCCCGGGAGACCTGATCACTGCCGCCGTCGACCACGGCGCCAAAGGCATCGTCATCGCTGGCGCCGGCGCCGGCGCGACGTCGGGCACGCAAGGCGAGGGCATCAGCTACGCCATCAGCAAGGGCGCATTCGTCGTCACGACGACGCGGACCGGCGGCGGCAGTGTGGGAACGACGGCGGGCGGCCGCGCCTCCTTGCGAATTGGAGGCGATGATCTCTACCCCGTCAAGGCGCGCGTCCTGCTCATGCTCGCGGTGGCCACCACGACGGATCCTAACGAAGTCGCGAGAATGTTTAGAGAGTACTGACGCAGACAGGTAACAGGTTACAGGTTACAGGTTCACCTTGTGGGCCGTGTAGGGCTGGTCTGGCGGCCGCCTTGGCGGCCGGCGATGCGAGAAGCGAATGAGAATACAAGAGCTGCTCGATCCTCGGGCTCTTGTATTCACCAGCGCTTCTCGCATCGCTGGGCCCGGCAAAACGCCGGGCCACCAGACCAGCCGCGCCACGCTGCAGGTCCGCCGTCAGCCTCTCCGCTACACGGTCCCACATGGCCTACAAGGTGAACACAGCAGGTAACAGGCAACAGGTAGCAGGTTGCAGGTTTCAGGTTGCAGGTAACAGGTAACAGGTTAGCGTCCGGGTTCCACGTGTACAAGCACGTCGGCGACCCAGGACAGCTCCTGCTTGAGTTTCGATCGCACATGGCCGGCGATGGCATGTGACGCCGCCACCGTCAGCGCGGGATCGACCTCGATGTGCAGATCGATGTGGTACTGCAGGCCGGTCTTGCGCGCGAACACTTTGTCCACGTCCTGAACGCCGGCGACAGAGCGAGCGACGGACGAGATCTCCGACATCAGTTCATCGGGGGGCATCGTATCGGCCAGTTCCAGCGACGCGTCGCGGATCACGCGCGTGCCGGTCAGCACGACGACGAGCCCGACGAGGAAACCGCCGTAGTGGTCGGCGCCGATGAAGCGTTCGGGATCGTAGCTCGCCAGGACCACGGCGACGAGCGCCGCGCCGGCCGAGAGAATGTCAACGGCATCGTTCCACGCGTCGGCGACCAGGGCCGCGCTGCGGATCCGGCGCCCCACGCGAAACTTGACGGAGGAGACGATCGCGCGCAGGACGATGGCTCCGCACAACGCGAGCACGGCCGCCTGTCCCGGTGGCGCGTGCTGCAGGCCCACACCCTGGACCGACTGGTACGAGATCATGGCCCCGCCTGCGACCAGGATCACGCCGACGATAAAAGCCGAGAGCGTTTCGAAACGCCCGTGACCGTACGGATGGTTCTCATCCGCCGGCCGCGCCGCGACGCGCACGCCGACAAGCACAATACTCGCCGCGAGTACGTCACCGGCGAATTCGAAACCGGTCGCCAGAACAGACGTGGAGTGATCGATCACGCCGACGAAGATGTTGCCCGCCGCCAGAGCCGCGCTGACGCCAATGCCGGCGAGCGTGACGCGGCGCGCGGTTCGATAGCGATCCTGAACGGATTGGGCGGGAGGCGACACGTCGAGCCGGGCGTATTTTAGCCCGTCTTTCCGGGCCGGGCGCTCACTGCGGTATACTCTGAAGTTCGGTCGTGCGGCACAGCACACCAATGGGCCAGTAGCGCAGTTGGGAGCGCGCATGAATGGCATTCATGAGGTCACCGGTTCGATCCCGGTCTGGTCCACCATCCCCGCTGGATTCTCGCCCCCACCGCAATAAGTCAGTCACCGGGTTCGTGATCGATCGGCGCAGCCTTCGCCTTCGAGCGATACGCCGTCGAAACGGCCCGTGATCCGGTCGAAGAACAGCTTCACGTTGCGCACGTGAATCACGGTGAATTGCCGGCCGATTGTCACTTCAACCGGGATGCCCAGGCGATGCTCGCAAGGTGCGGCACGCATGAATCCCGGCACACCCAGCGCGTTCAAGATCCACCCGAGACCCCGGCGCAGGCGCAGCGCCATGGTCCCTCCCGTGTGGTCGAGGCTGGCTATCGATAATGCAGATCGCGTGCCGGGTCCGCCGGCGCGGCTATCGCAGCGAATTGCAGGGCGGGGCCCACCAATGGATGAGCCGTTCGAGGAGATCCTGCCGGTCCGCCGGGCTGTCCAGCCGTTTACAGGAAAAGAGCAACGGACTGACCTGCAGACATGGATTGGGTTCGGCAAGGTGAAACATCAGCCGGGCATACAGATCGTCCGTGTCACCGGCGTACAACGGTCGGCCGTTCCCGAGCAGGTAGATGCCCGGCTCGCGTCCAACCTCGTGCGCGAGCGTCTCGCGATCAAAAGGCCGCCAGGCCCCGGCCCAGGCGGCGTGTTCGTGATCCGCGATGACGAGCTCGATGAACCGATCATTGCCATCGGGCGAGGCCCAGGCGCGCACGCCTTCCATCAGTGCGAGCAACCGGGCTTTTCGTATGGCTTCCTCCCAGGTGCTGAAATCCGTCACGATGGCGGGCAACAGCCCGGTCCCCGATTTCTGCATCCGCACGAGCGTGTACCCAGGGTCGTTCGCCGTTACGACGTAATCCCGGAGAGAGAAGACCATGGCGGAAGATCCAGCCTATCGGCGTTTGCCGTCGTGGCGCAAATGGAACTTTGATTCGCCGCAATTCTTTTTGTGTTTGCGAGTAGAGTGAGCCTGGAGACCACGATGGCAGAAGCGCGATCGGCGTCAGAACTGATGTCCGCACGGATCGCCAAGATCGGCGGTTGGCGCGCGGCAACGCTCGATACCATGCGGACCCTCATCAAGGAGGCCGATCCGGGCGTCGTCGAGGAACTCAAATGGATGGGGACGCCGGTCGGGCTTGATTTCCTCGTCACCCATCAGGAGATCAAGCCCGGCGTCGACTAGCCCGCGAACTTCGCGGGGAACTGCTTCACGATTCCGTCCGACAGCGCGTCGGCCATTTTCAGGATGTGGTCGTAGACCGCGTCGTACGCCCGGACGTCGGCGTCCCAATTCTTCGTCAGCCTCGCGACGACCTCATCGGTTGTCGTCTGGAGGTGCATGTTCATCATGCTGACCAGGGTGGCACGGGGCCAGTTCGGGTTCGCTTTGCTGAGAAAATCCGCGATGTCTTCCCCGTTCTTATGCCATCTGGCGTCAGCAGCCTGCTGGCCGGTTTTGTCACCGGCTTTCGCGGCCTTGATGATGTCCACCGCGATGCTGATGTGGTCTTTCAGGAGCGACGTCAGCTTGTCCCCCGCCGGCTTGCCGTAGTACGTCGCCACGGCGGCGCCGAGGTCCTCCTGATTCTTCATGAGGCGATTGGCCGCGGCGGTCGCGCCCGGCTGGTCCGCGACGGCTTCCATGATGTACACGCGCGTCCAGACCACGTGGTCCGTCCAGAGCTTGCGCATGTTCTGATGCAGCGTCATCGCCGACGCCGTCATTCCCATATGATGCTGCGCCTGCGCCTGGGCCGAAACGGCTACAGGCAGTTGAAGGCCGGCCACGACGAAGACCGAAGCGGCGAGAACGGTTTTCAGAGGCTTCATACGTTCCTCCCTGCTAGGCAGTAATAACGTGGGTGCGCGGAGACGGCACGGACGGCTCGGCGACGGCCGCTTCGACCTCCAGTTCACGCGCGAGCGTGAAGGCCGCGATGGACAGCACGACGTCGCGCACCGCCACGTCGAAGTGCCCGCCAAGGATGAGATTGGCCGCCACCAGAAGCAGCCACACGCTGGCGACATATGCGCCAATCCGCGGGGCGGCGAACAAGATGAGCACACCCACCCCGGTTTCGATAACTCCCACCACTGCCATGAACGTGCCAACTGGCATGGGCAGCAAATGGGCGGCGGCTGGACTGACGTACGAACCCCAATCGGCCAGGATGTTGAAGAACTTGTCCAGCCCGGCCAGCGTGGCGGTAAGCCCAAAGGCATAGCGCAGCGCGCGAAACGGCGTCGAGAGTCGCGGATCCATGGGTAATTGACCTCCACTTCAATAGAGTCGGCGGAGGCCAAAAGGTGCCCGCGTGAAAAGTAGACCTGATCAGGAGGCGGGGATTCCAACCCACCGGCAGACCGTCGCGCCCCAGGAGTACCCGACGCCGAACCCAACCAGGACGGCGATCGCGCCCGGCTTGAGACGACCGGCCCGCGCCGCTTCGCACAGCGCGATGGGAATCGTCGCGGAAACCGTGTTGCCGCAGTCGGCCATGTGCAGCAGGAACTTCCCTTCCGGGATCGCGCACTTGCGCCGCAAGTGATCGAGCATGTGGCGATTCGCCTGATGGAACACGTACAGGTCCACCGCATCCGGCGAGAGATCGGCCCTGCCGAGCAGCGCATCCACCGCCGCGGGGATCGTGTTGAGCGTGAAGGCGAAGATCTCGGCGCCGTCCATCGCGAGTGTCGGCTTCGCAGGCGCGCCGGCCTCGCTCATCGGCTTGCGGAAGGCGCCGTGTTCGACGATGAGGTTGCGCGCGCCGGCGCCGTCGCTGCCGTACACAAACGGTCCCAGCGCGTTCGTGGCTGAACTCGCGGCCTCGACGAGCGTCGCTGAGCCCGCATCGCCGAAGACCGTGCGGACGGATCGATCGTCCGTGGCGAGTAACTTCGAGTACGTCTCGCCCGTGAGCAGGAGGACCTTGCGCGCCTGTCCCGTTTCGATCAGTCCCTTCGCAAAGCCGAGACCGTAGATGTAGCCCGAGCATCCCAGATTGAAATCGACGGCGCCGGCGGATGTCGGAATCCCCAGCCGCGCCTGCAGCAGGCACGCGGTCGTTGGCAGGAAGTAGTCCGGCGTCTGGGTGCAGAAGAGCACATAGTCAATCGACGAGCGATCGATCCCCGACGCGAACAGGCGCTCGGCGGCGGCAGCCGCCAGGTCCGAAGAGCATTCGCCCGCGGCCGACACATGTCTGATGTCGATGCCAGTCTTGTCCGCGATCTTTTTGACAGACCAATCCGGAAACTCGCGGCTCAGGTCCTGATTCGAGACTTCTCCAGCCGGCAGGTAATAGTCGATCGCCGTGATCGCCGCGGTCGTCATGGCGCGATCAGCCGGCTGAGTCGCCGCCGTCAACGGGTAACGTCACGCCGGTGATCCAACTGGCGGCGTCGGACAGAAGAAAGACGATGGGCCACGCGATTTGCACGGGCGTGCCCAACCCGAGGGGGTGCCGCGCCAGCGACGCGGCGACCGCCGCATCGCCACGGCTCTCGACGCTCCGCTCCCACATCGGCGTGCGTACCTGCCCAGGCGCGACGCAATTCACGCGAATGTTTTCCGGCGCCAGCTCCAGCGCCAGCGCGCGACTGGCCGCAATCAGCGCGCCTTTCGATGCACAGTAGCCCGTGAGCGCCACGTCGCCGATCAGCCCCATCACCGAACTGACAAACACGATGCTGGCCGATTCGCGGCGTGCGCTTTTCTTACGGAAGGCCTTCGCCAGGAGAATGCCCGCTTCCACGTTGATGCGATAAATGCGCTCCAGGTCCGCCGCGCCCGTGACCTTGAGCGGCCGCAAGTCCATGATGCCGGCGCTGTGCACAAGACCATCGAGCGGACCCAATCGCTCGACGGCGGTCAGTACCGCGGTTTCCGCAACGGCCGGGTCCTCGAAATCACAGGCAATGGGTTCGACGTGACCAGCGTGCCCCTCTTCAACGACCTGTTGCAAACAGTCAAGCTGCCGGCCACACGCCGCAACCGACGCACCCAGCGACGCGAGCAGCCGCGTGGTTTCCAGTCCGATGCCGGACGTGGCGCCGGACACCAGGACGCGCTTGCCGTCGATCCCGGGCAGTGTCACGGCTCCATCTCCACCAGGCCAATCGAGGCCAGCGGTTGCGTCTCGATGACGGCCGCGCCCCACGACCAGCCGACGCCAAAACCCGCCAGCAACAGCGTTCGGGGCGCCGATCGCAACGCCACATCCAGCTCCGTTGCCATCGTCAGCGGGATGGAGGGCGACGTGGTATTCCCGAAGCGCCGCAGGCCGATCGGCATCTTCGCCGGCGGCACGGACATTTTCCGGGCGAGGAACTGCAACATCATCAGATTCGCCTGATGAAACACGGCATAGTCCACGTCCGTGATTGTCTTGCCCGCCGCAGTGAGCACGCCGTTCACGAGCTTCGGTACCACGCGCTGCGTAAAGCCAAAGACTTCGGCGCCATCCATGAACAACTGTTCGTCCGATCTCACGTTGCCGCCATCTCGAGCGGTGGCGGTGCGCGTCTCGGCCGTGGACGGTCTCCGGAAACCACCGGCCGGCACGATGAGATGTTCCCCGCCGGAACCGTCCGTCCCCAGATCGAATGTCCACGAGCCCGTTTGATCCGGAGCCGCCTCGAGGGCCGTCGCGGTTCCGGCGTCTCCGAAGACTGGAGCCGTCGCACGATCAGCCGGATTCACCAGCCTGGAAATGGTGTCGCCGACGAGCAGCAGCACACGCGTCGCCGTGCCCGACTTCAGCAGTGAACCGGCCAGCCACAATCCGTACAGGTATCCCGAGCACCCCAGCGACACGTCGAACGCTGCGCACGACGTCGGCAGTGCCAACCGTTGCTGCAACGAGCACGCCGTGGCCGGCAGCGTGGTGTCCGGTGTCTGCGAAACAAAGATCAGCGCATCGATGCTCGAACGGTCCCACTTCAGGTCATCGAGCAACCGCTCGGCGGCCTGGCAGCACAGATCAGACGCGCACACATCGGGCGTCGCCAGCCGGCGTTCGATGATGCCGGTGCTGTCGGCGATTTTCTGCGAGTCAGCCTCGCCAAATCGTCCGGCCAGGTCGGCCACCGTCCCCGTCCCGGGCGGCACGGCGGCCCACAAACCAGCAAGACGGATTCCCCACCAGTGCGCACGCGCCATCAGCTCACGCCTCTAGTCGGTGGCTTCGATCAGCGCCGCCAGATCGCGCACGGACTGGCAGGCCGCGAGTTTTTTTGGAGCGATGGTCTTCCCGAATCGCTCATCAGCCGCGGCGATGAAGCTGACGACAGCCAGGCTGTCCCAGCCGATGTCGGCGAGCGGCGTATCGCGCGTCAATCGAGCGGGATCGATCTCGACGACATCCGCGACCAGGGCCACTACCGGATCGTTCTCCCCCAACTTGTCCCCCTTTTACGCGCGACTGCGGCCGGGCCCTGAAAAATTTCCCATGTTCCGGCCCGGAACACCCAGCAACGTCGCGCCACGCTCCACATTCCGAATCGCCGCGGTGCCGGCGCCAATCAGTGCCGATGCCCCCACGCGGACGCCGGGTGCGATCACGGCATGGCTTCCGAGGAACACACCCTCTTCGAGCGTCGCGCCTCCAGTCACGTCAGAATGGCCACCCAACGTCGAGTAATCGCCGACGGTCGCATCATGGCCGACTGTGGCGTACACGTTCAGCGCGACAAAGCGGCCAATGCGCGCATTGGCGGTGACAACCACGCCGGGACAGACGATGGAGCCGTCGCCGATTTCAGAAGAAGCGCCGATGATCGCTGACGGATGCCGCAGGGTCTCAAACGACGCGCCGTGGGAGGTCAGGCGATCGCTGATCAACCGCTTGGCCGCCGGCACGCCGACCGTGATCGCCACGCGATCACCATCCGCCGGCACGTAGTCGTCGATCGACGAGATTCGGGCCGCCGGAAACTTCACCCCAGCCAGCGCGTCTGGGTTGTCATCAATAAAGACGATGTCGCGCCACGGACCGGCCGCGCCCGGGACGTCGTGAGCCCAGGAGAACACTTCGCGGCCAAATCCGCCGGCGCCGGCTAAGACGAGACGAGACATGAGCGTGCGGCCACGGGCACCAATCGGGCTGCATTTTATGACGGCTCCGCTGTTCGCCCCGCGCCGGAAGTCTGCCCCTGAGATGACTACTTGCCGGGCTCCGTACCTGCCCTGATTTTCTCTTGACTTCGCGGAGCCGAAGCCCGAGCATTCCCCCCTCGCAACGGCGCCCCCACTCGCTTCCCAGGTCCACGCTCGCAGCGGTCTTGCTGCGAGTCAAACCTGGGCCCAGCGCGGTCGGTAGATCATGTTTCTGGGCAGTAGGAGCTTGATGGCCGGTACACGCGCGTTCGGTCCCGCCGCCACGGTGTCCTTTGTTCTTGGATCGGTGGCCATGGCCTGCGCGGGCAATCAGGTGCTTCCGCCCGCCGCGCAGCCCGCCAATCAAGTCTCCGCTGAAAGCGTGACGGAGATCGCGATGGAACGCCGGTGCTCCGGCTGCGACCGCGAGATCGAGATCGTGCTGAAGCGCGACGGGACAGCGGCAAAGACGCAGTTCGGCAACGCGCGCCGCGGGACTGTCGATCGGCAGTTCGTATCCAGCATCACGGTTTCTGCATTCGACGACCTGGCGAAGATGATCGCTTCCGACAGGTTTTTCGACCTGCTTGACGAATACCGCGATCCGGCCACTGCCGACGGCGAGTGGATCAAAACGACCGTGACGGCCGGCCCGCGGCGAAAGTCGGTGGTGAGCCGCGATGGCAAGGCACCGGCCGGCCTGCGGGCCCTGGAAGCCCGGATTGACGAAATGGCGAATGCACTTTCCTGGAGGGAAAGGCGATGACTGCGTCCAAGGCGCGCCGGATCACGGCGCTGATTGTTGTGTCCGGTGCGCTGCTGGCGGGGACCGTCGGCCGCGGGGCCGGCGTGATGCGGCTGCCGCAGGAGCCCGGGCTCTGGACGGACGTCAGCGAAGGCGGGCTGCGGCCGTCGACAACCATCCGGCTGACGGGCAACCGGTATCGCACGGTGGGCCTGGACATCGCGCGACTGAACGCGATCCTCGCGCGGGCGCCGTACGAGACCTCAATTCCCGGCGCGGCGGCCAATCGCGAAACGGGCGTCGTCCTCGAGCTGCCGTGGCCGGCCGGCGGCACGCGATCGTTCCGCATCGAGGAATCCCCGGTGATGGCCCCTGAGCTGGCGGCCAAGTTCCCGGAGCTGAAGACGTATCGCGGCCAGGGCATTGACGACCCGGCGGCCACCCTGCGGTTCGATTGGGTGCCCTCGGGCTTTCACGGGATGGTGCTCTCCCCGGAGGGGACCGTCTATATCGATCCCTACTCGCCCGGCGATCGCGCGCACTATCGATCCTACTTCTATCGAGACTACGAGCGGACCGACGCCCGATTCCGCGAAGACATTCCGGAAGAAGCGGCGCAGTTCGCGAGAGAAATCCCGATCGACCTGAACCAGCCGGCGCACGGCACGCAACTGCGCACCTACCGGCTGGCCATGGCTGCCACGGGCGAGTACACCGCCTTCTACGGCGGCACGGTCAACGGTGCGATGGCCGGCATCGTCACCACCGTCAACCGCGTCAATACCATTTACGAGAAGGATCTCGCGGTCCACATGAACCTGGTCGCGAACAACGACCTGATCGTCTATACCAACGCCGCGACGGACCCGTACACCAACTCCGATGGCTCGGCGATGCTCAGCCAGAACCAGACGAACCTGACCAGCGTGATCGGCACGGCGAATTTCGACATTGGCCATGTCTTCAGCACCGGCGGCGGCGGCATCGCGACGCTCCAGAGCGTCTGCAATGCGACGCTCAAGGCCCGCGGCGTGACCGGCAACTCCAGCCCGATCGGCGACGGTTTCGACGTGGACTATGTCGCTCACGAAGTGGGCCATCAGTTCGGCGGGACGCACACGTTCAACGGCACGACCGGGAGCTGCAGCGGCAGCAACCGCACCGCGGGGACGGCGTACGAGCCCGGCAGCGGCTCCACGATTCAGGCGTATGCCGGAATCTGCGGGGCGGAAAACCTCCAGGCTCACTCGGATCCCTACTTCCATGCCGGCAGCCAGACCCAGATGATCGCGTTCATCACCAACGCAGGGACCGGCGGAAGCTGCGCGGCCGTCACGGCCACGAACAACACGCCGCCCACGGTCAACGCCGGCGCGGACTTCACGATCCCCCAGGGCACGCCGTTCACGCTGACGGCCAGCGGCGGCGACGTGGATGGAGACACCCTCACCTACACCTGGGAGGAGTTCGATCTCGGGACGGCTGGGCCGCCGAACACCGACGACGGCTCGCGTCCGATCTTCAGGTCATTCAATCCGACGACGTCTCCGGTGCGCACGCTGCCGCAGTTGTCGAGCATCATCAACAACACGCCGGTGTTCGGCGAGTCATTGCCCACCACCACGCGCGCGTTGACGTTCCGCGTGACGGCGCGCGACAATCGCGCCGGCGGGGGCGGGACCGCATCCGACGACATGGTCGTGAACGTGAACTCAGGCGCCGGGCCTTTCGTGGTGACGGCGCCGAACACCGCGGTCAGCTGGACGGCGGGGACGTCTCAGTCCGTGACATGGAACGTGGCGAACACGAGCGCGTCGCCGGTCAATGCCGCCAACGTCAAGATCTCGCTCTCGACCGACGGCGGTCTCACCTATCCCACGGTTATCGCCGCCAGCACGCCGAATGACGGGACCGAATCCATCACGGTGCCCAACGTGGTGACCACGACGGCACGCATCAAAGTCGAAGCCGTGGGCAACATCTTCTTCGACATCTCGAACGCGAACTTCACGATCCTGGCCAGTGGAACACCTGGAAACTTCGCGAAGGTCTCACCGACGAGCGGCGCGACCGGCCAGGCAACCTCCGTGAGCCTGAGCTGGCTGGCCTCCAGCAGCGCGACCGGCTACGGCGTCTGCGTGGACACCATCAATAACAACGTCTGCGACACGTCATTCGTGGGCGTGGGCAATGTGACGAGCTTTGCGCCGCCTGGGCTCACGACGGGTACGACCTACTACTGGCAGGTGCAGGCCACCAACGCCGTCGGGACGACCTATGCCGACGGCTCCGCGGCGTCGTTCTGGAGTTTTACGACGGTGGCCGGCCCCGGGAGCGCGACCTACAACGCGCAATTGATGGTTCCGGCGTGTGGAACGCCTGGAAACAGCTGCGACTCCGGCGTGCTGCTCGACGGCCGCGGCCCGCTCGGACCGGAGGTCAACGCGCCGAACAACCTGTATGGCGCCTGCACCGACCAGACGCTCGGCGTCTATCATTCCGACGAGTCGATCGATCGCATCAAGATCTTCACGACGGACGCGTCTCCCTTCGCGCCCGGCAAACAGGTCACCGTTGAAGCCACGGTCTGGTTGTTCGATGACGGCCTTGATTTCGTCGATTTCTACTACACCGGCAATGTCGTGACACCGTCATGGACGCTGATCGGGTCCATTCAACCGTCAGCAGGCGGCGGACAGCGTGTCGTGACGACGAACTACGTCCTGCCGGCGGGCGGCCAGCAGGCAGTCCGAGTCCACCTGCGCTATGGCGGATCGGCTACGACGTGCACGCCGGTCCAAAACAGCGGCTTCGATGAATCGGATGACGTCGCGTTCGTGACATCAGCCGTCAGCAAACCGTTCGACTTTACGGGCGACGCCAAGAGCGACATTCTCTGGCGTCATTCGAACAACGGCCAGGTGTGGCTCTGGCCGATGAATGGCTCGACGCTCGTCTCGCAGTCGTTTGTCCGGACGGTCGCCGACACCAACTACGAGATCCGCGGCATGGGCGATCAGAACGGCGACGGCAAAGCCGACATCCTGTGGCGCAACAAGATCACCGGCGCGCTCTATCACTGGCCCATGAACGGCGCGAGCGTCGGCTCCGAGACGTTCATCACCAGCGTCGATCCCGCCTACGACATCGTCGGCAGCGGCGACTACAACGGCGACGGCAAGAGCGACATCCTGTGGCGGCACGGGACCAACGGCCAGGTGTGGATCTGGCTCATGAACGGCGCCTCGATTCTGAGCAGTGTCCTCGTGGACACCGTCGATCCGATTTTCCGCATCGACGGCTCGGGCGACCTGGACGCCGACGGCAAGAGCGACATCATCTGGCGCAACACCGTCAACGGCGATGTGTGGGTGTGGCTGATGAACGGCACCACGCGCCTGAGCCAGACGAAGGTCGGCGGCGTGCCGGACCTGAACTATCAGATCCAGGGCGTGGCCGATTTCACCGGCGACGGCAAAGCCGACATTCTCTGGCGCCATGGCACGCAGGGGCATCTGTGGGTCTGGCCGATGAATGGCGCGGTGCTCGTCAGCCAGTCGTTCGTCGCGACCGTCGATCCCATCTACACCATCAGGGGCTTCGGCGATTACAACGGCGACGGCAAGGCCGACATTGTCTGGCACCACAACACCGTGGGCGACGTGTGGGTGTGGCTCATGAACGGCGCGGTGATGACGTCGCAGACGCTCATCGGGCAGGTGCCGGACACCGGGTATCAGATCGTGAAGGTGAAATAGAAAGACCAATCAGCAGCACGCGGCAGCACCCCGAAAATCGACGACCGGAAACGCTGTCAAGGACTGCGGAGCAGATGACGATGTCGCGTGCGCGAGTTCAGGCTCGAGACGACAGTTTTGTCGATGTGACTGTCGATAACTTGGCGGATCTCCTTACAGGATTGTGCATGCCCGCTAGAGTCCTTCGGCCGTCACTCTGCGAATGACAATCCTGGCGCGCCGCGATCATTTCGCGCGATCGTGAGTCGAAAAAGGGGTATGCCTGCTCGATAAACGGCCGATAGCAGAAACATGAGTTTCTGCCTTCGTGCCTCCCGACCAGTTGCCTTCGCGTTCCTTCTGATTGGCGTCGTGCTCGCCATTCCCAGCCTGGCGTCGGCCCAGACCGGGCTGACCGGTTCGGTTCGCGCGGTGGTGGCGAGTCCCTCGAACGGCAGCATCCTCTACGCCGGCACGTCCGACGGCGTCTTCAAGAGCCTTGACGCAGGCGCCAACTGGTCGCGCATCGACAGCGGGCTGACCTATACCGACGTGATGTCGCTGGCGATTCGCCCGGAGGCGCCGTGCACCATCGTCGCAGGCATCGACTCACACGTCGTGAATTCGAACTCCGGCGGCTCGATCATCGTCAACAACGTCACCGACATCCTGGCGGTCTCGACCGATTGCGGTGCGACGTGGGGCGTGCTGCCAAACGGACCGGCCGGCCGCGTGGCCCGATCGCTCCGATTCTCAAGCGCCAATCCGTCAGTCCTGTATGCCGCGCTCGTCGTCAATGGATCGACCCAGTGCCCGAGCCCATGCACGGACCTGGTGTTCGGCCAGATCGCCCGCGCGACGTTTGCCAGCCATGAAGAAGTCACCGTCGCGCTGACGACGACCATCGTCGCCACCGATCCGGCGGATCCGTGCACCAGTTTTACCGCGGCGAGTGGAACGGTTTACCGCAACACGAGCTGCGCGACCTGGGACTGGGCGCCCGTCGGCAATCCGGGCGACCTGTTCGGCATCGTGAATGTGATCCGCGCGCACCCGACCAACCACGCCACGCTCCTCGCCGGAACGAGCGCCGGATCGATCTACCGCAAGCTCGATGACGCCAACCCGTGGGTGGAGGTCAAAGTCGTTGCCGGCTCGATCACCGACATCGTCTATGAGCCTGGCAGTGCGCAGGTGGCGTACGCCGCCGGCAGCGCCGGTGTGGTCTACCAGACCACGGACGGCGGCGCGACCTGGAATCAGTTCGCCACTCCCGGATTCAGCGTGCAGTCGCTCGCAATCAGTCCGGCGGCACCCGCCACGGTCTATGCGGGCGGTGATGTGTTCGTGACCAACGTGGGCCAGGCCATCACGCGGGTGATCGCGATCAGCGGCAACCTGGATTTCGGCCTGGCGCCAATCGGCGGATCGCCGTCACGCACGCTCACGATTACCAACTCTGGGAACAGTAACCTGACGGTCAGCGGCATCGCGTATCCGGCGGCGTTCGGCGGCGCGTGGTCCGGAACGATTTTGCCGGGCGGGCATCAGGACGTCATTGTGACGTTCAGTCCCTCGGCGCTCGCTCTGTATGGAGGCACCGTCACGGTGACTGCGGACCAGACAAGCGGCACCGCGACGGCGACGGCGTCCGGCCGGGGCGTGTCGAGCCTTGCCGCCGACGCGACGGCGGACGGCAAGAGCGACATCTTCTGGCGTCACAATTCGCGGGGCGAAGTCTGGCTCTGGCCGATGGACGGCACGACCAAGCTCACGGAAACCTTTGTCCAGACGGTCGCCGACACCAACTGGGAAATTCGGGGCGTGGGCGATCAGAATGGCGACGGCAAAGCCGACCTCCTCTGGCGCAACAGCGTGACCGGCGGCATCGTGTTCTGGCCGATGAACGGCGCCGTGCCGCAATCGGAGACCTTCGTGGCCACGGTGGAGCCCGCATTCGACATCGTCGGCACGGGCGACTACAACGGCGATGGCAAAAGCGACATCCTGTGGCGCAACACCATCAACGGCCAGGTGTGGATCTGGCTGATGGATGGCGCGACGGCCCTGAGTACGGTTCACGTGGACACGGTGGACCTGGCTTACCGCATCGACGGCTCAGGCGACGTCGATGGTGACGGCAAGAGCGACATCATCTGGCGCAATACGGTGTCCGGCGACGTCTGGGTGTGGCTGATGGATGGGACGACGGTGCTCGTCTCGACGATCGTCGGCACCGTGCCGGATCTGAACTATCAGATCCAGGGCGTCGCGGACTACACCGGCGACGGCAAGGCGGACATTCTCTGGCGCCACGCGACGCAGGGCCATGTGTGGCTCTGGCCGATGGACGGCGCCGTGCTCGTGAGTCAGACGTTCGTGGACACAGTCGATCCGCTCTATACGATTGAGGCGCTGGGCGACTACAACGGCGACGGCCGATCGGACATCCTCTGGTATCGCGGCGACACGGGCGACGTCTGGATCTGGCTGATGGACGGCGCCACACGGCTTGTGCAGGCTTTCATCAGCACCGTGCCCGATCTTGGCTATCGCATAGTCAAGGTGAAATAGCTCCCGGCTGAACCGACGGGCCGTTTCAGCAACATCCGTCTCCAATTGGCCGAGCCTGAAGTCTGCCCCAAGGCAGACTTCGGGCTACGGGTGTGTACGGATCTTTTGCCGTTGACTCGGGCCTTCCGCTGAACAAGACTCTACGCGCGCATCGCCAATCCCTGTCAATTCATGGTGGGATGGCCGGGCCGATCAGCCGACCGACGGTCCCGTGTGCCAAATCGACGAGTTTTCACGCTTTAAACAAACAGCGACGTCCGTGAAAGGCCTGAGGGCAAGACCTGGAAGGACTGGGGAGACGTATGTTTTCTGACTGGAAGCGTATTCGACACGCCGCTGCTTTTGGCGCACTGACTCTCGGGTTGGCCGGCTCTGCCGCGGCGCAAACGCCACACCAGGTCGTGCCGCTCCTTACCGCCGGCATGCCGAACGTCATCGAGCACGCGCCGACCCAGTTCGGGATTCCCATTGCCGCCGTCAGCAATGACGCCGGAGATTTGGCGTTTCTCGGTATCCGCGGAACCGGCTTTTATTATCGGAAGGCGGGCACGCCGGCACCGGTCAGGGTCCTGCAATACGGGGACGAGATCCCCGGCATGCCCGGATCGGTCTGGCTCCAGGGCCTGAGCATGGTGATGAACGCCAACGGCCTGGCCGTCGTGAACGCCGACGTCGGCACGACCAACCGCATTACCCGTGTGCTCGTCAGCTATGACGGCGTGACGCTGAAAACCGTCGCCTCAGGGCTGGACACGGCGCCCAATACTGGCGGCGCCAAGTACGCGCGATCGATTTCTTTGAAAGAAGTGAACGCGAACGGCGATGTGCTGTTCACGTCGGACCTGCTGCCTGCCGGATCGACCGCAGCCGCGCTGACGACGGCGTTCGTCGCATCAGCCGGCGGAACCATCACCCGGATTGCTGGCCCTGGCGACGCGTCGCCGGGAACGGGCGGGACGTTCGCGACGGCCACGGGAATCACAATCAACAGCAGCGGCGATGTGCTCCTGCAGGCGACCATTACCGGAGGATCCGGGACGAACGGCGTCTTTGTATGGAGCGGCGGCACCTTGCGCAAAGTCGTGGCGGATGGCGACACGAATCCGCTCGGCGGCACGTTCACGACGAACTTCGCGCTCGTGAATCTGCGGATGATCAACAGCGGCCTGGTGATGTTCGACTCCGGCGGATCGATCTTTCAGAACACCCAGGCCAATGGCACGACCGTCGCCGTGGCGGTCGGCAGCGCTGTACCGGCGCCGATGAATGGCACGTTTGGCACCATCACCAACTTTGCGACCATGAGCCAGAGCGGCGACGCTGTTTTTGTCGCCAACGTCAATGGCGGCGCCAGCGCGAACGGCGTGTTCCGCTTCAGGCCCGGTTCCGGTGTCGAGGTCGTGGCGCGCCTGAATGAGGCCGCGCCCGGCGGCGGCGGCCGGGTCTTCAGCGGGTTTGCCAGCATTTCAGTCAATGCGTCCGGTACCGTGTCCTTTCAGGGCAACTCGACGAGCGGCACCATCGGCCTCTTCCAGAAGCAGGCCGGCAACGCGCTGGGGTTGGTGGCGTTGCTGGGAGCCCCGACGCCAATCGGCGGTACGTTTTTTTTCAACGGCGCCGCATCGACAACGCTGACGAACGGCGCGGTGTTCGTGCGCACCCATGTGATGGATTTTGCCGGCCCTCAGGCGGCGCACCATGCCGCGTTTGTCTTTACGCCTGGCGGCGGCACCGTCGCCCTGATGTCCACGGCCGATCAACTGCCGGCAGGCGCCCGTCTGGTCATCAGGCCCATTTTCATGACAGGGGCCGGCAAGTACCTGGGTGTTGAGTACCAGAATGCAGGGGGCCGCGACACCGCCGCCGTGCTCGACGTGACGACACTCCAGGGCGGAGACGTAGCCACCGACGGTGACTTCGTGAACGGCTGGGGTGGCCGATGGCAGTCCAACGTCATGAATACCGTCATGGTCGGCCCCGGTGGCCACGTCGTCATGCAGGGCACGATCTTCGATGGATTCACTCGCGGTGCGATCGTGGTCGGCACCTTCTTCCAGCCCATGACCACCGTGTTCGCCGCCGGCATGCAGGACACCAACGGCAGGACCATCAACACTCCGCAGCTGGCCGACACGCTGGGGGTCAAACCGATCGCGATCAACTCTGCCGCTCAGGTGGCATTCACGGCGCTCTTCAACGGCAACCGCGGGGTCTGGATTGGGACGACGAGCAGCAATCCCGTCAAGGTCGCCATCAACGGCGACGTCGTGTCCACCGGCCAGGCGATCACCTCGATCAACGCGCAGCACGGCGGCATCAACGAAAGCGGGCGCGTGTTGTTCAGCGCCAGTACGGCGGCCGGCCAGGGATTGTTTGTCGCCGCGGCCGCCGGTGCCACGCCTCTGAAGGTGGCGCAGGTGGGCGACGCCGCGCCCGGCGGCGGAACGTTCTCCGGCTTCGGCGCGTCGCCGATTCCGAGCTTCAACAACCTGCATCAGGTCGCGTTTCTGGCGACGACGTCTGGCGGCACCGGCGGCGGCGTCTTCCTGGCCTCGCTTAACGCACAAGGGACGGCCTACACGGTCGAGGCAATCGCGTTGAACGGCGCCGCGTCTCCCATCGGCGGAACCTTCAATCTCGCTACGGCGATGAACGACGTCGTGATCAATGACGCCGGAGCCGTGCTCTTTCAATCCGACCTGTCGGGCGGCGCTGCCGATTCCGGAATCTTCATCCGCCGGACGGCGATATCGGCGCTGGAGACGATCGCGTACCAGGGGCAAGCCGCTCCCGGAACCGCGGGCGCGTTCTCGACGTTCCTGCATGGCCAGAACAACCTGGTCGGCGAGAACCTCATGTTGAGCCCGACTGGCGAGGTCGCGTTCCGGACCTTCGTCACGCCGCCTGGCGGCTCGCAGATTTTCGGCTATTGGCACGTCGAGCCTGGCGGCGCCATTCAAGTGATTGTGACCGCGCCCTCGACGCTCCCCGCCTTCGACGGTGGAACCGCAACCTCGGCGGCGAACGGATCCATGTGGATGTTCGGCGATCGGTTCCCCCTCCAGATCCCGCTCGCCAACAGCCCGCACTCAGGCGGTCTATATATGTACGTGCCGGTCGCCGCACCGGTCACCACCGGCGCCGGCCCGAATGTGACCGTCAATCCGGCCGACTCGCTGACCGGCAAAACGGTGGCCGTGACGTTTGGCAATGTGTCCGGCGCCGGCACGACGTCGGTTGAGCGGTCATCGGCCGGTCCCGCATTCCCGCCCGGATACTTCAGCCACGTCCTGGGGGAGTACTACAACCTCAGCACGACCGCCTCGTTCTCCGGAACGATTACGGTTTGCATCGATTTCTCCGACCTGATGGTTGAGGCCCTGCCACCGGGCGTGGGCATCCGTCTGCTGCAATACAACGGCGCGGCATGGCAGGACATTTCCTCCGGTCCTCCAGCCAGCAACGTGATCTGCGGCACGACGACGTCGCTGGGCCTGTTCAGCGTGGTCGCGTTCTTCGGTGGACAAGCCGATGTTCTGTGGCGGCACGACACGCGAGGCGAAGTGTGGCGCTGGACGATCGACAATCTCGCGGTCACTCAAAACTACATTTCAACCGTCGATCCGAACTACGACATCGTCGGCCGCGGCGACTTCAACGCGGACGGCTACTTCGACATCCTCTGGCGCCACAAGACGTCCGGCGACGTCTGGATCTGGCTCATGAACGGCAACACACCGACGACGCAGGTCTACGTGGACACGGTCGATCCGGCCTACGACATCCTCGGCAACGCCGATTTCAACGGCGATCGGATGGCCGACATCCTCTGGCGGCACAAGACCAACGGCCAAGTCTGGATCTGGCTGATGAACGGCGTCACGCCGACCGTCCGGACCCAGGTCGATACCGTACCGACGGTGTATGCGATTGTCGGATCCGGCGACATGAACGCCGACGGCAAGGCGGACATCCTGTGGCGAAACACCTCGAACGGCGACGTATGGGTGTGGCTCATGGACGGCGTCGTGCGCACCAGTCAGACACTCGCGGGCACCGTCCCCGACCTGGGCTATGAAGTGGCGGGACTGGCCGATTTTGATGGCGACGGGGGCGCGGACATCCTCTGGCGCCATGCGACGCAGGGTCACATTTGGATCTGGCAGATGTTTGGCGCGACCGTGCTGAACCAGACCTTTGTCGCCACCGTCGATCCGATCTATCGCATCGCGGACACGAGCGACTACGACCTCGACGAGCACGCCGACATCCTGTGGCAGCACAGCACCGTCGGCGACGTCTGGATGTGGCTCATGGACGGCCCGGTCAGACTGTCGCAGACGCTGATCGGGACGGTGCCCGATCTCGGCTACAAGATCATCAAGAAGAAGTAGCCGTCGGCCTTCAGGCCGACGCTCACGTAACCGCCGGCCTTCAGGCCGGCGCAAGCATCAAAGCGATCGCGCGGCCGGGCGTAACGGCCTGTGCAGCGCGATCGCGCAGAGCACCACGAAGAGCGCCGCGTTGCCGGGCATCTGCAGGCTGAAGTCGAAACACTCCTGAAGCAGGATGGCGATCAGGCCAGTGACCGCGCCCGCCCTCGCCCACCAGGCACTGGAGGACCGATCATCTTCCTGGAAACGGCGCCGAATGGCCGCCGCCACGGCAACGGCGAAGATCGCCGCGGGAGTCGCGAGGAGCAAACCGCCCTCGGCCCACAATTGCAGATAGTCGTTGTGCGCCTGCGCGTAGTGTTGCGCCAGGTCGTGACGCTGGAACAGCAACGTCGCGGTGCCGTACGTGTTGAGGCCAGTTCCAGTGACAATGAATCGCGACGCGATGTCCCGCGCGTCGGCCCAGGCGCCGCGGCGCATGTCGAATTCCGTCCAGCTCGTTTCCGCGAATCGCGCCACCACGGCGTCGATGCCCGCCCACGCGACGGCCAGGACGACGATGGCGATTGGAACGGCCCACAGCAGCGAGCGGCCGCCGCGCCCGCGCGCACCCGCCAGCACCATGCCCCCGCTCATGAGTAACGCCAGCGCCAGCGACGCCATGCCCGAACGCGACATCGTCAGCATCAGGGCCACGGCCATGACGGTCGCGGCGAAGAGCGCGAGCAGCACGCGCGCGCCGCTGGGAGTGCCGAGCCACAGCAGCCGGTCCCGAAGGGACGGCTTGAGGCCGCGAAATCCGCGCGCCAGGCCCATCGACACCAGCCCGATCGTCAGCGGCAGCGCCATCACCATCCAGCCCGCGAAATGATTGCGATTGACGAACGGGCCGAACGGCGTGCCGGGCATCTTCGGCGTCCAGAAACCGTAGATGTGGATGCCGTCGCCGAGAGCTTTCTGGCCGATGCCGAAGACCGCCAGCAGGACGCTCGTGGCAGTCACCACCCACAGCAACCATCGCGTACCGGCCAGCGAGAGGAACCGGCTGAGGCCCAAGAGAAGCATGCCGAACGAAACGAACAAACCCAGCGCGTGCCAGCCGTCCGACGGTTGAAGCGACAGGGCGTGCGGGCCGCCGTTCACGGCATAAAACGCGTCGAGCTGGCTGACCGCGCCCAGCAGGTTCGGGCTCACGGCGGCGACGACGGCCGCCGGCAAGGGGCACAATTGCACGAGGATCGCCGCCGCCACCAGGGCGATCGAAAGCAGCGGCACAGCCGCCTCGATTCGACGCGCCGCCCACCACGCCAGGACGCCGCAGGACAGACAGGCCGCCGCAAGCGGTTCGGACGCCCAGCGATACGTGGCGCCAAACGCGAACACGCCCCAGGCGAGCGTGAGCGCGACGGCGACGCGTGTGACGTGCACGGACAACGGCGTGTCCGATCGGACCGGCGTCACGCGCGGCACGCGTCCCGCACCGTCCGGATGATCCGATCCTGATCGGCGGGGGCGAGCGCCGAACCACTGGGCAGGCACAGCCCGTCGCGAAACAGCGATGCGGAGACGGCGCCGCCAAAGACGCGGGCGTTCGCGAAGACCGGCTGCAGATGCATCGGCTTCCAGACCGGCCGCGCCTCGATGTTCCCGGCCTCGAGCAACTGCCGCACGGTCTCGCGGTCGGCGCCAAACCGATCCGGGGCGATCGTGAGGCACGTGAGCCACCGGTTCGATCGGCCCGCGGCGGATTCGGGCATGAACGCCACCCCTGGAAGATCGGCCAGGCCCGCGACGTATCGATCGAAGATGCGCCTTCGCGCGGCGACCCGATCGGCGAGCGACCGCAGTTGCCCGCGTCCGATCGCGGCCAGGACATTGCTCAGGCGATAGTTGTACCCGACGTGCGAGTGCTCGTAGTGCGGCGCGGGATCCCTGGCCTGTGTGGCGAGAAACCTCGCGCGCTCAATCAGCGCGCGGTCATTCGACAGCAGCATGCCGCCGCCCGACGTCGTGATGATCTTGTTGCCGTTGAAGGAAAATACGCCGAGCCGGCCGAACCCGCCGGCGGGCCGCCCCAGATAGCTCGCGCCCAGCGCTTCGGCCGCATCTTCAACCAGCGGGACGCCGAAGCGTTCGCACGTGTCCAGAATCGGCTCGTAGGCTGAACACTGCCCGTAGAGATCGACGGCGATCACGGCCTTCGGTGTCTTCCCTTCCCCGGCCAATTCGTCCATCGCCTCCGCCAGCAGCCGGGGATCCATCGTCCAACTGTCGTCGCAATCGACGAACACGGGCGTGGCGCGCTGATAGACGATGGGATTCGCGGACGCGCTGAAGGTGAGCGTGGGACAGATGACGACGTCGCCGGGGCCGACGTCGAGGACCTCGAGCGCCAGGTGCAGCGCCGCCGTGCCCGATGATAAGGCCACGGCGTGGGCCACGCCCGTGAGTTCCCGCACTTCACGCTCGAAGGCATCGACGTGCGGGCCCAGCGGCGCGATCCAGTTGCTGTCGAACGCGTCGGCCACCAGCGCGCGCTCGTCGCCATCGAGATGAGGCGGTGACAGGTAGATCCGCTCAGCCAACCTGTCCTCCCGATCCCATGAACTCGCTCATCGTGGCCTCACCGGCCGAGGAAATCCCCTTGCGGGACAGGACCGCGCCGCATGTTCTCAGCAGGATTTTCACGTCCAGCCCCAGCGTCACGTGATCGACGTACCACACGTCGTGCACGAACTTCTGCTCCCAGGTCAGCGCATTGCGGCCGTGAATTTGCGCCCATCCCGTCACGCCCGGGCGCACGTCGTGACGCCGGGCCTGCTCCGCGCTGTACCGCGCTAAATACTGCATGAGCAGAGGCC
>DASUGC010000114.1:0-6087 GCA_036274235.1 Vicinamibacterales bacterium
CTGACCAGGCCGCTGCCACGTGCCTGGCACTCCCCATTTACGGCGAGTTGACGGACGCACAACTGCAACACGTCGTCTCGACCATTGCGCACTTTTTCGAAACCGCCCGATGAAGCAGCTCGTGCTCATCACCGGCGCGTCGGGGCAGCTTGGCAAGGCGATGACCGAGCAGCTCGTGCCGCGGCATGAGGTGGTCAGCCTGGGCCGCGCCGAGCTGGATGTGTCGAACGGCAATGCCGCGCTCGCGACGATTGCCGCCATCTGCCCGGACGTCATCGTCAATTGCTCCGCCTACACGAATGTCGATGGGGCCGAGACCGATCCCGGCGCGGCCCTGGCCGCCAACGCCTGGGGCGTCAAAACGCTGGCGCGCGCAGCGGCCGATATCAATGCCACACTCGTGCACTTCAGCACGGACTTCGTGTTCGACGGCAGCAGTGAGCGGCCGTATCGTGAAGACGATGGCCCGAATCCGCGCGGCACGTATGCCGTGTCGAAGTTGCTGGGCGAGTGGTTCGCGGCCGAGGCGCCGGCCTGGTACGTGCTGCGCGTGGAGAGCCTCTTCGGCGGTCCGAACGCTCGCAGCAGCGTCGACCGCATCATCGGCCATCTCGAATCGAATCGCGAAGTCGTGGCCTTCTCGGACCGCACCGTCTCGCCGAGTTATGTCGATGACGTGGTCCACGCGACCAGCGCGCTGATTGAGATGAGCGCACCGTCAGGCCTGTACCACTGCGTCAATACCGGATGGACGACGTGGTCGGGCCTCGCCCGTGAACTGGCCGTCATCGTCGGCAAACCGGATGCGCCCATCCGGGACATCACCATGAGCGAAGCGGGACTGCTGGCGTCCCGGCCAAAGTTTGCGGCGCTGTCGAACGAGAAACTGACCGGCCTCGGCATCGCGATGCCGACATGGCAGTCGGCGCTCCGCCGTTACGTCGAAACCCGCCCGAGCGCGCCCGATCTTTAACGACCGACGGCGATATCGGCGACATATTCGCCGATGGCGAGGCTCGCCGTCAGACCCGGCGAATCGATGCCGGCCGCGTGAATCAGATGCGGCACCCGCGCGTCGCGCCGAATCAGGAAATCAGCGAAGCGTTCGCCGGGCGGGTGCAGCTTGGCGCGAATGCCCGATCCACCGAGCCGAAGATCGGCGAGGGTGACCGACGGCAGCAGCCGGCGCGTCGGCTCGACGAAGGCGTCAAGCGGGAGCCGATCGCGCTCATAATCGGCCGGATCGTTCTGATACCGAATCGTTGGCCCGATCCAGACGGCTCCCGTCGCGGTGCGCGTCAGGTGCACGCCGAGCCCGTGGCCGGACGGATGCGGCACGGGATAGACGAGCCCCCGCACCCGCGAGCGCGCATGCGGGGCCAACTCCGCATATTCGCCGCGACAGGGATAAATGACGAAGGGCTCGCCGCCCGCCATGGCTGAAATCTGGTGCGCCCACAACCCCGCGGCATTGACGACGATTTCGGCGTCGATCGTCTCTCGCGGCGTGGTCACGGCCAGTCCTCCCGGGCGATGGGTGACCGCCGTTGCGGGCGTGCCGCGCAACAGGACGCCGCCGTGCCGTTCCAACTCGGCGGCCAGGCGCTGGACGTAGGCATCCGCGTCCAGCCATCCCGTGTCGGGTGACCATGCCGCGCGCGTCGCCGCCACGTGAGGTTCGCGATCCCGGACGAAACCCAGATCGACCTCATGGAGGTTGGCGCCGTTGGCCTCGGCGTTCCGGATCAGCTCATCGAGACTGGACTCATCGCCGGGGCCGGCGACGATCAATTTTCCGCAGCGCAGATGTGGAACACCGTGATCGTCGCAAAATGCGTACAGCCGCTCGCGGCCCTCGTGGCACAGTCGCGTCTTAAGAGACGTTAATGGATGATAGAGGCCCGCGTGTATCACGCCGCTGTTGTGCGTCGATGACTCCTGTCCGGCTCTCGCGTGCCGTTCGATCACGCATACGGCCCGCTTGCGGCGGGCAACGGAGAGCCCGCACGCCAGGCCGACGACTCCTCCGCCGATGACAACAATCACGGAGCCATAGTAGCGGGTCAGGACGAGTGATATGTTGTAAAGCTGATGTCACACAAGCGTGCGCTGATTACGGGAATCACGGGGCAGGACGGTTCGTATCTCGCGGAATTGCTGCTCGCCAAGGGCTATGAGGTCTTTGGGCTGACGCGACGCCTCTCGGCCGACAATTACTGGCGCATCAAGCATCTGACCGACCGCCTGACGCTGATCCCGGGCGACCTGCTCGATCAACTCTCACTCATCCGCGTCATCGAGAAAGTCCGTCCGCAGGAGCTGTACAACCTGGCGGCGATGTCATTCGTGCCGGCCTCCTGGGATCAACCGATGCTCACGGGTGAGTTCAACTCGCAGGGCGTCACGCGCGTGCTCGAGGCGATCCGCGTGGTCGACCCGAACATCCGCGTCTATCAGGCGTCCTCTTCGGAGATGTTCGGCAAGGTGCGTGAAGTGCCGCAGCGCGAGACGACACCGTTCTATCCCCGGAGCCCGTACGGCGTGTCGAAGGTCTTCGCGCACTACATCACGGTCAACTATCGCGAGAGCTACGACCTGTTCGCGGTGTCGGGCATTCTGTTCAACCACGAGTCGCCGCGTCGCGGGCTCGAGTTCGTCACCCGCAAGGTGACCGACGGCGTCGCGCGGATCAAACGCGGCAAGGCCAGGGATCTGAGGCTCGGGAACCTCGACGCGCATCGCGACTGGGGATTTGCCGGCGACTACGTGCGCGCGATGTGGCTGATGCTGCAGCAACCCAAGGCCGACGACTACGTCGTCTCCACCGGCGAAAGCCATTCCGTCAAGGAACTGGTGGAAATCGCGTTTGGCCATGTCGGCCTCAACTGGCAGGATCACGTCGTGCTCGATCCGGCATTCCTGCGGCCGGCGGAAGTCGATCACCTCATCGGCGATCCCACGAAGGCCCGCGAGCAGCTGGAGTGGAAACCGACGGTGGATTTCAAGGGCCTGGTCCAGATGATGGTGGACGCCGACATGGAGCGGCACGCGTAATTCATTGCGCCAGCCGGGTCGCCAGCAGGATCGCTTCCACAAGACTCCCCTCATCGGCGACGCCCTGGCGCGCGATGTCGAACGCCGTGCCGTGATCGACGGACGTGCGGACGATCGGCAGGCCCAGCGTGACGTTCACGGCGCGGCCGAACGCGAGTAACTTCACCGGCACCAACCCCTGGTCGTGATAGGCGGCGACCACCACGTCGAACTCGCCCCGCGCCGCGCGGACGAACAGCGTGTCGGCCGGAAACGGACCGGACACCGTGATGCCGTCGGCTGCGGCTTTCGCGATCGCCGGACGAATCACGTCTTCTTCCTCGCGGCCCATCAGGCCGCCCTCGCCGGCGTGGGGATTGAGGCCGGCGACGCCAATACGGGGCGCGGCGAGGCCAAACCGAGGCACGGATTTCGCGGTCAGCCGAATCGTTTCCAGCAGGCGCGATTCGGTCAGCGCCGCGGGAACGTCGCGCAAGGCCACGTGAACCGTGGCCAGCACCACGCGGAGGCGCTCGGACCAGAACATCATCGCCACGTCTTTGACGCCGCACAGGTGCGCGAGCAGGTCGGTGTGCCCTTTCCAGTCCAAACCGGCGGCGGCAAATGCTTCCTTATTGATCGGCGCGGTGACCAGCGCGTCGGCGCGCCCCGCCCGCACGTCGTCGACGGCGGCGACGATGCTGTCGTAGGCCGCGCGCCCGGCGGCGGCATCGACGCGGCCGACGGGAAAGGCGGCCACGTCCGCGTCGCTCTGCGGACCGTACAGCACCGGCCGGCACGCCAGGACCACGCGCGGATCGCGAATCGCTTTGGCGCAAATCTCCGGCCCGATTCCCGACGGATCGCCCGTGGTGATCGCGACGAGGGGCCGGCCGCTCATACGTGAAGCGCGACCCAGTCGGCGACAATCTTCGGGCTGGCATTGCGATCGAGCGCCGATTCGGCCTGCGCGAGCGCCGCATAGGCGCGCGCCACGCGCGTCAGATCGTACCGGCCCGAGAGCCCGCGCAGGTCGCGGTCCAGGTCGCCGTTGTCGAGCGCGGCGGATCCGCCCGTCGCCAGCACACCAAGATCGCGCAGGAGCGATCGCAGCACATCCAGCCGGGCCCCAAGCGCCTCGCGATCGCGGCGGCCGGATCCGTGCTTGGCCAGCGCGGCCGAGGCTTTCAGTTGATCGCCCACGTGGCGGGTGGCCGCGATGAGCACGCCGAGGGCCGCATCACGGTCATCGCCAAGGTCGCCGTCCTTTTCTGCCAGCGCGCGGGCGACGCTGCCGCCCGACGCGGCCGCCAGCGCGTTGGCGGCCGCGCGATCCAGGCCGGCGTGCTCCACCAGGACGCGCGCCACATCCCGTTCGTTCAGGGGACCAAATCGCAGCCGCCGGCATCGCGATTGCACGGTCTCCAGCAGCGTGCCCGGATAGGCCGAAACCAGAATCAGGATCGCCGACGGCGGCGGCTCCTCCAGAGTCTTGAGCAGCGCATCTTGCGAGTCCTCGCGCAGATCGTCGGCCGCAATGACGAAGACGCGGCGCGCGGCTTCGAACGGCCGATACCCGACGGCGTCGAGCACGCGCTCGCGCAGGAGTTTCAGCTTGATGATCGAATCGTCGCCCCGATCGATCGACACGACATCGGAATGCTGTCCGCGCGCGATTCGTTGACAGGCGGGACACGTCCCGCAGGCGTCGTCAACCTGCGTCCCTGACTTCGACGCGCGGCGCACCGGGCAATTGATTGCCTGCGCAAGGGCGATGGCCGTCGCGCGCTTCCCGACGCCCTCAGGGCCGGCAAACAGCAAACTCTGTGGCACGCGTTCGCGAGCCACCGCTTGACGCAACAACGCGACGATCGGGGCGTGGCCGATTATTTCGCTCAGGCGCATCTCCGGATCATCCTAGCGCGAGTATATGGACCGGGGTATGTGGACCGGCCTGTGGACCGGCGCGGTCGGTCCAAGGGTACAAGGTCCAAAGGTCCAAAGGTTCGGTCCGCAAGGTCCAAGGGTCCGGTCCAAGGGTCCGGTCCAAGGGTCCGTAGCAACCGGGGCCTTTGCGAACGAAGCCGCGCAAGAAGCGCGCGCGCGGAGCGCGCGAGCGCCGAGCGAGCCGCGCGAGCGAGGCCTCGCGAACGGAGTGAGACTTGGCTAACTGCTCTTGAGGGGAGCCGAGTCGAACGAGTGAGCGAGTAGGGGGTTTGGGGGCAACGCCCCCAAATCAAAAAAAGTCTGGGGGCGAAGCCCCAGGACTAATGAAATGGCGGGGTCGACGGGGCTCGAACCCGCGACCTCCGGCGTGACAGGCCGGCGTTCTAACCAACTGAACTACGACCCCGCGAGGGCGTCCATGTCCGGAATCCTGCCTGCTGACCACCCAACCTGTCACTGGTGGGCGGTACAGGATTCGAACCTGTGACAGCCGGCGTGTAAGGCCGGTGCTCTACCACTGAGCTAACCGCCCGCGACCCGGCAACGAACGATTATGACATCCGATCGCGCACGCTCGCAAGACACCAGCGGCAAGGTGTCAGAATGACTGGATGTCTCTTCCCCGCCTGACCGTGGCCTTCGCCATGTTCGTCGAGAATTACGATCCCGAACGCCCCACGGATCTCCGGCACATGACGACGGGCATCGGCGGATGGCGCGCGGAGGCGCCGCCAACGGTCGCCCTCACGTTGGCGCTCGGGCTCTGGAATGCGGGCACCGAAGGCCGCGTCACGTGCAAACTCGGCGTGCGCCGGCCCGATGAAGACGTGCAGTACATCGGCGAAGGCGAGACCACCGTCAATGATCCCGGCGAGATGGTGGTGTTACCGCTGAAGATGACGTTGACATTCGATCGTCCTGGGACGTACTGGGCGATTGGTGAATTCGGCGGTGAAAAACTCGTCGAAGTGCCATTCACGGTGACAGAAGAACATGGCCCCGCATTCGCGAGCGAGCCGCGCGAGCGAGCCACACGAACGGAGTGAATCGCGCCTGAGCGCTGTCCAACTGGAGGCGCGATTCACGAGTGAGTGTGCCGGGGGTCTG
>DASUGC010000115.1:0-10839 GCA_036274235.1 Vicinamibacterales bacterium
CCCTTCCGGCTCCGAATGAATACCGTCAGCGACGCAGACCGCGACACCCGCGCGTACGGTCCGTAGATCGCGGCGACGTCAGCGTCCCACTGATTCCAGCGCACGTCCTTCACCACGCCCACCACCTCGAACGGCGTGGGAACGCGAAGGTATGCGAGCGTTTGCCCGAGCGGCGAGCCGTTCGGCCAGTACGCGCGCGCCGCTGATTCGCTGACGACGATGACCGGCGCGCCGCTCTCAAGCTCGGCGTCGGTGGGGAAGCGGCCCATGACAAGCTGCGGCTGCAGCACCTTGTAGAAGTCTGAGGTCACGGCTTCGGCGACGACAGGAAGTTTCGACGCCGCGGGCCCGGCGCTCACGGGAGGAATCCACCACGGCACGCCGCCGCCACCGTCGAGTAATTGCCCTTCGGTTGCCGCCGCCATCTCAATGCCTGGGACGCGCCGCAGTGCGTCCATCAGCGCATTGGTGCGAACGGTGCGCGATGCTGACCCGATGTTGCCATCGCCTGGGCCACGCATCTCTTGACGAAGGACGCCATTCGTGTCAATCGCCGGCGTGTTCGCGTAGATCGTCATGACCGAAGCGATCAGCAGCGCGCCGCCCATCGTCAGCACGAGTGCCCCGGCCACCTGCGCCGCGATGACGACCTCGCGGCCGATCGACCGCGTGCGAGTGCTGCCGCGGCTGCCGTTACCAAGAGATGCCGCGTCCGAACGCAGCGCACGGCGAACCGGCCAGATTGTCGCCGGCACGGCCAGGAGAAGAGCGCTCAGCATCACGAACAGCACGACACGCGCGTCGATGCCGGGCGTCGCCTGGCCTTTGAGCAGAACCAGACCCTCCGGCAGGAGCCTGATCGAAACTTGAAGCAGCGGCACGGCAAGAAACAATCCGAGCGCCGCGCCCGCCGCGATCGGCACGAGCGCTTCCAGGAACAGGAGCCATGCGATGCGGGGACCCGTCGCGCCAAGCACGCGGCGCAGACCGAGTTCGCGCACGCGATCGAGACCACGCGCAGCCATCAGACCGGAGATGTTGAGGCCGCCGAGCGCGAGCAGCACGAGGGCGGCCAGAAAAATGGTGCGGAAGAGCGGCCGCTCGTTGCTGCCGAGCGCGGTCGCCAGCGGAAGGACGACGGCGCGATCGAACGGCCCTTCCATCCGCCAGGAACGGTCCGACCAGCCCTCCGGCTTCGGCCCTCTCGCCGGCCGCGTCGCGGCCGCGGCCGCCATGCCGGCTTCGACACGCGCGCGAAAGGCGTCGATCGACAGTCCCGGCGGCAGCCTGGCGATGATCTCGAAGAAACCGCGGCGGCTGGGATCGCGCAGCTCATCGGCCGTCGGCACATACGGCGCCATGAAGCTCACGCCGGCGTTCCTGGACGGGAACACAAAGCCGCGCGGCATGACGCCGGCGACGCGAAAGCCGCGGCCGGTGGCCGGATCGTCGATGTGCGTGCGGCCGATCACGTCACTCGCGCCGGCAAAACGGCCCTGCCAGAGCGCGTACGTGATGACGACGGGTCGAACGATGTCTTCGTGATCGAAGTCCGCCGGGTCGAGACCGCCGACGAGCGGACGCACGCCGAGGACGTCGAAGAAGTTGCGCTGCACGAGAGCGACGCCGTACGGCGCCTCGTTCACGCCCTCGCCCATGCCCCGCGACGTTCGCGCCTGGACGCCGGTGATGACCGCCTCCGGCGCCGCGGCCTGCCATGCGACGAGGTCCTGCACACTCGCGCCCGTCGCGCGCCTGACCAGCGATGTCGATGACGCCGGGGCTGGAGGGAGGTTGTTGAATCCAGGCTCGATCGCGACCAATCGATCGGACCGGGGATACGGCAGCGGCTTGAAGAGCACGCCGTCCACGACCGCAAAGACCGTGGTGGCGAGCGCCATGCCGAGCGCGATGACGCCGGCAACGGTCGCCGTGTACCACGGTGCTCGAAGCAGGGACCGGACGGCGTAGCGCAAGTCCGACAGCACGTCGAAATCTTGGCATGGTTTCCCGCAGTTGGGCTCAAAAAACAGGGCTGCCTCGCGGTAGGATTGGCCTGCTTTCCAGGAGATCCCCATGTCTCGAGCGTCCCGAACCCTGATGGTCTGCGCGATGTCCGTGGCCTGCTGTGCGGCCGTCCTGACAATCCCCGGCCGTGCGGCGCAGGACCCGCAGGCGATCAAGTTCGCGCACATTCCACATATCGCGAACGACGGCCGCGTGGCCTTTTCGTATCACGACGACATCTGGGTGGCCGATCCCGACGGCGCGAACGCGAGGCGGCTGACCAACCACATCGCCAACGACTTTTCTCCGCGGTTCTCGCCCGACGGCAAGTGGATCGCGTTCACCAGCAATCGCACGGGCAACAACGACGTGTTCCTGATGCCCTCGGCGGGCGGCGGCGAGCCGAAGCAGCTCACGTTCTACTCCGGCGCGGATCAGGCGCTGTACTGGATGCCGGACGGCAAGTCGCTGCTCATCACGACCGATCGCGGGCCGTTCGCGTACGGATCGCCCCTGTTCACGCTGCCGATCGACGGATCGGTGGAGTCGCCGATCAAGATGGCCAACGCGCGCCTGGGGATGATGAAGCAGGACGGGTCGCTGCTCGCGTTCAATCGCACGCTGCCGTCTTCAGGCGTGTGGCGCAAGGCCTTCCGCGGAAACTCGGCGCCCGGTATCGCCGTCCAGGATCAGAAGACCGGCGACATCGTCGAGATCACCAACGGCGACATGAAGGACTACCAGAACCACTGGCAGGACATGTATCCGATGTGGGGCGCCGACGGCATGATTTACTTCGCCTCCGAGCGCGACGGCACCTACAACGTCTGGCGAATCGCCGCGAAAGGGGGGCAGCCTCAGCAGATCACGCGCTTCAAGACAGGCGGCGTGTTCTATCCCTCCATGTCGCCGGATGGCAAGCGCATGATCTTCCAGCACGAGTTCGACCTCTGGACGCTGGACGTGCCGAACGGCCAGCCACGGAAGCTGAACATTTCGCTCGCGTTCGATCCCAAAGACAACGACATCGACGTGCTGACGGTCGCCAACCTGGCCGATGGATTCTCGCCGGCGCCGGACGGCAATTACGTGGCGATCGATGCGCGCGGCGAGATCCAGCTCGTTCCGAGCGAGCAGGGCATCGGCGAGCAGACGCCGATCGCGCGGACGGCCTGGAAGGAATTCGGCGAACAGTTCTCGCCGGACGGCAAGAGCATCGCCTACGTCTCCGACGAATCTGGCGACCAGGAAGTGTGGATCTTCGATATCGCCGGCGGCACGCGCAAGCGGCTGACGTCGCAGGAATCAGAAAAGAACGGCATTGTCTGGGCGCCCAACTCGCAGAAGCTGCTCTATCAGGGCGACAACAAGATCTGGGAAGTCGAACCGGCGGCCGCGTCGCCTGCGCCGAAGCTGATCGTGGCCAACGACGCGGGTGGATTCTCCGCCGTGCAGTACGCCGCGAACGGCACGTGGCTGACCTACGGCAGGCGAGACGACGAAAACAATGCCGAGGTGTATCTCTACGACATCACGGCAAAGAAGGAATACAACGTCACACAGAGCCCGCTGACGGAAGGAAACGGCGTCCTGACGCCTGACGGCAAGTACGTGGTCTTCACCTCGAATCGCGCCGGCGATACGAATCAGCTCTTTGCCGTGTCACTTGCGAGACTCACCGAAGATCCGAACGACCCGCTGGTGCGCGAGCGCATCCGGAATGCGACCGCGGGCCGTTCCGGCGGGCGAGGCGCGGCCGCCGGCGGCGGCGCGGAGGGAGCAGGGCCGGCGGCCAGCCAAGTGGCGCCCGCGAAGATCGAGCTGCAAGGCATCGAGAAGCGCGCGGTGCAGCTCACGACCGGCGCCAACGCGGTCACTGGATTCTTCCTCTCGAACGACGGCCGCACCATTTACTTCGCGACGGGCGGCGCAGGCGCCAGGGGGCGCGGCGCCGCGCCGGCTCCGGCGACACCGGGGCGCGGCCAGGGCGCGGCCGCGCCCGCGGGCGGCGAGGGCCCGGCCCTGTATGCGATCGACATCGACGGCCGGAATCGACGCACGATCGCCGGCGGCAATTTCCCCGGCATGGTGCCGACGCCGGATCGCCGCATGGTCTTCTTCCGCGCGGCGTCGAGCGAGCCGGCCGGCGGCCGCGGCGCGGCGACGAATCTGGTCGGCGGCCAGGAAGTGCACCGCCTCACGCTGCAGGGCAACCGCAACGAACGGGTGAGTTTCACGTTTCCAATCCGCGTCGATCGCCGCGCCGAATGGAAACAGATGTTCGAAGAAACCTGGCGGGTGATGAAGTACCGCTACTACAACCCGGCGATGAACGGCCGCGATTGGGCAGCGGTGAAGTCGAAGTACGAGCCGATGCTGGCCTACGCCGGTACGAACGAAGACGTCTACGACCTGGGCAACGCGATGATCGGCGAGCTGTCCAGCTCGCACACGGGCATGAGCGGTCCGGCGTCGCGCACCATGGATCGGCTGTACACGACGCGTTTCCTCGGCCTCGAGCTGGAGCCGTCCGGCGGCGTGTATCGCATCAACCACGTCTATCGAGACGGCCCGGCCGACAAGGAATGGCTGAACCTGGCCGTCGGCGACTACGTGCTCGCCATCGACAACCAGAATCTCAAGGCCGGCGACAATTACTGGAAGATCCTCAGCGCCGCCACCACGGAGTACGTGCCGGTGAAGGTGGCCAAGTCAGCGGCCGGCGAGGGCGCGCGTACCGTGCGCATCGCCACCGTGACGAACCTTGGCAACATCAAGTACGAAGAGTTCGTGCAGACAAATCGCGACGCCGTCGAGAAGGCGACCAACGGCCAGATCGCCTACGTGCACATCCGCTCCATGGATCAACCGTCTCTCGAGCGATTCCGTGACGAGATCGATCGCTACTGGCAGAAGAAAGGGATCATCGTTGACGTCCGGTACAACACGGGCGGCAACATCGATTTCGAGCTGCTGGACATCCTCGAACGCCGGCCCTACATGTTCACCAACTCGCGGAACGGCGCGCGCACGTGGGGGCGCCGGCCGCAGCAGGCGATCGCCGGGCCCAAGGTCATGATGATCAACCAGCGCTCGTTCTCGGATGCCGAGGCCACGCCAATGGGCTTCCGCACGCTCGGGATCGGCAAGCTCGTCGGTACACCGACAGCCGGCGGCGTCATCTGGACGGGCAGCTACGGCCTGATCAACGGCGGCAGCGTCCGCACGCCAAGCCAGCTGGCGGCTGTCTACGATCCGACCAAGCCGAACAACTACGGCCAGAACCTCGAAAACTTCGGCGTGCCGCCGGACGTGTGGGTGCAGAACTCGCTCAACGATGAAATGAATGGCATCGATCGCGAGCTGCAGGTGGCGATCGAGGAGGTCCTGAAAATGCTGCGCGTCAACGGGACGAAGTAGGAGGCGGATAGACTACGCCCATGCGACCGTCAGCCAGCTCTGCGAGGGATTCTCGGTGATCGGCACGCGCTTTGCGCATTACGAGGTCCTCGCAAAGCTGGGCGAAGGCGGCATGGGCGTCGTGTACCTGGCTGACGACCTTCGCCTGGATCGAAAAGTCGCCCTGAAATTTCTGGCCGCGGACGCGAGCGATCCGCACGGCGTGGAACGCTTGCGCCGTGAGGCGCGCGTGGCCAGCGCCCTCGATCACCCGAACATCGCCACTGTCTACGAAATCGACGAATGGGAAGGCCGCACGTTCGTCGCGATGGCGTACTACGCCGGCGAAACTCTCAGCGCACGGCTTGCGCGAGGCCGTCTGGACTACGACGAGGCGGCGACCATCGTCGAGCAAATCGCCGACGGCCTTGCAGCCGCGCACGGGGCGGGCATTGTCCATCGGGATCTGAAGCCCGCCAACGTAATCATCACGCCGTCGGGCCAGGTGAAGATTCTCGATTTCGGGCTCGCCAAGCACATCGACGCTCCGGAGGATGAGACTGCCGCCGCGATGACGCGCGCCGGCTCCGTCGTCGGCACGCTCGCCTACATGTCGCCGGAACAGGCAAAGGGCCTCCAGGTCGATGCGCGCACCGACGTGTGGGCGCTTGGCGTGGTGGCCTATGAAGCGGTCGCCGGCCACCGTCCGTTCGAAAGCCAGTCGTCTACCGGCCTCGCCATCGCGCTCGCCAGTGAGACGCCGGCGTCCATTCGTCAGATCAGGCCGGACGTCCCGGCTGAACTGGAGCGCGTGATTCACGCCGCGCTGGAAAAGGATCCGGCCAGGCGGACGATCACCGCCGCGGAGATCGCCGCATCGATGCGCCGCCTTCGCGGAGGCGTTCGCGCGGCCGGGAGTCCTGCCGGGCGGACTCGGCGGAGGCTGATCGCGGGGATTGCCGCGTTGGTGGTTGTCGCCGCGGGAGCCTTCGCCGCGTGGAAGTACACGTCGGGGCGCGCGGATCGCGAGTGGGCTCGCACCGAGGCGCCTGCCGAAGCCGCGCGGCTCATGCAGGCTCAGGAATACATGGCTGCGTACGAGGTCGCGGAGCGCGCCCGCCCGTACCTCGAACCGGCTGAGTTCGCGAAATTGCAGAATACCGTCACGCGGGCGGTTGCCGTCACGACGTCGCCCGAGGGCGCGGAGGTGTGGTTCGCCAGCTACGACGCCGCAGACTCCGCCTGGCATCGTCTGGGGGCGGCGCCAATCAAGGACGCGCGGGTGCCTGACGGTTTGTTGCGGTGGCGGATCGAAAAACCTGGATACGAGCCGACCGAAGACGTCCTCGATGCCGCGAGCTTCAAAGCCACGCTTGACCTGGCCGGAGCTCGCGCATCCGGAATGGTCCGTGCGACCGGGCCGGCCTCGGCCACGTCGTTCATGATCCAGGGCACGCGACTGGACTCGCCCCCGTTCGCGGACTACTGGATCGGCCGTCACGAAGTCACGAACAAGCAGTACAAAGCATTCATGGACGCCGGCGGGTACACCACACGAACGTATTGGAAACAGCCGTTCACCCGCGATGGAAAGACGCTGACATGGGAAGAGGGCATGGCGGCGTTCCGCGATGCCACCGGCCAGCCGGGTCCGGCGGCCTGGGAACTGGGCCGCTATCCGGCGGGGCAGGATGAGCTCCCTGTCGCCGGCGTCAGTTGGTACGAGGCGGCCGCCTTCGCGGAATTCTCCGGCGCGGATCTCCCGACTATCCATCACTGGCAGCGCGTCGCCGCGTACAACGCCGTGATCACCGACGTCATGTCCCGGGCCGTCTTCAACACGACGGCTCCCGCGCCGGTCGGAACGTCCGGCGCGCGGCACCGCTTCGGGACATTCGATCTGGCCGGCAACATCAAGGAATGGATTGCAAACGGCGCCGACGCGGATCGGCGCTATGCGCTCGGCGGCGCTTATGACGAGCCGGCGTACATGTTCGGGACCGCCGATCCGCGGTCGGCCTGGGACCGCGTGCCCACCATCGGATTCCGGCTCGCCAAGTACGACGCGGCCGACGCTGCGCTGGCGGGACTGAAGAGTCCGGTGCCCGTCGCGCCGGATCTGGTGCTGCCGAAACCGGTGGGCGACGATGTGTTCGCGGCGTACGCGCGTGCGTTTTCGTACGAGAAGACGCCGATCGCCGACCTCACGCGCGAGCCCATCGACACCACGCCCGCGGACTGGACGCGTGAGACCGTCTCGTTCGCGGCGCCGTACGGGCGTGAGCGCATCACGGTCCACATCTTGTTGCCGAAGGGATCGCGACCGCCGTATCAGCCCGTCATCTACATCCCGGGTGGCGCTGCCTGGCAGTCAAATTCGATCCCGGCGTACGTCACGAACCCGTTGGCGGCCTTTGTGGTGCGGAGCGGGCGCGCGCTCGTGCTGCCCATCCTGAAAGGCACGTTCGAACGCGCCGACGGGAAGCCGATTCCGGACACGATTCTCGACACGATTCGATGGCGCGATACCGTCGTCGCGTGCGCGAAGGACATCTCGCGGACGATTGACTACCTGGAAACGCGTCAGGACATGGCGATCGACAAGATTGCGTACTTCGGCTACAGCCGCGGTGCGGCATTTGGTCCGGTGTTCCTGGCGCTCGAACCGCGGTTCAAGGTGGCCACGTTCATGATCCCGGGGTTCCATCGCTCCGTGGCGATGCCTGAGATTCACCCGATTAATTTCGCCGGCCGCATGAAGCAGCCCGTCCTGGTGCTGAACGGACGATTCGATCCCATCTTTCCCGTCACCATCTCCCAGTTGCCGTTCTACCGCTCACTTGGCCCGGCCGAACCGCTGAAGCACCGGATCGAGTACGACACGGGCCACGGGCTGCCGGTGAACGAGAGCATCAAGGAGACGCTCGCCTGGTTCGATCGGTATTTGGGGGCGGTGAAGTAGCGGTCAGGAGTGGGGCTGGTGCCTGACGTCGCGGGCGTCAACGATAAAAATCACGTCGGCCGCCGCTGAAGCTCGCCGGGGGGCTGTTTTGGGTTTGCGAGGCCCCTCATTGGGCAAACCGTTCAACAACCCGGTCAATCCGGCGTGGATTCCGCGCATTCCGTGCGGCATGAGCCGTGCAGCATGAGCGTCGCAAGATGCCGTCCCGTCACGAGAAGCCGCCGATCGCAACTCGCTCGCCATTCTCGAGCCGTCTGGAGGGAACGATCGAACACTGGGCTCACCACCTGCCGGCCGGCCTCCAGCAGGCGTTCCGCCGGGAATTCAGCGCGTTTGCCGACGACTACGACCGGACGCTCGCCACGATCGAAAGCATCTGGCGGCGGCGCGAGCAGGAATATGCGATGGATCACTCGACCGGACTGGCGCGGCGGCGTCCCTTCTTTCAGCATCTGGTCACGCTGCTGGGCGTGCGGCCGACCCCGTTGTTCGGCACGATCGGCGTGCTGTTCATCGACATCGACAAGCTCAAGGCCATCAACGATACGTGGGGCCATTCCGCCGGCGACCGCGCGATCGCGGCAGCCGCCGCCATCATCCGTGATGCCATCCGCTCGCGTCCTCATGTCGATCTCGTGGACCAGCTCGACGACGAGGCCGCGGAATACGCCGTCTCGCGACATGGCGGCGACGAATTCCTCGTCGTTCTTGAACTCCGTGACGCCACGGAAATCGATCTGGTCGCGCTCCGGCTCAAAGATCATCTCGATGACGCCGAACGGCAGCGCGCGTGCGGCTACGATTTGCCGGCCAGGCTGGCGGCGTCGATTGGCGGCGTCACCTACGATCTGACGGACTCCGCGCCGCGGATCCCGCTGAACGAGCTTGCGAGAAGGCTCGTGGCCGCGGCCGATCAGTTGATGTATGAGTCGAAGCGAGACGGGCAGGTCCATCTCGGCGAGGCGCGCTACACAGACCGGCTCGTGGTCGAACATCGGTGCCAACGGGAGCCGGTCGCCGATTGACCGGATGAGCGAACGCAAACCGTGAAGGGCCGCCGTCTCGCCTACGGCATCCGCGCGATGACACTCGTGCCGGGCTGGCACGCATGCGCACATTGTGCGCGAAGTTGGCCCGCGGGGATCGCTCGGCCTCTGGAACTATTCGTGCCGGAGCGCGATCACCGGATCGATGCGCGAAGCCTGCCGTGCCGGCAGGAATCCGGCCAATGCCGCGGCGGTCAGTAACGACATCGCGGCCAGCCACAACGTCGCCGGGTCGCGCGGTTCCACGCCGTACAGGAACGATGCAATCAATGTGGAGCTCAGCAGCGCGGCAGGAATGCCGATGAGGAGGCCACCCGCGGCTATCGCAATCACCTGGCGGAGAACCATCCACAACACGGCACGCCGTGGTGCGCCCAGTGTCATACGAACCCCGATTTCACTCGTGCGGCGCGCCACGTGGTACGACATCGTGCCGTACAGCCCCACGCACGCGATCAGCAGCGCCAGTACCGCGAATGCCGTGCAGAGCCGCGCGAAAACCATTTCGCGATTCAGCGTGCCATCGACGAGCGCGCGCTCGGTGCGTAATTCCGAGATCGGCAGATGTGGATCAGCTTCGCGCACCAGCTCGCGCACGGCCGAGGCGTACGCCAGTGGATCCCCATCCGTTCGCAGTTCGAACGACATGCCCTCAATTGTGCCGGCGCCCTGAAATGGGTAGAACAGTTCGGGTCCCCGTCTGGTCCTGACGTTGTTGCCCATGAGCATGTCGGCTGAGACCCCGACGATCTCGAGCGTGCATCCGCAGTCATTCTTCAGAGTCACCTGCTGCCCCAGCGGATTCCCGCCGTTGAAAAATGTCTGGACGAATGCCTGGTTGACAACGGCGGCGCGCGGCGCGCCCGTCATATCGCGGTCGCCGATTTCACGGCCTGACAGGATCGGCACGCCCATCGTGGAATGAAAATTCGCGCCAACCCGAAGAATCAGGCTCGCCTGGGATTTGGTCGCGGTCCGCACGCCCGTCGCCATCCGGCCACCGAGCGGGGCCAGCTCCGACAGGCTTGCGCCGCGCACGCCGGGTATCCCGGAAAGACCGGCGCGCAGCCGATTGTAGAAGCCGGCCACATCCGGGGCCGGGTGGCCGGCCTGACTGGCGTCCAGGCGAAACGTCAGAACGTTTTCTGGATTGAAGCCCAGTGGAATGGACTCCAGCCGCGCCAGCGTCTGCAGAAAGAGGCCGGCGGCCACCAGAATAATGAGTCCCAATGCGAACTGTCCGGCCATGAGCGCGCGGCTCACGCCGGCGGAGCGGCTGGTCCGCCCGATGCGCGGTTCTTTCAGACCCGGCACCAGATTGCCGCGTGTCGCATGCAGCGCCGGCGCCAGGCCGAACAGGATCCCGGTGAGCCATGACAAACCCGCGGTCACGGCGAGCACCCGCCCGTTGACGGCCGGTGTGAG
>DASUGC010000116.1:0-9873 GCA_036274235.1 Vicinamibacterales bacterium
AAACCCTTCGCGTCGTGTCCGCGCATACATCGCTTCGAGCGTGTCGGCGTCCGATGTGCGATGGCCGTACCGCACGCCATCGAAGCGGGCCAGATTGGAGCTCGCCTCGGCGGTGGCGACGAGGTAGTAGACGGGAATGGAGTATTGGCTGTGCGGCAGTTCGACGGTGTCGATCGTCGCGCCTGAACGAGCCAGTCGGTCGAGCGCGGCTTCGAACGCATCGCGCACGTCTGCGTCCACACCGTCGGTCGTCAAATGACGCGGCACGCCGATGCGCAGTCCCTTGCAGCCCGCGTCAAGCGTGCTGGAACACGACGAAGGGGGGGTGGCCCGGCAGGTCGCGTCGTGTTCGTCCGGCCCTTCGATGGCGTCCTGCATCAGCGCCGTATCCGCCACCGTGCGGCCGAATGGTCCAACCTGATCCAGCGACGACGCGAATGCGATGAGGCCGTAGCGGGACACGCGCCCGTAGGTCGGCCGTGCGCCGACGATGCCGCATAACGCAGCGGGTTGCCGGACGGATCCGCCGGTATCCGATCCAAGGGCCAGCGGCGTCATATCCGCGGCTACAGCCACCGCCGACCCGCCACTCGATCCGCCGGGCGTCCGCGAGGGATCGTGCGGATTGCGCGCGGGTCCGAATGCCGAGTGTTCCGTGGAAGACCCCATCGCGAACTCGTCACAGTTCGTCTTGCCGATGACAACCGCGCCGGCAGCCTCCAGCCGAGTGATCACCGTCGCGTCGTACGGCGGCATGTAGCCGGCCAGAATGCGCGATCCGGCCGTGGCAGGCATGTCGCGCACGCAGATGGTGTCTTTGATGGCGACAGGGACACCGTGGAGCGCGCCCGATGTGTCGCCGTTGCGGTCCAGCCGTCTGGCCCGCGCCAGCGCACGTTCGCCGGCCACCGAGACGAACGCATTGAGGGCCGGATTGCGCGCGGCGATGGCGTCGAGCGCCTCGCCGACCGCACGTTCGGCCGTGAGTTCGCCTCGGCGAATGGCATCCCGCACGGCCACCGCGCTTGGCGTCCTTGCGTTCATGCGGCTAGAGCACCTTCGGGACGCGAAAGAGCGTGCCGTCCGCAGAGCGATCCGGTGCGCTCGCCAGCGCGGCGTCCCGGCTGATGCCGGGCGTCGCGGCATCCGCGCGCTGCGAGGCGCGGCCTTCGGCCGATCCAGCTTCCGAGGATCGGCCGTCCGCCGATCCATCTTGCGAGGATGCGGATGGGAGGTCCGGCGTGTTGACCTGCTGCACGATTGCGGCGTACGCGAGGATGTCGGTCAGCTGGCGCGCGAACGCCTCGGCCTCGTCCGCCGCAAGATCCAGGCGGGCCAGCCGCGCGATGTGTGCGACATCGCGCGCCGTGATCGGGTCTGCCATCAGGCAGGATGCTAGCATGGCGTTTGTCGCGATGTTTTCGCCATTGGTCGTGCGATGACTGAACCGATGACGATCTACCTGGTGCCCGTCGGCGGCAGCCGGTACCAGTTGTACGTCGAGATTCCCGTCGAGGAGGCGATGGGCGACGCGCCCCCCGCGAAGGGCCGGATTGCCAGGATGGTGGCGCGGTTTCGGGCGATGCTGGCCGAGGCTGAGCGCGCGCGCTTGAAGCGCGAGAGCGGCGAGCCCGACGACGGATCGGGATTGTGGCACGCCATCATGCGTCGCGTGGCCGAAGCCATCGCGGAACAACGGTTGCTCTGGCATCTGCGCCACCAGACGCACGCCTGCGTCCGGCATCCCGACGACATGTCCGGTGCCGCGGCCCTCGGCGAGGTCCGCGCCGAATTCACTCGCGACGTCGCCCGCCATTTCCGCTGGATGATCATTCACGGCGTGATCATGGTCGTGACCGCCGTCGTGTTCACGCTGATTCCCGGACCCAACCTCATCGCCTGGTATTTCACGTTTCGCGCGATCGGCCACTTTTTCTCGTGGCGGGGCGCGCGGAGAGGCCTGAAGACTGTGGAGTGGTCGTCTGAGTCCTGCAAGGAACTGTCGCTCGTTCGGCCCGCGCTGGCCCTGCACGGGCCCGATCGCCGGACGCGCCTTCGGGAGATCGGCGAGTCGCTCGATCTAAAACACCTGGCGGGTTTCGTGGAGCGCGTGTTTGTCCAGCAACGGAAAGGAACGGCCGGTGCGTAGGGTACACTGCGCGCCGTGACCCTTGAGGAGTTGGCCCGGCGCCTCGAGTGCCGCCTGGATGGCGACGGCCGGGCCGACATCACGCGCGTGGCGGCGATCGACGAGGCGGGCCCCGGCGATCTCACGTTTCTGGCCAACAGCAAGTACACGTCCAGGCTCGCCTCGACCCGGGCGTCGGCCGTCCTGGCCGATGACAGCGTGACCAGCGCGCCGTGTCCGATTCTCCGCACGCCGCACGTGTACCTCTCGCTCGCGCGCGCGATTGCCGTGTTGACGCCGGCCGCGCCGCCGGCGCCGGGGATCAGCGCGCTCGCCGCCGTCGATCCGACGGCGGATATCGGTCCGGACGTCTCGATCGCGCCCTTTGTCGTGGTCGGGGCCGGCGCGCGCATCGGCGCGCGAACGATCCTCGAGTCGCACGTCGCCGTCGGACGCGCGGTTGCGATTGGGGCGGACTGTCACGTGCACCCGCAGGTGGTGCTGCGCGACGGCGTCGAAATCGGCCAGCGTGTGATCCTGCACAGCGGCGTCGTCATCGGCGGCGACGGGTTTGGATTCGCGCGGCGTCCCGATGGCGGGCACGAAAAGATCCCACAGGTCGCGCGTGTCGTCGTCGAAGACGACGTGGAGATCGGCGCCAATTCGACCGTGGATAGACCGGCGGTTGGCGAGACACGGATCGGCGCCGGCACCAAGATCGACAATCTGGTGATGGTGGCGCACGGCGTGAGGGTTGGCCGGAATGTGCTGCTGGCCGCGCAGGTCGGCATCGCCGGAAGCACCACGCTCGAGGACGGCGTGACGATGGCGGGCCAGTCCGGCGTGGTGGGCCACGTGCGGCTCGGCGCCGGCGCGATCGTGGGCGCGAAATCGGCGGTCACGAAGGACGTCGGCCCGGGCGAGCACGTGACCGGCGTGCCGGCTCTGGACGTCGCGGCGTGGCGCGAATCCGCCGTGCTCATGCGGCGGCTGCCGGAGTTCCGCGAGGTGCTCGCGCGCCTCGATGCGCGTCTGCGCGCGATCGAGGCGGCCGTCTCCGGATCCCCGGGCACCTCCGACGACCGCGGCACGTCAGGTTCGCGGTGACCGGACGGGCTGTTCCGGCCCCGGGGCCCCGCATCATGATTTCCTGCGGCGAAGCCTCCGGCGATCTCTACGCCGGCGCGCTGGTCCGTTCGATGCGCGCGATGAATCCCCACGTCCGTGTATTCGGCTTCGGCGGTGGGCAGATGGAAGCCGCGGGCGCCGAACTCGTCGGCGACTATCGCGGTTTGTCCGTGACAGGCCTGGTCGAAGCGGTCCGGAAGATCCCGCCGTCGCTTCGCATGCTGCGGAAGCTCCGTCACGAGGCGGCCGCGCGGCGGCCCGCGGTGTTTGTCGCCATCGATTTTCCGGACTTCAACTTCCGCCTGTTGCGGGCCATGCGCGATTTGGGCATCCCCATCGTGTATTACGTCAGCCCGCAGCTCTGGGCCTGGCGGTCGGGACGCATCCAGACGATCAAGCAGTTCGTCGATCGCATGCTGGTGATCTTTCCGTTTGAAACGGCGATCTACGAAAAGGCCCATGTGCCCGTCGAGTTCGTGGGCCACCCGCTCGTGGATCTTGCGGTGGCCCGGCACGATCGTCGCGCCATCCTGGCGCGCGCGAAACTTCGCGACGATCAGCCGGTCATTGCACTCCTGCCCGGGAGTCGAGCGAATGAACTGAGAGAGATCCTGCCGACGCTGGTGGACGCGGCCGTGCTGATGAGCCGCCAGCGGCCGGGACTCCAGTTCCTGATCGCGCGCGCGCCGGCACTTGCGGATCGCGGCTTCGCGCCTCTTGAAAAGCTGGGCAGCGCCGGCATCCCCCATGCCGTCATCGAGGGCGAAACGGACGATGTGCTTGCCGCCGCCGATGTCGTCGTCACCGCGTCGGGAACGGCGACGGTGCAGACGGCCCTCCACGGCCGCCCGATGATCGTGGTCTACCGCCTGTCGCCGGTGACATTCGCGATCGGCCGTCCGTTCGTCCGTGTCCATACGTACGCGATGGTCAATCTGGTGGCCGGGCGGCCGATCGTTCCTGAGTTGATTCAGGAGCGTTTCACGCCCGAAGCGACGGCGCGAGAGACGATGGCGTTGCTGACGGATCCCGCCCGCGCGCAGGAGATGCGGGCGGCCCTTGAAGACGTGCGGCGGCGGCTCGGCCGGCCCGGCGCGTCCGATCGTGCCGCGGCTGCAGTGCTGGGGCTTACAATGGTTTGATACTCACAACTGACATGTCCTTCAATTCCTTTAAGACCCGTCGCTCCCTTACGGTTGGTGGTCAATCGTTCGATTACTACAGTCTGCCGGCCCTTGAACAGGCGGGCTTTCCGGAAGTCGCGCGGCTTCCGTTCTCGCTGAAAATCCTGCTTGAGAATCTCCTGCGCCGCGAAGACAACGCGTTCGTCCGCGCGGCTGACATTCGCGCGCTGGCGAGCGGCACGGGCACCGACAAGGAAATCTCGTTCATGCCCGCGCGCGTCCTGCTCCAGGACTTTACCGGCGTGCCGTGCATCGTCGATCTTGCCGCCATGCGTGACGGGATTCTGCACCTGGGCGGCGATGCGCAGCAGGTCAATCCGCTCCAGCCCGTGGAGCTGGTGATCGATCACTCTGTTCAGGTGGACCACTTCGGCGCCGCCAATGCGATTGGCCTCAATGCCGATCTCGAGTACACGCGTAATCGCGAGCGCTATGTCTTTCTGCGATGGGGACAGACCGCGTTCCGCAATTTCCGCGTCGTTCCGCCGGAGACCGGGATCGTGCACCAGGTGAACATCGAGTACCTGGCGCGCGTCGTCTGCCGGGAGGAGAAGGACGGCTGCACGCTGGCGTATCCCGATACCGTGTTCGGGACGGACTCGCACACGACGATGGTCAACGGGCTCGGCGTGGTCGGCTGGGGCGTCGGCGGGATCGAGGCCGAGGCCGCGATGCTCGGGCAGCCCAGCTCGATGCTCATTCCGGAGGTCGTCGGCTACAAGCTGACGGGCCGGCTGCCCGACGGCGCGACCGCGACCGATCTGGTCCTCACGATCACCGAAGCGCTGCGCAAGAAGGGCGTCGTGGGCGCGTTCGTTGAATTCTTCGGGCCCGGCCTGAAGCATCTGACCATTGCCGATCGCGTCACGCTTGGCAACATGTGCCCGGAGTACGGCGCGACCGTGGCGATTTTCCCGATCGACGACATGACGCTGGACTACCTCCGGTTGACCGCGCGCGACGAGGCTCAAGTGGCGCTGGTCGAGGCCTATGCGAAAGCCCAGGGCCTGTTCCGCACCGACGCCACGCCGGATGCGCGGTACTCGTCAACCGTGGAGCTGGATCTTTCGACCGTCGAGCCGAGTCTCGCCGGTCCGCGCCGGCCGCAGGATCGCGTCCCGCTCGGACGCGCGAAGGCGTCGTTTGCGCAGGCGCTGGGCGACTTGAAAAAGGGCATCAAGGCGGCGCCGGCTTCGGGCGGCAAGGGCGGCGGCGCCGCCGTGGCGGACGCGGTGACCACGCAGCTGGAGCACGGGTCGGTCGTGATTGCCGCAATCACGAGCTGCACGAACACGTCGAATCCGAGCGTCATGGTGGCCGCGGGGCTTGTCGCCAAGCGTGCCGTCGAGCGCGGCCTCAAGACGAGACCCTGGGTGAAGACCAGTCTGGCGCCCGGATCGAAGGTGGTGACCGACTATCTGGCGAAGGCCGGATTGCAGACCTACCTGGATCAGCTTGGCTTCCAGCTTGTGGGCTACGGCTGCACGACGTGCATCGGCAACAGCGGACCGTTGCCGGATGACGTGGCCGCCGAAGTGCGCGACCGCGCGCTCGTCGTCTGCTCCGTGCTGTCGGGCAATCGCAATTTTGAGGGCCGGATTCAGCAGGACGTCCGCGCGAACTACCTGGCGTCGCCGCCGCTGGTCGTCGCCTATGCGCTGGCCGGCACGTTGAACATCGATCTCACGACCGAGCCGCTCGGCACGGGCCGCGACGGACAGGCGGTCTATCTCAAGGACCTCTGGCCGACAGGCCAGGAAATCCAGCAGACCATGCTCGCGTCGATTTCCGCGGACATGTTCAGGTCTCAGTACGCCAAAGTCTTCGACGGGGCCGAGCGGTGGCGGTCGCTGCCCGTGCCGAACGGCGATCGCTTCGCGTGGGCGGCGGACTCCACCTATATCCGGCGGCCGCCGTTTCTCGAGAATCTGTCCCGCGAGCCCGCGCCGCTCGCGGACATCATGAACGCGCGCGTGCTGGCGCTGCTGGGCGACAGCATCACGACCGATCACATCTCGCCCGCGGGATCGATCAAGGCCGACAGTCCGGCCGGCAAGTACCTGATTGCGCAGGGTGTGACGCCGAAGGATTTCAATTCCTACGGCGCGCGTCGCGGCAATCATGAAGTGATGATGCGCGGCACGTTCGCGAACGTCCGGCTGAGGAACGCCCTGGCGCCCGGGACCGAGGGCGGCTGGACCACAAACCTGCTCACCGGTGAAGTCACGTCGATCTTCGACGCGTCGCAGGCGTATCAGGAAGCGGGCGTCCCTCTGCTCGTGCTCGCCGGCAAGGAGTACGGATCCGGTTCATCCCGGGACTGGGCGGCCAAGGGAACCATGCTGCTGGGCGTGAAGGCCGTCATCGCGGAAAGCTTCGAGCGGATCCATCGAAGCAATCTGGTCAACATGGGCGTGCTGCCGCTCGAGTTCGCCGACGGCGGCTCGGCCGGCTCACTTGGGTTGACGGGACACGAGGTCTACGATCTGGCCGGCGTCGGCGCGGCGCTCTCGCCTCGCGCGACGGTGACCGTCCGGGCTCGCCGGGCCGATGGGACGGCCACGGCGTTCAAGGCGCGGGTTCGCATCGATACGCCTGAGGAACTGACGGCATTCCGGCACGGCGGCATCCTGCCCTATGTGCTGCGGCGCCTCGCGGCGCGCTGACGATGGCCGAGCTCACCCGCGATCGCATCATCGCGCGGGCCAAAGAGACAGGCTTCGACCTCTGCGGGATCGCCCGCGCGGAGCGCCACCCGCGGCTGGCGCGCCTGGCCGACTGGATCGTCGAGGGGCGCGCGGGAGAAATGACGTACCTCGCCGAGTCGCTGGACGAGCGCCTCGATCCTCGACGCGTGCTCCCGACGGCGCGCTCGATTGTGTCCGTGGCGGTGGTCTATCACACCAAAGCGGCCGGCGACGCCAACCCGCCTCACGACACGCCACCCCGCCGCGCGATTTCCCGGTACGCGTGGGGCGACGACTATCACGACATCCTGAAGTCGCGGCTGCGCGCGCTGCTGGTGTGGATGCAGCAGGAAGCCGGGCCGGGGTTCGAGGCATTTTCGTGCGTGGACGCCGGGCCCGTGCAGGAGCGCGTGTTCGCCGAACAGGCCGGGCTCGGCTGGATCGGCAAGCACACGTGCCTGATCAATCCGCACCTCGGGTCGTGGCTGTTTCTCGGCGAGATTCTGACGAACCTCGACCTGCAGGCGGATGCGCCGGCGATCGATCAGTGCGGGACCTGCACGCGGTGCCTCGATGCGTGCCCGACGGGGGCGATCACGGCGCCGTACGAGCTCGATGCCCGGCGGTGCCTGTCGTATCTGACGATCGAGACACGCGGCGCGCTGGCGGCGGACATCCGCGATCGCATCGGCGCCGAAATCTACGGCTGCGACATCTGCCAGGACGTCTGTCCCTGGAATCGCCGCGCGGCGACGAGCGACGATCCCGCCTGGCAGCCCCGGCCCCCGCTGGCCTCGCCGACGATTCTCGATCTCTGCCGGCTGTCCGACGACGCCTGGCGAGCGGTGCTCAAGGGCAGCGCCATGAAGCGCGCCGGCCTGCGCCGGATCCGGCGCACGCTGGCCTACGCCACGCGGCACCTGCCCGTGTCGCCGGCGCGGGAGGCCCGCGATGCTCTGCGCGGCCACGCGTCATCCGCGTTTCCTGAAGTCGCCGATGCGATTGCCTGGGCGGAATCCCCGGAGCCGGCGTGATATCGTGCCGACGTTGGAGACGCGGGAGGCAGGGTTCACGCTGATTGAGCTGCTGATCGTCATCGCGATCATCGCCATCATCACGGCGTTCGCGACCGCCGGGCTTTTGCGCAGCAAGGCCGCCGCCAACGAAGCCAGCGCGATCAGTTCCATGCGCATCACGTCCAGCTCTCAGAACGCCTACGCCGTCGCGTGCGGCCGCGGGGCGTTTGCCGCGTCCTATCTGATCCTGGGGACGCCACCGCCGGGCGGCGGATCGGCGTTTGTCTCCAGCGACCTTGGCGCGAACGTGAACCCGCTCAAATCCGGCTACCGCTTCTCGCTGGGCGCGGGCGCGGGCAACACCGGCGGACCGGTGGATTGCAACGGGTCGCAGACGGTCTCGGCGTTCTACGCGTCTGCGATCCCGCTATCGTATTTTTCCGGCGCGCGCAGTTTTGCGGTGACGGGCAATGGCGCGATCTGGGCGATCAAGGGCGGGACGGCGCCCACCGAACCCTTCGGCGCGCCCGCGACTATGGTCCAGTAATTCATCTAATTCTTCCGGGGCTTCGCCCCCAGACCCCAGGCTCGCTGACTCGTTCGCTTCGCCCTCTCTGAAACGCGTTCAGGCAACGCTCGCTCCGTTCGCGGGGCTCGGGCGCTGGCCACGCCCTCGCCGTGCCCGTCCGCCAGCGTGATCTACACTGTCTCTATGTCTCTAGCTCCGGCGCTGTTATTGTCGATGCCGCAGCTCCTGGACCCGAATTTCGCGCGCACCGTTGTGCTCTTGTGCGAGCACGCGGCTGAAGGCGCGTTCGGGTTGGTCGTCAATCGCCTCGCCGACTTATCGGCCGCGCAGGCCGTGAGTCTCACGCCGCCCATCGAATCGCCCAACGATCTGCCGTTGCTGATTGGCGGGCCCGTTGAGCCGCATCGCGGCTGGATCCTCACCGCCAACGAGCCTGCGGACGTGGAGTACAGCGAACTGGGGGCCGGACTGTTCCTGTCGGCGTCTCCCGTACTGCTGCGGCGCGCGCTGACGTCGCGGCCGCTGCCCGCGCGCACGGTCGTGCTCGCGGGCTACGCCGGCTGGGGCCCGGGTCAGCTCGACCAGGAACTCCAGCAGTCCTCCTGGCTGATCATGCCGGTCGAGCTGGATCTGATCTTCGAGATCCAGGCCGCCGCGCGCTGGGAAACCGCGATACGCCGTCTTGGCGCGGATCCGTCATTGCTGCACGCGGGATCTGGCGTGCACTAACTCGACGACATGGAGCCCGGGGTCTTCAGACCCCGGGTCTCAAGACCCGGGGCTCCACAGAGCGGGGCTCCATTTTCATTTGATCGTCTCCAACTCCAGCCTTCTCAATTCCGCATTCGTCGCGACCAGATCCGTCGCCAGCACCCTGGCGAGGGCGTCAGTCTGAACCTTCAGCTCCGCCGTCAACTCGCTGAAGATCGCCGGCGCATTGCCGATCGGACGCGCGTCGCCGCGCGTGACGATGGATAACAGAGAGGCCAGTCGGTTGTTGACCTTGATGGGGAAGTTGAGCGGATCCTGACCGCTCTGATTCTTCACCTGATAGATCTCGCCTTCGACCGCGCTCAGATTCGCCGTCAGTTTGTCGGCCGCCGCCTTCAGGCGCGCGTCGGATGATTTCGTCAGGCGGTCCGCGGCCTGCGCCTTCAGATCGCGAATGCGAATGACGGCATTGTTCGCTTCGCTCGTCTTG
>DASUGC010000117.1:0-8029 GCA_036274235.1 Vicinamibacterales bacterium
GTCGCCGCCGCGGCCGGCGACGGGAATGAACGCGGCCGGCCGGACACCCACGCGATCGAGAAAGCCGCGGTACTCGGACTCCAGCCGCTCGAAGTGTGCCTGGCTGTAGTCCACGAGGTCCATCTTGTTGACGAGCACCGCCACCTGGCCGATGCCGAGCATGGACATCATGTAGCCGTGGCGGCGCGAATTCGCCATGATGCCCTCGTGGGCGTCGATCACCAGCAGCGCGGCCTCGGCGCGGGCGGCGCCGGTGATCATGTTCTTCAGAAACTCGATGTGCCCGGGCGCGTCGATGATGATGTAGTCGCGAGCGGGCGTCTTGAAAAAAACCCGCGCGGCGTCAATCGTGATGCCCTGCGCGCGCTCGTCCTTGAGCGCGTCGAGCAGAAACGCGTACTCGAAGGGCTTCGCCGTGCGCGCGCAAAGCGCCTTGACCTGCTCGAGCTTGCCCTCCGGCAGCGAGTGCGTGTCCGCGAGCAGGCGGCCAATGATCGTGCTCTTCCCGTGATCCACGTGGCCGGCGATGACGATGTTCATCCGCTCGCGAGCCGTGCCGGTGTCAGGTTGTGTCGCGGGCAGGACCATCACTCCACTCGATTGGCGGCCGCACCGGCCGCCGGCGCCACGTCCGGATAGAACCGCTCGATCGGATACGCCGATCCCGTCAACGCCTGACGGCAGTATTCCAGAATCTTGCCACGAACGTCCGGTGTGACGTCTTCGTGGCGCTTTTCCTTGCCGCTCGCCATGAACTTGCCGCCCGACACCGAATACATGGTGGGCGGTGCCATCTCGAAAAACTCCTCGTGGTCGCGCATGTACTCGAACCGGCTCCTGTCAACGATTCGCGCGCGCGCCTCTGGAGTCAGCGCGCAGCCCAGAAAGCCCGCGACGCGATCGACCACGGCGCCGAGATCGCGCTTCATCTCTTCGAAGTGCACGAACAGCACATTGTCGCGCTCAGCCGACCACCGCCACCAGCCGTCCACATGCGCGGGCCATGGCAGCCAGTACATGTGATCGGAGCAGTACCACGCGCGCTGCACCTCAATCGGCGGGGCCATGGGGCCGGCCATCGATCGATTGAAATCCACGATGCTCGCGAAACACCCGACGGGATGCCGCGCCACGTAGATGTACCGCGCCTCCGCGCTGTAAGGACACAGGCGGGTCGGCAGATGTGTCTTGATCAATCGTGTGGGACGTTCGCCCACAACCGGGGCGTCCGCCATCGAGACGCTGTTCGTCGCGTCAATCCACGGACTAATCGCATACAGATGGCCATGTCCGCGCTGCTGGGGATCGCCCTGACCCCGGTGGACGATTTCGTACACGATCTGCTGCATCCACGTGGTGCCGCAGCGCATCTGCGTCGCCACGAACACGTCCTCCGGCTTCGGCCGATAGTGCTTCGCGCGCTCGAAGATCTCGGGGCCGCTGGCCTTCCGCGGACCGGCGACGCCCTCGAATTCAAAGAACGGCATCGTGAGCTGGCGCCGGAACACGATGGCGACGAATACGAGCAGGGGCCGTGCAGGAAACGAGAGCCACCGGATTCGCCGTTTGAGCGCCCGGCGTTCCGCCAGCGGCCGGCCGAAATATGCCATGCCGCTGGTCTGGCGCGCTTCCCAGCGGAAGTACCACACCACGTACAGCACGTCGGCCAGCACAAGGACGGCCACGGCGAGGACGGCGCCGAACCAGGTCATGGCTCTGGAGCGATCGTTCGATTCATGCGGGGAAAAGCGGCGCGCTAGTTCTGTCGCCGCGTCACCATCGACCAGATTTTCCGGATCAGGCCCACAAAACGCTGCCAGAAGATCAGCGCCACGCCGGCGATGGCCGCCAGCGCGGACGTGATCGGCAGGAACACGTCTGGCCCGACATAAAGCCAGGCCCACGGCAGCAGGCGGTGGACTGTATCTCTAACGATACCCGTGTCAACGATCATAGAGCCCTTCCCGGTATCGGACCTGTTTCGCGAGCGCGATAGAGGCCGTGCTGACGATAATAACGCGGCCCCGTACCGCATTCCTGGGCCCTCAGGCTCGCGGCAGGCGCGCCCGAATGGCGCGGCGCAGCCGAATCCAGGCGAGACGACGCTGAAAGGCCGCCGTGCCCCACGCCTCGATCGCCCCGGGCGCCTGGAAATAGTACATGTCGAGTCGCGGAAGCGTCGCCGGATCCTCCGTCTCGGACACTGTGCGGAAATCTGTCGTGTGTCCGAAGCGGTAGACCCGGCGCGCGCGCGTGACAACAGCGTCGTTTGCGCCGCCGTACGGATACGCGACGTGCGTGCTGGCGATCCCGAGTCGCTGCCGGATCTGCTCGCGGCACTGTTCCAGCTCCCGATCGACGGCGTCGGCCGCCAACCCCGTCAGGTCGGGATGCGTGCACGTGTGTGCTTCGATCGCGACGCCGCGGCCGGCCAGGCTTTCCAGGTCCGCCCAGCTCATCAGCGGCAGCGTCGGAATGCCGGGTTGCGCGCGGCCGCCCCAGTCGTTCGTCCGGCCGACGTGATCGGTGACCGCGAAGATCGTCGCGGCGAATCCAGCGTCGGCCAGGCGCCTGACCGCCTCGGCCGCGCTGGCAAAACCGTCGTCGAACGTCACGGCGACGGCATCGACGCCGTTGTCAGCATGCGCCAGGAGGTCCGCGGGCGGAAGCACGCGGACCCGGCCACTGGAGAGCCAGCGCAGATGTGCCTGGAACGCGGCCCGCCTGACGGAAATCGGCGAGCCGCTGTCGTCAATGGAGTGATACGTGAGGATGGCCCTCATCGGCGGCCCGCCCGCGCGTCTTCCACCAGTTTCAAATACGCGCCGATCACGACATCCTCCGACCAGCGCGCTCGCGTCACACAGTACGCCGACGCCGCCATGGCGTCGCGCAGCGCCGCGTCGCCCAGCAGGCGCGTCATCGCCGACGACAGTTCCTGGTCATCGGAAAACAGCAAGCCTCCGTTGGCGCACTCGATGATTTCGGGAAATGGCCCGATGCGTCGCGCGATGACCGGGGTCTGATACCGGAACGACTCGATCAGGACGATGCCGAACGTTTCGTAGCCGAGCGACGGCATCAGCGCGGCCACCGCATGCTCGTAATACGGGCCCAGTTGATCGTTGGCGACACGGCCGAGAAACTTTACGTTCGGCGCGCCCGCGGCCAGCGCCTTCAGCGTCGCCATCTCCTCGCCGTCGCCGATGATCAGCAGGTCCGCGTCCGGAAACCGTCGAAACACCGGAATAACCGAGTCCAGGCCCTTGATGCGCGTCAGCCGGCCGACGGTGAGAAAGTACGGCCGGTCTTGCGGCCGTGCGGAGGCGCGAGGGGGCGGTGTTTCCGGAAACGGCCCCGGCAGGAAGTACGGCAGCACGTGCATCGGCCGCGTAAACCCGAACTCGCGGTGCTTGCGCCGGCTGAACTCGCTCCGCGCGATGAACAGATCGACATGGGACAACTGGCGCTCGAGCGCGCCGGTGTAGCGCCAGGGCTGCGGTGGCCGGCGGTAGCTCAGCATGCAGCGCGTGCAATGCCGCTCATCACACGCCTCGCGATTGAATCGCCAAAGGACGTGCGTCGGGCAGACGAGCCAATGCTCGTGCGCCACGTACATCCGCAATGCATCGTCGCCGAAGGACAGCAGGCCGGGCCCGCCGACCAGCGACACGTTGTTGAGCACGACGACGTCCGCGCGGCGCTCGCGAATCAGCCCCTGAATCCGGCGCCCGTGCACGACGGGATAGCCCGTCTGGTGCGTGAGAAACGGCGAGACGACGCCGAGCCGGCTGCGCAGGCCAATCACTTCGACGCCGTCCTGATCGATCGGCTGCCGGGGCAGCCGCCGGCCTGCCAGCCACTCGTAGGCGTCCACGTCGTGGATGACGGTGACCTGATGGCCGCGCGCAACCAGGCCACGGGCAGTTCGGTGCACGTCGATGCCGTCGCCGCCGAAATTGAACGGCGGATAGAACGTAGTGAGCAGGCAGAACCGCAGGCCGGCCATCAGAACGCCGCCTCCGCCACGCGCACGGCGTTGGCCATGAGCGAGAAGGTGATGTTCTTGGCCGGCAGAAACGGGAACGTCGCGCCGTCCACCAGGAACAGATTTTCAAAATCCCGGCTCTGGCAGTCCGGCGTCGTCGTCAAGGATCCGCCGGCCGGCGTCATGGGCACCGTGCCGGCGTAGTGGACGCTGGCGCCCATGGGCCGGACGTGAGCCATGCCGGGCGGGACCACGCAATTCAACCGGAAGAGGGCGCGCTTGACGCGCGCGATCGCCTCGCGCATCCTGGCGGGCTCCCCCTCGTCCGGTGTGTAGTGAATACGCAGCCGCGGCCTGGCGTCGGACGTGAGCTCGACAAAGCTGTCCGGCCGCCGCGTATCGCGGAAGTTCACGTTCACCAGCCCGAGCGCGCCGTGGATCGATCGGAAGATCCGGGTGGACGCCGAGAGGTTCAGCGGCAGCCGCTGGATCAGCGGATGAACGAGTGCGGTCTTGAGCGTCGTGATCTGGCCGTGCACGTAGTCGCGCGGGGTCTTGCCTTCCAGTCCCATGCCGAGCAAATGGTACTGATAAGTTTCGGCACGAAACGGCCGGCCAAGCATCCCCAGATTGAGGAACGGGACCAGCACCTGACGGTTGTCCATGAGCCCGGTGAGCCGGACGGGTGAGCCGGACTCGCGCTGGATCGATGCCAGGAAGATTCGAGTGGAGAGCAACGCGCCGGCGGCCAGTGCGACGCGCTCGACAGGGAACTCATGGGCGGGTCCCGCGACCGTGGTGGCGACGGCTGCGACGATACGCCCCGCCGAATCGGCGCGCAGATGACTGACCTCGACTCCCGGCACGTACTCGAACGCCGGAAACGTCAGGCATTCACGGAGCGTGGCGGACGGCGTGTACAGGGCGCCCCGCGGGCATCCCCACAGACATCGGCCGGTGTAGTCACACGCTTCTCGATCGCCGAGCGGCCGGCTCAGGGTGGCCACGCGCGTGCGGCCGACGTACGCGCCGGCGCGATTCAGGCGATCTCGTTGCGCCCGATAGGAGGCCATCAACCGCTCGGAATGAAGATCGAGCTTGAGCGGGGGCAACAGATGGTCGTGCAGCGGCATGAATCGCGCGAGATCGTCGGCTTCGCCCGTGATGCCGATTCGCCGGGCGACTTCGGCATACGACGCTCCCCAGGCGGAATGGTCAAAGGGAAAATCCTCGACTTCGGCCGCCGACAACGGATAACAACCGCCCGTCCAAGCCTCGCCGAGTCCGCCGCGCGCGAACGAAAACAGCGGCGAAAACCCGGTGCTCGCGTGACCGAATCCTTCGGGCGGATCGAACACGTAGTCTTTGCTGGGCGGAATGCCGTAATACTCGTCCGTCACGTCCGGCAAGAGGACCGACTCAAATCGCGAGCCCAGGAAGTAGGAAGCGGGATCATCGAGCCGATCCTTCAATTGATCGAGCGTGGCATCGGGCAGGACCGGAGCGCGGCCGGCGCGCCCGACATCCAGCATCCGGACGGTCCGGCCTTTGCGCAAGGCGGTCAGGGCAAAATGCACGCCGCTGGCGCCGGACCCGATGACCGTGACTTGGGGAATCACGACGTCTTCCTGGGAATACCGCCCCTCACGATCCGGACGGGCAGAAACAGAAGGAGCCCCGCCACCAAGCTGAGCGCGCCCAGCATGCCGTGCGCGACGATCCCTGCGGCGGCGCGACTCGCCGAACCGGGGGCCCGATCGATCTGCGTCGAAAACGGCGGGTGTGTCTCGAGAATCGCGAGCAGGAGCACGAGCCTCTTGCGCAGTGCGCTCCCCGGTTGAAACAGCGACGCGTACGAATCCGCCAGCCGCGCAGCGAACGGCCCGCGGCCGGCAAAACGAATAAGCACCTCGTCGAATCGCGAACGCGGCGCGAGGGCCGGCACCGCCGCCAACGCCTGCGTGTACTTGGCCTGTACGTAGGCGTCGGGATTCCGGCCGAGCAGGTAGCGCGTGAAGACCCGACATTCGCCCGGCAGTGCCGGCGAGGGGGTGAACGCGTTGCCGGCCGGCGCCGGTGCACCCCCGACCATCGACGCGAGCCCCGTGAGCGGTGTCTCGGACGATCGCCGCCCGGGCCGCGTGGCGACGCCTTCATATCGGAAGGAGGACAACTGGGCCGCCGTAATCGGCAGCACGGAGCCGAGCCCGATCGCCTCAGCGGCGCGCAGCGGCACAGCCAGGAGTCCAAGCGGGACATGAATCACGCGACCCGCGGGGCGGCCACTCGCACAGCGGATTTCCTGGACGAGTTCTTCCATCGTGGTGGTCTCGGGCCCGCCCAGTTCAATCGTCTCGCCCCCGAACTCGTCGTCCCTGACGATCCTCAGAAGACGGGCGGCGACATCATCCACGTGAATCGGCTGCACACGGACGCGGCCGTCGCCTGGCAGCACGACGATCGGCAGGCGCGCGAGCCCACTGAGCGAAGACAGGATGGGCGCGTCCGGCCCAAGAATGATCGTCGGCCGCACGATAGTGAAGGGGATCCCGGCGTCCGAAACGAGCCGTTCGGCGGCGCGTTTGGCCTCTGCGTAGGGATATCTGGCTTCTGATGGAAACGTCGCCGCGATCGAGCTGACAAACAGCACGCGGGAGACGTTCGCGTCGCGACAGGCCCCCAGAAGCGCGCGCGTGCCGTCCACGTTGACCTGACGAAGCGCCTGCGCCGATGCTCGCCCCGTCGCCGCCGCCAGATGAATGACGACGCCGCACGTTCGAAGCGCGTCCCGATATGTTTCGGGCGCCAGCAGGTCCCCGGTCACGAGCGTCGTCGCGCGATCGTGCGGGAGCCCCGCTGAACCGCCGCGCACCAGGACTGCCATCGGACGATCGAGGCCGGCCAGGAGCGGCAGCAGCCGGCGCCCGACGAACCCCGTGCCGCCGGTCACGAAGATGCCTTGCTGCGTCATTCCTTCGGCGGCGTTCCAGCCCGCGGCCCGAGATGATCCTGGATGATGTACATCGGTCGGGGCTTGACCTCGTTGAAGATGCGGCCGAGATACTCGCCGATGATACCGAGGCAGATCAACTGCACGCTGCCGAGAAATAGCAGCGCCACCATGATCGTCGCCCAACCTTCAACGGTGTAACCCATCGCCTTCTGCACAAAGACGCTGAGGAGATAGAGGACCGCGAGAATCGCCGCTGTGATGCCGGTCCAGGTGGCGATCCGGAGCGGCAGCGTGGAGAACGACGTGATGCCGTCAAAGGAAAACTTCAGCATCTTTCGAAACGGGTACTTCGTCTCGCCTGCGTATCGCGCGTCGCGCTTATAGGTGATGCCGGTCTGGTTGAAACCGATCCAGCTGACCAGCCCGCGCACAAAGCGATCCTTTTCACGCAGCCCCTTGAGCTGATCCACGACCCGGCGGCCCATCAGCCGGAAATCGCCGACGTTGGCGGGAATGTCGATGTTCGTCACGCGGCCCATCAGCCGGTAGAACATGGACGCGGTGGCGAGTTTGAGGCGAGTTTCGCCGGCGCGATCCGATCGCACACCATAGACGACGTCGAACCCGCGCCGCCATTGCGCCACCATCTCGGCGACGACTTCGGGAGGATCCTGCAGGTCCGCGTCGATGATGGCGACGCAGTCGCCGCGCGCGTGATCGATACCGGCGGAAATGGCGATCTGGTGGCCGAAGTTGCGCGAAAACCGGATGACCTGGATGCGCGGGTTGGCCGCCGCGAACTTCGCGAGCTGCTCGTACGACGTGTCCCGGCTCCCGTCGTCCACAAACACGATCTCATAGTCCATGCCGGCGATGCCGGCCAGCGCGGCCGTCGCGCGGTCGTAGAACGCGCCGATGACTTCGGCCTCGTTGTACACGGGCACGACCATCGAGACGAGCGTTCCGGTGAAGGGCTGATCAGTGGGCGGCATAACGGGTCTCCATCTTGGCGCCGTACCGCCAGAGCGCGGCGGCGCAGCCGAGGGTGAGGGCCAGTATCGCCGTCGGCACCCACCACGTGCCGAGCC
>DASUGC010000118.1:0-5900 GCA_036274235.1 Vicinamibacterales bacterium
GTCTGTCACATAGCCGGGACTCGTTTCCGCACTGGCCTCGCGGCGCGAATACACTTGCCCGGTGACTTCGCCAGACGACGAAGTGGCGCATCTGCGCGCCGCCCTGGAGCGGGCCGAGGGCGCGCTGCGCCGGTCGGAGAAGATGGCGACGCTGGGAACCCTGGCGGCCGGCATCGCCCACGAACTCAACAACCCCGCCGCCGCCACAAGCCGGGCGGCGGAACAGTTGCGCGAAGCCTTCGCGCGCCTGGAGCAGGCGCACCTGGCGCTCGAAGAGTTCGGTCTCGATGAGCGCGCGCGCCTGCGTATTCGCGATCTCGATCGCCAGGCCCGCGCGAAAGCCGCGGCGCATTCAGAACTCTCCGCGCTCGATCGCTCGGATCGCGAGGCGGAAATGGAAGACTGGCTGGACGATCACAGTCTGGACGCGAGCAGCCTGGCGCCCCCGCTGGTCGGCCTTGGTCTCAGCATTGCCGATCTCGACGCGCTCGCCCTCGCGGTCGGCGACGATGCACTGGATGCCGTGCTGAGCTGGGCGGCCGCCGTTCTTCCCGTCCATCAACTGCTGTATGAAATCAGCCAGGGCTCCGCGCGGATCTCGGAGATCGTGCGGGCGCTCAAGAGCTATTCGTTTCTGGGACAGGCGCCGGTGCAGTGGATCGATCTGCACGAGGGCCTCGACAACACGCTCGTCATCCTGCGAAACAAACTCAAGGGCGGCATCGAGGTCCATCGCGATTATGCGACGGAAATGCCGCTGGTCCACGCCTACGGCAGCGAGCTGAATCAGGTGTGGACCAACATTCTCGATAACGCCGCGGATGCGATGGGTGGAAAAGGACAGCTCACGATTCGCACTCGACGCCGGTCGCCGTGGGCGGTCGTCGAGATCGAGGACACCGGCCCGGGGATTCCACCGGCGGTCCAGTCCAGGATTTTCGATCCGTTCTTCACCACCAAGGCGCCCGGCAAAGGCACCGGCCTCGGCCTTTCCACCAGCTACGCGATCATCACGGAGAAGCACCGCGGACAGATCGAGGTGGAATCGCGTCCGGGTATGACACGATTTACCGTTCGTTTGCCGCTGGGCGCGGCGCCCGAGACCGCTTCGCCCGGCGCGCGGCCGGACGAAGCACCACCAGGCCGCGAGGCCGGGATACCACGCGAGTAACACGTCATGGCAGTGAAACCCGTCATTCTGAGTGTCGACGACGATCCGGAAGTGCTGGGCGCGATCGAGCGCGATTTGCGCGAGCACTATCGCCAGGATTTCCGCATCATCAAAGCCAATTCACCGGACGAAGCCCTCGAGGCCGCGCGCACGCTGAAACAGCGCGGCGTGCCGATCGCCATGTTTCTCGTCGATCAGCGCATGCCCGGCATGACCGGCACGGAACTGCTGCGCGAAGTGCGAAAGCTGCATCCGGACGCGCGTAAAGCGCTGCTGACGGCGTACGCGGACACCGAAGCGGCGATTGTCTCGATCAACGACATCGGCCTCGATCACTACCTGATGAAGCCGTGGGATCCGCCGGAACAGAAGCTCTATCCGGTCCTGGACGATTTGCTCTCCGAATGGAAGAGGCGCGTCCGCCTGCCGTACGACGGCATCCGCATCGTCGGATCGCGCTGGTCGCCGCAGAGTTACGAGCTCAAGGAGTTTCTTTCGCGCAATCAGGTGCCGTATCAGTGGATTGACGTCGATCAGGATGAGTCGATGAGCGCCCTGGCGGCATCGCTGGGCAAAGGCGAGATGCAGCTGCCGACGGTCCTGTTCCCCGACGGCTCGCACCTGCTCGCGCCGAGTGTGCGGGAGCTGGCCGACAAAGTCGGTCTGCAGACCAGGGCCGCGCGGCCTTTTTACGATCTCATTGTCATCGGCGCCGGTCCGGCGGGGCTCGCCAATGCGCTCTACGGCGCGTCGGAGGGGCTGCAGGTTCTGCTGGTCGAGCAGAACGCGCCCGGCGGACAAGCGGGCACGAGTTCGATGATCGAGAACTACCTGGGCTTCCCCGCCGGCGTGACGGGCGCTGACCTCGCCCAGCGCGCCGCGGCACAGGCGCGACGATTCGGCGTGGAGATCCTGACGGCCCAGGAAGCGGTCGGTCTTCGGCGGGAAGATCCGTATCGCATCGTCAAGCTCGCGGACGGGACGGAGGTCTCCGCGTATGCGGTCGTCATCGCAACCGGCATGGCCGTGCGCAAGCTGGACGTGCCGGGCGTGGAGCCGCTGATTGGCATCGGTGTCTATTACGGCGCGGCGATGACGGAGGCGGCCACCTACCGCAAGCAGGACGTCTGCGTGGTCGGCGGCGCCAACTCCGCGGGACAGGGCGCGCTGTTTTTCTCGCGGTACGCGCGTAAAGTCACGATGCTGGTCCGCGCGCCGGCGCTCGGGCCGTCGATGTCGCGCTATCTGGTCGAGCGCATCGAAAAGACGCCGAACATCGAGGTCATCAATCTCGTGGAAGTCACGTCAGTGTCCGGCGAAGGGAAGCTGGAGCACGTGACGCTCAAGCACTGCGAAACGAACGAGGCGCGGACGATCGACGCGTCGGCCATGTTCATTTTCATCGGCGTGGCGCCGCGATCGGAAATGTTCGGTGACACGCTCGCGCGCGATGACAAGGGATTCATCCTCACGGGCGAAGACTTGCCGCGCGTCTCCGGCCGGCCGCGCGACTGGACGCTCGACCGTGATCCGTATCTGTTCGAGACCAGCGTGCCCGGCATCTTCGCGGTGGGCGACGTACGCGCGAACGCCAATCGCCGAGTTGCCGCCGCGGTGGGCGAGGGCTCCGCGGGGATCTATCTGGTGCACCGGTATTTGAGCACGGTATAAACGAGGCCGGGACTCATTTCCTGACAGCTCAGCAGGAAATGAGTCCCGGCCTCGTTTTACGCCATCACGTCTTTGTAATCGTCCGTCCGCGCCATGACCGCCCTGGCGTAGGAGCAATAGGGCACGACTTTCCGCGACTCCTGCCGGGCCCATGCGACCGCGGCAGCGACCAGTTTCTGGCCCATTCCCTGGCCGCGCAGGGAGGGATCGACCTGCACGTAGTCGATCGTCAGCGTGCCTTTGTCCGGCAACGAATAGTCCAGATGCCCAAGCCCCTTGCGGTTCACGGTCAAATCGAAGGTGCCGTCGCGGCCAGACGAACCGCCATTCCGGGCGATGACAACTGTGGTTTCCCGCTCAGCCATGGACCCACTGTACACGGCAACTGCAGGCATCCGGGACGGCCGCATCGGGTATTCCACGGCTATGGGATAAACAGTCCTGCCGGAGGCTGACTTTCGGCAAGGATGCGACATGGCAGGGGCAAAATCTCGCGGGTCGGATGCGGCAAGGAAGTTGCCCATATACCGCGCATGACTATTCTGAAATCGGTGCTTCGACTGGTGACGGGATGCAGCCACCATGACATGTACCGTGAGCGACGCACGCTGCATGGCGTCGACGTGCTGCACCTGGTGTGTGCCGATTGCGGGCACGCGGTCCCGGCGATTCAGCGGACGGCGGACGAACACGCCGCGATTGTGAAAGCCGGCGCTGTCCGGATGCCGCAGGCACAGCCGGCGGTCGTTCGAAGGATGCGGCGGACGGCCTAACTTTTCCGGGCCCGCCGAACCCGGCGTACCCGTCGTACCGGTCGTACCTGTCGTACCCGATACGCTATACAGTCGATTTCGACGCGCAATCCGTCGCCCGGCAGCGCGCCCGCCTGAATGGTGGTGCGCGCGGGGCGGTGGTCGCCGAACATACGGGCGTAGACGGCGTTCATCCGCTCGAACTCGCGCATATCGGCCAGGAACACCCCACATCGAAGCACGCCGGACAAGTCCGATCCGGCGGCCTCGAGAATGGCGCGGACGTTCTTGAGACACTGTTCGGTCTGCGAGTCGATATCCGGCCCGGCCAGCTTTCCCGTCGCAGGATCTGTGGCTCCTTGGCCGGAAACAAAAATTAGGTCATCCAGCGAAACCCCCGGCGAGTACGGGCCGACGGGTTTCGGCAGGCCGGTGGCATGAACGGGACGGGACGTGGGCATGGGGGATTGTAGTATTGAGGACGCTGGCGTCTCCAAACGCCATCGCATGAGCCAGACCTCCTCCATCACCCCGGTACCCGACGCCTCGCGCGAGCAAGTCGCCTCCCTGGAACTGGAGGTCGCGACCCGCGAGCAGGAACTGGCCGACCTCAAGACCATCCTGCACGCGCTCCAGAAGCGCTATCTCGAAGACATTGGCCCGCTTTACGCGGAGCTGATTCCGCTCGATGCGGCGGTCGCCGAAGCCGAGATCCGGCTCGGCTTGCGCGTGCCGGATCCGGAGGAGGACGAAACGCGGTCGAGGCCGGACCCCGCCGCGCCGAACCTGAGCGGCTGCGGCCCTGCCTCCGCGCCGTCGACCGATCTCAAGCGCATGTTCCGCGACATCGCCCGTGCCGTGCATCCCGACGCGCTGCCCCACGCTGACCACGACGAACGCACGCGGTACCGGCGCCATTCGCTCATGGCCGAAGCCAATCGCGCCTATGCCGAGCGCGACGCGGATCGATTGCGTCTGATCCTGCGCGCCTGGGAGCTCGGGCCGGATCTCCGCGACGAGGCGGCGGATCCCGATGATCCAGATGCCGGGCGAAAATGGCTGCAGCGCCGAAGCGCCGCGCTGGCGGCCCGGCTCGTGGAAATCGAGGCCGAGTTCGCCGACCTGCGCCGCTCCGCGATTGCACGCCTGAAGACCAGAATTGATGACGCGCGTGAACGCGGATGGGATTTGTTCGGCGAGATGATCCGGCAGGTGAAACGGGAGATCGGATTGGCGAAAGCCAAGCTCGCGCGGATGGAGCGACAAGCACCTGGACTTCGCAAGGACGTGAAGGCGGGCCAGGACTGAAGGGGAATGTCTCACTTCACGCCCGCGCTGTTCTCGTTCCTTCGCGATCTCAAGAAGCACAACGACCGCGCCTGGTTTGCCGATAACAAAGCCCGCTACGTCCAGGACGTGCGGGATCCATTTCTGCAGTTCATCGGCGACTTCGCGCCCAGGCTCAAGCACATCAGCCGCGCGTATGTGGCGGACAAGCGCAAGACGGGCGGCTCGATGTTCCGGATCTATCGCGACACCCGGTTCTCACCGGACAAGTCGCCGCTCAAGACCTGGATCGCCGCGCGATTTCCCCACGAGGCGCGCCGCAAGGTCGAGGGCGGCGTGCCGGGATTCTTCCTGCACATCGGCCCCGGCGATTCGTTCGGCGGTGGCGGCGTGTACCACATCGAGCTGCCGCAGCTCACCGCAATCCGCCATCGCATCGTTGACGAACCCAAGGCCTGGAAGGCCGCGGTCAAGGGCATTGAGTTGCAAGGCGAGCAACTCAAACGGGCGCCGTCGGGCTTTCCGGCCACCCACGAGCTCATCGAGGATCTCAAACGCCAGCAGTTCTACACACTCGCGCCGTTCGCGGAGAAGGACGTGGTCAGCGACGGCTTCATCGATCAATTCACCGCAAGCTGCGAGCGCGCGGCGCCGCTGATCGAGTTTCAGACAAAAGCACTCGGCCTGCGCTGGTGACTCGAACAGAACCGCCACTCGCCTGCTGAACATCGCTACAATCGATTCATGGCCCTGTCCATGGACGAACGCGGCATCATTGCGCCGTGTCCGTCATGCGGCAAACGGAATCGCGTGCCCTTCGGGCGCGAGGCGAAGTGCGGGCACTGCGGCACGGCAATGTCGCCGCCCAGCGATCCGATAGAGGTGCCGTCGGCCCAGGCGTTTGATGCGCTGATCCGCGCCTCACGTCTCCCCGTCGTCGTGGACTTCTGGGCGCCGTGGTGCGGGCCGTGCCGCGCCGTCGCGCCCGAAATCGCGCGCGTCGCGGCCGGCCACACAGG
>DASUGC010000119.1:0-31810 GCA_036274235.1 Vicinamibacterales bacterium
GGCCGAGCGCACCACCGCCGCATTGGTGAAGGCCGAGCCGCTCTGGCGTCAGGCCCGCTATCTGCATGGCGCGACGCTCTACGATCTGGCCGACGTCAACCGCGGCGAGCAGCATCCCGATCGCGCGACGGCGCTGGCGACGCAGGCGCGTGACGAGTTCGTCATCGGCGTCAAACGCGCGCCGGGCGACATGGAGTTCGTGCGCGGCCTCCCGATCGCCCTTGGCGGACTGGCCCGCGAGCGCCTGGATCGCAAGGACTATGACAACGCCATCCAGCTGGCGAAACAGGCGCTGGCCGCGCTGGTGCCAGCCGAGCGGGGCGCGCCCGGCAATACGGCCGTGCTGATGAACAAGCAGTACTACTACTGGGTCGAAGGCGCCGCGTGGGCCGGCAAGTCGAGCTGGAAGGAAGCCGTCGACGCGTTCACGGGCCAGGTGGAGGCCCTCACGGCCATCGCGCTGGCGACGCGGCTCGCCAGCGACGAGTCCAACCTCGCGTCCGGATTGCTCAGCCTCGGAAGCGTTCTGCTGTCGTCGGGCGACAGAGTGAAGGCCGCCGCGCAATACGATCGCGCGGCCGATGCCGTCACGCGCGCGCTCGCGGTCGATCCCGCCAATCCGGACAGCGTGCACGAGGCCGTCCAGGTTCGAGGATCCCAGTTCGGCCTGATGACGTTTCCGGGCGATCTGTCGAAGGCCTTCGATCGCATCGAGTCCGCCAGTACGCTGGTGTGGAATGCGCTGCTGCGGCAGCCCTGGAACACCGATCTCCAGGCCGATCTGGAGCGCGTGAACGGCTGGCTCGGGAGCGCCAAGTCCATGATTCCCACCGCGGGATTGCCGCCGGCCGATGCCGCCGCCATGACCAGCCGCATTGACCCGATGCTGGCGGAGCGCCAGGCGTCGAAGATTGTCAACTGGATCATCCGGCCGATGATGCCCGGCGCGTGGCGCAACCTGATCGACCAGGACAAGAACCCCCAGCTGTCGAATGCGCGCGCGGTCGTGCGGGCGGCCTACCCGGAGATTCACGCCGACCAGATCCTCGCGGTCCGCACGCTGCCGCTCGCTTTCCGGAAGAATGGCGATCTGCTCTATGAGGCCGGCATCGAAGGCGACAACGGCGAGCGGAGCATCGTCGCGTTTGTTGACACGTTCTCATCCGACCAGTCCTCCGCGCGTTTTGCGCTGATCGACGGGTCGTTTTCGCCGCTGTATCAGTTGAACGCCAAAGGGGCGCCGCTGCTCGAGACGCAGGCGCAGGCGGAGGCGTTCTTCCGCTTTGCATCGGGCATCTTCCATGGAAATCTGGGGCCGTATGCCCTGGTCGAACGAGCCGGCGACGTGCTCTGGCTCCCCGACGCCGGCGAGCAGGTCCGCGCGGAGGCCGCGAAGCATATGGTGCCCATGAGCGTGACACGCCAGCCGGACGGCACGTGGGCGATGACATCCGCGCTGACATATGGGACGACGCTGTACTTGCAGCGCCAGACCGTCAATGCCGCCGGCAAGATCGAGTTTGGAGACCTCACGCGGCTGATGAGCGATCTGCCGGTCGCCATCGAGAGCATCACCGCGAACGCCAAGACGCTGCGCGGCATCATGGACATGCTGCCGCGCGTGCTGGCCAGCGATTTGAAAAAGCTCGAGAGCACGCCGAACGATGCGGACCTGCTCGCGGACGCCGTCAGGCTGAACCAGCGGCTCGGCCACCTCAAGGATGCGGCCCCGCTGCAGGCGCGCCTGGTCGAGGTCATGAAGGCGGACAAGGCGGCCAAAAAGGAAGATCTGCTGAACGCGTACATCAGCTTGTCGTGGTATCAGCTGTTCGCCCGTGATTTCACGGGAACGCTCGCCTCAGCCGAAGAGGGCCACAAGCTCGATCCGGATGATCTGTATCTCGAAACCAATCGCGCCCACGCGCTGCTGTTCCTGGGCCGCGTCAACGAGGCGGAGGCCGTCTACCGCGCCCACCTCGGCAAGAAACTGTCGGCGACATCAAACCTGATCTGGGAAGCTGCGATCCTGCAGGATTTCGATGATCTGGAGAAGGCAGGCATTACGAGCCCGAATATGGCGCGCATCAAGAAGATCATGGGATCGAAGCAGCCGGCCCCGGACGCCTACCTCACGGCCCGCATCGGCGTCCAGTTCCCCACCTCGGTTCGATTCGGATCGTACGTGGCGTCATTCGAGTTGCGATAGTTGCCGTAGCCGTCCGTCCAGTGAAACGACGCGTTATTCGACTGCTGCGACGTGCCGTAGTACGGATCGTCCACCGTCGTGACGCCCCTGATGTAGTCGTCGAACTTCGCCGCGCCGCTGTCGCCGGAGCCGCTGCCTCCGCTCGTGCGTGAGGCCATTCGCTGCGACTCGATCGACGCGATCATCGCATCGTTGTTCGCGCTGATCTGCTTGCTGAGCGCCACGGCCGCGGCGATCTGATCGTAGCCGGCCTGCAACTGGCGGTTGAATTCGGCGGCCAGGTACTGGGTAATGCCGGCCAGCCGCGCCTCCCAGGCCGGATTCACGCGGAATGATTTGACGATGGCGGCAAAGACGGGCCGCCGCTGGTCGAGCGTGCCTGCTGGCGCGCGGAAGCTGTGCACGGACTGCAGGCCCCAATTGGTCTGATAGGTGCGGCCCTGTGGACCGTCGTAGGGCACCTGCACCTGATAGCCGACACCATAGAACTCCTCCTCAACGGGCTTGCCGTTCAGCGTGTATGACACCTTGATGCCGACGCCGCTCAATCCGGGAGCGGCCGGTATTTTGAGCGCGGCCGGAAGGTCCGGCAGTTCCTTGCTTCCGACAAACGAAAACCCGGCTTCGCGGCCGCGTTGCTGCTGGACGAAACTCGCGAGCGCCTGCAGCGGCGGCATGGGCGCCGCGTAGATCTGGCCGCCGACATTCTGGCCCCGCTGGAAGTAGCCGCCGGGACGCAAGTCGAAATAGTTCAGGTTGCCGAATCCGAAGACCGCCTCTTCGTTGGCCGGATTCACCGCGCGTTGAGTGGCGTTCACGGGAATGGTGTAGTCGCCGTACTTCCAGGTCACCGTCGCGTCGTACGTCCAGCTCGCGGGCACCGCCATGACGCCGAGCGGCATCTTCTGCGTCGGATCGTTGATCACGCGCGTCGTCAGTCTTTCGCCGAGCACGTTCGGTCCCGTCGCTGCGGCGCCGCCGGCCGCTGGTGCTCCGGATCCCGCCGCTGCCGCCGGCGCGCCCGTACCGCCGGCAGCACCGGGCCCGCCGGTTCCATCGGCCGGCGCTTCTTTTCCGCCGCACGCGCCTCCGAGGAATGCGATCACGATGACTGACGCCAGAACCTGCGGGCGAGGAGACCAAATCTTCATGGCGCAGATTTTAGACCAGTAGAAGGACCCCTGGACCTGTACTATTCTGCGAGGGAATGGCGAACTACACAGCCAAAGACATCACCGTCCTTGAGGGCCTCGAGCCCGTCCGCCGCCGGCCCGGCATGTACATCGGCGGCGTGGGATCGGCCGGGCTGCACCATCTGGTCTGGGAAATCCTGGATAACGCCGTGGACGAGGCCATGAACGGCTACGCCTCGAACATCGCCGTGGCCCTGCACAAGGACGGCGCGTCGATGACGATTCAGGACGACGGCCGCGGGATTCCGGTGGACAAGCATCCGGCGACCAAGGTCAGCGCGCTCGAGGTCGTCTTCACCAAGCTTCACGCAGGCGGCAAGTTCGAAGGCCAGAACTACAAGACCGCAGGCGGCCTGCACGGCGTGGGCGCGTCGGTCGTCAACGCGTTGTCACGGGAACTCGTCGCGACCGTCCGGCGCGACGGCCACACCTGGGAACAGAAATACAAACAGGGTGAGCCTGTCGGCGGCGTCAGGAAAATCGGTCCGGCGCGCGGAACCGGGACGACCGTCTTCTTCCGGCCTGACTCGACCATCTTTCCCAAAACGGAATTCGACGCCGGCATTATTCGGGAGCGCCTCGAGGTCGCCAGTTACCTGCACAAGGGCCTCAAGATCACGTTCGAGAACGAGGCAGCGACCGGCGATCAGCCGAAGCGCGAGTCCTTCCAGCACGACGAGGGCATCGGCGATTACCTGAAAAAGATTCTCGCCGAGCGCCATTCGAAGCCGGTGCACGAGCCGCCATTTGCGTTGTCGCGCGAGCATGACGAGACCGGTCTCCGGCTCGATCTCGTGCTGCAGTGGACGGAATCCACGGACGAGCATCTCCGCAGCTACGTCAACGGCATTCCGACCGCATCCGGCGGCACGCACGAGAATGGTTTGCGCGCGGGGCTCGGCAAGGCGATCCGCAATTACATCGACACGCACAATCTGTCGCCCAAAGGCGTGACCCTCACGGCCGACGACATCCGCGAGGGCATGACGGGCGTGCTCAGCGTGTTCATCAAGGAGCCCCAGTTTCAGGGCCAGACCAAGGATCGCCTCAACAATCCCGAAGTCACCGCCATCGTGGATTCGATGGCGCGGCCGGCGTTGGAGCACTGGCTCAATTCGAATCGATCGGTGGCCGAGCAGATCGTCGCGCGCATCATCCTCGCCGCACGCGCCCGCGAGGCCAGCCGCGCCGCGCAGGCCGAAGTCGTCCGCAAAAGCGCCACCTCGTCTCGTCTCACGCTCCCCGGCAAGCTGAGCGACTGCGCCGGGTCGGGCCGCGAGGACAGCGAGCTGTTCATCGTGGAAGGCGATTCGGCCGGCGGGTCCGCCAAACAGGGACGCGATCGCGCGCGGCAGGCGATTCTGCCGCTACGCGGCAAGGTCCTGAACACCGAGGGCGCGTCGGCCGCGAAGGTGCTCGAGAACAAGGAACTGTCGGATCTGGTGACGGCGCTCGGCTGCGGTATCGGCAAAGGCTTCGAGCTCAACAAGCTGCGCTACGGCCGCATTATCATCCTGGCCGACGCTGACTCAGACGGCCATCACATCGCGACACTGCTCCTGACATTTATTTATCGCCACATGCCGCAGCTCATCCGCGAACGCAAGGTGTACCTGGCGCAGCCGCCTCTCTACCGCATCGACGTCGGCAAAGAAACGCACTGGGCGCTCGACGACAAGCAGAAGGACGACGTCGTCAAGAAGGCGGACGGCCGGAGCAAGATCGAGATCACCCGTTTCAAAGGTCTCGGCGAGATGATGCCGAAGGTGCTCTGGGAGACGACGCTCAACCCGAAGACGCGGCGGCTGCTCCGCGTCGATGTCAGCGACCAGATCGTCACGGATCGGGTCATCAACGAGCTCATGGGCAAGGATCCGTCCGCGCGATTCAAATTCATCATGGAACGGGCGGAGGAAGCGGAGGAGCTCGACGTCTAAATAGGTCCCGAACCCTTGGACCGATACAGTCCTGTATGCGTGGAGGAGCGAGCATGATTCGGCCTGCCCTGACGTCCATTGTCGTGCTTGTGCTCTGCGGCGCTTCGCTCGCCGCTCAGACGAAGACGACCCCAGGTAAACCTGCCGCGACGAAAGCCGGTCAGGCCGAAGTTGATCAGAAGAGGCCTGATTTTTCCGGGCGCTGGGTCACTCAGACGAAGGAGGGCGTCAAGCAGCAGGTGGTGACGATCGACGATAAATCCCTCACGATTCAGATCGGCGGCCGCACGACGACCTACCAGCTGGACGGTGTCGAGCGCCGGATGCCGCTGCCGCCCGGCGGCGGATCGATTGGGGCCCGGATGACGATGATGGGGTCGGCCAGGTGGGATGGCAATCGTCTCTTGATCGCTGCGAAGTACCTCTATCCGGACGGCGGGCAACAGCAGTTCAAAGACGTCTGGTCGATGGACGCGCAGGGGAGGCTCGTGATCGACACGACGTCAATCGGCCCGGACGGGAAGTCAGACACCAGCCGCGCCATCTTCACGAAGAAACCATGAAGCAGCCCGCTTCTTCGGCTGCCCTGCGGCAGCCACGCGCCCTTGATTACTGGGTGCCGATGGTGGCGTTCGGACTTTTCACCTGGTTCGAACCTTATCTGACCGCTCAACAGTTTCCCGTTGCCTACGTCGTCAAGGCCGTCGTTGTGACGGCGTGCGTGTTCATTTTTCGGGGCCCCCTGTCGGAGATTCGCGTCCAACCGGCGGTCGTCCTTCCCTCGGTCCTGATTGGACTCATCGTGTTTGTGCTCTGGGTAGGAATTGACCAATACGTCCCGTATCAACATTTGGGGAGCCGGACGGCATTCGATCCGTCGCCGATGCGCGGGTCGCCGGGTTGGATTGCGTTCCTGGCGGTCCGTCTTTACGGACTCGTCCTGCTGGTGCCCGTGATCGAAGAGATTCTCTGGCGGTCATTCCTGCTGCGCTTTCTCACGCAGGCCGACTTTCGACAGCTGGCGGTCGGCACGTTCTCTGCATCGGCCTTGTGGTGGATGGTCGCCGGGTCGGCGGTTTCACACCCGGAGTGGCTGGTGGCCGCGATCGCGAGCCTGATTTATGCTCTCTGGTTGCGGCGGACCCGAAGTCTGTTCGCTTCCATCGTGGCGCATGCGACCACGAACGCCGCCCTGGGTATCTATGTGATTTCCACTGGTTCGTGGCAGTACTGGTGATGCCGGGCGGGCGTTCGTCCGACATCTGGAGCAGTGAGTAATGGATAGCGGAACCCCCGGCAGGCGGACCCGTGAGTGTCCGCAATGCGGCGTCAAGCTGACGCGATATGAATGGTCCCGGCTCTGGTGGATGTCCGGCCTGATGAGCGGCCGGCTGGTGCAGCCGTGTACGGAGTGCGGCACCCGCCTCCGGATGTCGTCGATGACGCTGGTGTCGAGCGCCGCGTCAATCGGGCTGATCGTCACCGCGGGACTGTTCTTCGTCTATCGGGACTCGAGTGAGGAGTCTCAGTACGCCCGATCCGTTCTGCTGTTCATTGCGCTGGCGCTCCTGCTGGTGGTGCTGGTCGCGATGCTGGCCACGCGCATCGAAGCGGCGCCGACAGCCACGGCCGGCGGCGCCGAGCCCGCCAAGCCCGATCGCATCGGCAAGAAGCGCCTGTAGGATTCCGCCATGTCCATCACGCTCACGACGGTTGCGCTGTTGATCTGTTCGAACGTCTTCATGACCTTCGCGTGGTATGCGCATCTCAAGAACCTGAATGCGAGGCCCTGGTACATCGCCGTGCTGGTGAGCTGGGGGCTGGCGTTCTTTGAGTACCTGCTGCAGGTCCCGGCCAACCGGATCGGCTACACGACGCTGTCGCTGGCGAAGCTCAAGCTGATCCAGGAAGTGGTCACGCTGTGCGTGTTCGTGCCATTCGCGCTCTTCTATATGCGCCAGCCACTCAAGCTTGACCACCTGTGGGCGGGTTGCTGCCTGCTCGGGGCGGTCTATTTCGTGTTCAGAACTTAGTCACGCCCGGAGCGTATGCTAGAGGGCTGGCGGTGCCTGAATCCGCCGCGGAGGTGTCGTGGTGAGACGCGCAGTCATTCTTGCCGCCGCGGGCGCGGCTTTTCTGATCGGTTCGCCCTTCTCGCCGGTCCTGCGCGCCCAGCGTGGGGCGCCGCCGCCGGCGGCCGGCCAGGCCAATCCGAACAATCCGCCGAAGGCCACCGCGCTCATCCTGGGGCAGGTGGTGGACGGCACGTCCGGCCAGCCGATTTCTGACGCGGTCGTGACGCTGTCCGGCAACGGCATGCGCGGCGCCGGCGTTCCGGGTCAGATCAACTCCGCCAGCCTGTCGCCGCAGCAACAGCAGGCGATGCAGGCGGCGCTCACGGCCGCGGCGGCCGCCGCCGGACGCGGTCCGGGCGGCCCGCAGCGCGTCCTGACCGGCGCCGATGGGCGGTTTGTCTTTCACGATCTGGCGCCCGGGACGTATCAGCTCACGGCCACGCAGACCGGCTACACCGCCACGCTCGCGGCCAACGCCGGCGCCAATGCCGGAATCGCCGGCCTCATGGTGGCCGCGTTGATGCCAAGCGGCGCGCCCACTGTCGTTCCGCTCAAGGAAGGCGAGTATGCGACCAGCGTCAAGCTGCGTTTGTGGAAGAACGCGGTGATCAGCGGGACGGTGCTGGACGATGCGGGCGAGCCGGCGATCGGCCTGACGGTGCAGGTGGCGCGCCGCGTGATGGGCGGCGGCCGCGCGCGATTTGTGCCGGGGACTTCTGCCCGCACCGACGATCGCGGCATGTATCGGCTGAGCGGCCTGGTCCCCGCGGACTATCTCGTCGTCGTGCCGCAGACGCAGGTCTCGATGCCGTCGGCGATCATGAGCGGCGTGATTGAAAGCATCACCTCGGGCGGCGGGATGGGCCCGATGATGTACACCATGCTGGACGTGATGAGTTCCGGGATTAATCCCGAGTCCGCGATGTCAGGCGGCGTCCGGATTGGCGACTACATGGTCGCGTCGTCCGGATCGGTGCCGTTGATGGGACCGGACGGACGGCTGCAGGCGTACCAGACATCGTTTTATCCGAACGCGTTCGCGCCGGCGCAGGCGACCGTCATCAATTTGAAGTCCGGCGAAGACAAGACCGACGTGAACTTCCAGTTGTCATTGACGCCGACGTCGCGCGTCAGCGGTATCGCGACCGGCCCTGACGGACCCGTTCCCAACCTCGGGATTCGGCTGGTGGTGCCTGGTGACGGCATCATCGCGGAATCCGAGTTCGACGTGGCGACGGCGCTGACCCGCGCGGACGGCACGTTCGCGTTCTATGGCGTGCCGCCCGGACAGTTCCTGTTGCGGGCCAACAAGCAGCCACGGCCCGAAATTCCCGCGGAGCTTCTGGCGCAGGGCGGGGCCCTGGGCAATCTGTTTGGCGGCGCTCCGCCGCCAAAAGGCCCGAACGAGATGCTGTTTGCCGCGACGCCCGTTTCTGTGGGCAACAGCGATCTGGACAATGTCGTCGTGTCACTCGCGACGGGCTTCAAAGTCAGCGGCCGCTTCGTGTTCGAAAGCCAGACCAATCGGCCGCAGCCACAACCGAACCAGATCCAGACCGTCGGTGTCGCCCTCGTGCCGATGGACGGCCGGCAACCCGGTGGTTTGCTGGGCGACTTGACCGGTCCGGACCGCGCCAATGACAAGTCGGAGTTCAAGACCAAAGCCTACGCGCCGGGAAAGTATTTCCTGAACGTGAATGGATCGGGGCCGTGGCAGGTGAAATCGATCACGATTGGCGGCCGCGACGTGCTCGACGCGCCGCTCGAGATCAAGGACGCGGACGTCAGCGGGCTCGTGGTCACGTTTACGGACAAGATGGGCACGCTGACCGGCACCGTGCACGCGGGCGCGGAAACGGATCTGTCCGAGACGACGGTCCTGCTGATTCCGGCCAACTATCGCGGCTGGATCGACGCGGGCATGAATCCGCGACGAACGCGGACCGCGCGGGCCAATCGCCCGGGCGCGTACACCATCGGTAACGTGCCGCCAGGGGAGTACCTGGCGGCCGCGCTGGATCGATCGAACGAAGGCGACATGCAGGATCCGGCGTTCATCGAGGCGCTCGCGCGAGTGGCCACCCGAGTGACGATCGCGCTCGATCCGGTCACGCTCGAACTGCAGAGAACGCGGGTGGGCAAATGACCAGACGGCTGCCGCTTCTCCTTGTGACACTGATCGCCCTGACGGGGTTGCCCCCCGTTTCTGCCTGGACGCAGCAGCAGCGCGACACGCGCCCCGCCGCGCCCAACGTGCCGAAAGGCACCGCCGAGCTGGCTGTCGTCGTGACCACCGATGACTCGCAACGCCAGCCGATCCGCCGCGTCAGCGTGTCGATGCAGGCCGGGGAACTGGATGTTCCCAATATCGGCGTCACCGACGATGCCGGCCGCGTCGTGTTTCGCGGGCTCGCGGCGGGGAATTACCTGCTGACCGCAGCGCGATCCGGTTATGTGAAAACGTTCTATGGGTCGGCGTTTCCAGGACGCGGGCCGGGCGTGGCCGTGACGGTGCTCGAAGGGCAGCACGTGGACGGCGTCAACATCCGGATGCTGCGTGGCAGTGTCATCACCGGCAGCCTGCGAACGGCCAACGGCCGTCCGGCGCCGAATCAATCGGTGCAGGCGATGCTGGTGCGCACCGGCGGCGGCGAGCGGCGCGCGATCAACGTGGAAGACGGGTTGGGTTTGGTCACAACCGACGACCGCGGCGTATACCGCATTTTCGGCCTCGCGCCGGGCGACTACATCGTCTCCGTTCCGAGCGTCTCGTTCGGATCGCAGGACATGCGCGCGATCAGCGCAGCCGAATTGCGGTGGGCCGACAAGGCCGTCGCGGATTCCGGCAGTACCGGCGTGGCGCCGGCTTCGGTGTTACCGGCGCCTTCGGCTGGAGGCACGATGGCGTACTCGCCGGTCTACTACCCCGGCACGACGATCGTCAATGAGGCGACGGTGGTGACGCTCGGGCCGGCGGAAGAACGATCGGGCGTGGACTTCGGGCTGCTGCTGGTGCCCACCTCCACCATTAAAGGCCGCGTCATTGATTCTGACGGCCGGCCTCAGTCCGGCGTCTCGATCTCTCTGAAGCAGTCCACTCCCAATTCGCTCGATGTGTTCTCCGCGCTGTTCAATAGCAACGGGCGCACCGACCCCGACGGCACGTTCACGCTGCAGGGCGTGAAACCCGGCAGCTACACGCTGTCCGTGCGGGCGACACCGAAGGCGCCCGATGCGCCGCCGCCCGGCGCGGCGCCGACCGATCCTGCGGCCGCGCGCGCGGCGGCCCTGGCTGAAATTGGCGGCATATTTGGCGGTGGATCGACCACGCATTGGGCAGATGAGAACGTGACCGTGCAGGGGATGGACATCGAGAACATCACCCTGACGCTCCGGCCGGGGATGACGGTGCGCGGGAAGATCGTGTACGAAGCCACGACCAAAGCGGCGCCGGCTGACTTGACCAAGACGTCGTTGTCGCTCTCGCCGATGACGACCGGCGAGGCGGCGGATCCCGCGGCCGTGGCGGCAGCATTTCTGGGCGGGGGCGCATCGACGGCGAAAGTCGCCGCTGACGGCACGTTCACCATCAGCGGTGTCGCGCCCGGCCGTTATCGTCTCAACACGCCGCTTGCCATGATCCCGATTCCAGGCGCCAATTTCATGACCGGCGGCTGGACGCTCAAGAGCGTGATGGCCGGCGGCCGTGACATCGCCGATGCCGCGCTCGAGATCAAGCCCGGCATGGACGTCTCCGGCGTGGTGGCCACATTCACCGACAAACCGACCGAGCTGTACGGAACGGTGTTCGACGGATTGGGGCGCGTGACGCCGAACTTCCCGATCGTCGTGTTCTCGACGGATCAGGCCTACTGGACGCCAAGCTCCCGTCACGTCCAGACCGCCCGCCCGGCGAGCGACGGCCAGTTCAAGGTGACCGGACTGCCGGCCGGCGAGTATTACGTCTGCGCCGTCACGGCCGTGGACCGCACGGAAGTCTACGACCCCGCGTTTCTCGAACAGCTCGTCGGCGTGTCCTTCAAGATCACGATCGCGGACGGGCAGAAGCTGAAGCAGGATTTGCGGCTGGGAGGGAAGTAAACCCTCCATTCCCCCCGCCACCGATCACCCACTGGTAGTGCTCCTCGTATAGCGGCACGACTCGATCCACACAGAACCGCTGGCTCACGCTGGCCGCCGCGGCGGTGGCGACCTTCTTCGCCAGCGTCTCGTTGTTCAAGACCTCGAGCGCGCAGGCGGCCATGCCGTCGGCGTCGTCCATGGCGCACAGGAAACCTGTCGTGCCGTCTTCAATGAGTTCCGGCAATCCGCCGACTCTGGCGGCGATGACCGGCACTTCGCAGGCCATCGCCTCGAGCGCGGCCATGCCGAAACTTTCCTGGGAAGACGGCAACAGGAATAGATCGGCGCAGGAAAGCAGCGGCACCGGATCCTGCTGTTCGCCCTCGAAGAGCACATCCGCGGCGATCTCGGATGACCGCGCCCGTGCTTCAATCGCGGCGCGATCGGGACCGTCGCCGATGAAGACCAGCGTCGCCGGCATCGTTCTCCGAATACGCTCGAACACGTCGAAGACGACGCCGGCGCGTTTGACCGGGCGGAAGTTCGACATGTGCATGATGATCGGCCCGTCGCCCGATCGCAGCCGGCTGCGCAGCGCCGGATTCGGCCGGCGCCGATAGTGCGCGCAGTCCAGAAAATTGGGGATCACGCAGATCGGGCGGCGGATCCCGAGTGTCTCGATAGTGTTCCTGCGCAGGCTCTCGGACACGGCGGTCACGCCATGCGACTGTTCGATCGAGAACGCGACGACGCTCCGGTAAGAGGGGTCGGCGCCGACGAGCGTGATGTCCGTGCCGTGCAGCGTGGTGACGGTGCGGACGCCGCTGTCGCCAATCTGCGACGAGAGAATGTGTTCGCCGAGAAATGCCGCCGTCGCGTGCGGGACCGCGTAGTGCGCATGGACAATGTCCAGGTCGTGGTCGCAGGCCACGCGGACGATCGTGCTGGCGAGCGCCAGGAGGTACTGCGGCTCGCGAAAGAGCGGATACGCCGGCGTGCTGACGCGTTCAAAATGCAGATTGGGAATGCCGTCGCGCCACCGGAACGGCAGCTCGCTGCTGATCAGCCGGACCTCGTGTCCGCGGCCGGCCAGGGCGAGCGCCAGCTCGGTGGCGACCACGCCGCTGCCGCCGACCGAGGCGTAACAGACAATACCTATCTTCATCGATCGTCCTTCATCAGGGTCCCGCGGACGATCGGGTCGCGCACGACCAGGCCCTCCGCGAAAGGAACGCCCGCGCGCGCGCCGAATTGCGCGTCACGCGATTCAATCAGCTGCCTGAACGACGACGCGGTCAGCCGCGTGGCCACGGCGCCCGGCTCATCCGGGGTGAACTGGCTCTTGTGGGCCGCCAGCGCGCGCCGCTTCGTGTCGTAGTGGTCGGAGACGTCAACAATGAAGGACGCCGGGACTGAGTCGTTGATGAAGTAATAGCAGACCCACTCGGGCCTCCACGGATCGACGCCGGTCTCGAACCGCCGCAAGCCGCTCCGGAAGGCCGCGGTCGTGAGGATCCGGGACGCCGCCAGGTGATCCGGATGCCTGTCGTCCCAGTAGGGCATTGCGATCGTGCGCGGACGATGGCGGCGGATGAAGTCCACGGCCTCGAGGAGATGCGCGGCGCTGGAGTTGATGCCCCCGTCGGGCCACCCGAGATTCTCCCGCCATGCCGCGCCCAGAATGTTCGCGGCCTCACGGGCTTCGGCCAGGCGGATCGCGGGCGTGCCGTTACTGCCGAGCTCGCCGGCCGTCAAATCGCAGAGGCCGACGGTGTATCCCGCCGCGGTGTGCCTGGCGATGGTGCCGCCGAGGCCGATTTCGAGATCGTCGGGGTGGGGGCCAAACACCAGGAGATCGACAGACACGGGTACTGACTTTATCTCAAGGTTCTGGGGTGCCGGGTGCCGGGGTTCTGGTTCCGGCGTTCCACGTTCAGGTTCCGCAGGTTCCCTGTTCTTGGGTTCTGTTCCCGGAAGAACGGAACCTGAGAACTTTGGAACTGCGGAACCTGAACGTGGAACCCCGGAACCAGAACCCCGGCACCCCGACACCCCGGAACCCCGTCTTACAATGCTTCCGCATGCCCAACCTCCGGCGCCTCGCCCTTCGCTCGAGCGCCGTTCTGATTGTGATTGCGCTGATCGCCTTCGGCTGGAAGACCCGCGTCGAAGGGCACAAGATGATCACCAATCCGCGGGAGACCCGGAAAGTGGCGACGGTGACGCCGGCGTCGAAGGAGCTCGATTTCGAAGACGCGCGTGTCACGACGTCGGACGGACTGCGCCTGAACGGCTGGTTCATTCCGGGCTCATCGGCCGACACCGTCATGATTGTGCACGGATACAAGGATCAGCCGGGCGCCGTGCTGGGCGTGGCGGACGTGCTGCACCGGCACGGCTACTCCTCGCTCGTCGTCGGCCTGCGCGGCCACGATGTCAATGACGGTGACACGATCAGTTTTGGCCTGTACGAGGTCCGTGACCTGGCGGCGTGGTACGACTACCTGCACCAGCGCCAGGACGTCGACCAGGCGCACATCGGCCTGTTCGGCGTGTCGATGGGGGGATCGATCGGGCTCCGCTATGCGTCACAGAATTCCACGATTCGCGCGGTGATTGCCGACAGCGCGTTTTCGTCGGTCTCGGACACCGCGGCGACGAGCATCAGGTTTTTCACCGGCCTGCCCGCGTTTCCGTTCGCGCCGGCGATTGTGTTCTGGGCCGAACGCGAGCTCGGCGGCAGCGTTTCCGGGCTCGACGCCACGACCTGGATCAGGACCATTGCGCCGCGGCCGGTGTTCCTGATGCAGGGCGGAGCTGACACCGTCGTGTCCGTGACGAGCGGTCAGCGTCTGTACGAAGCGGCCGGCGATCCGAAGGAGTTCTGGTACGAACCCACGGTGAAACACGCGCAGTTTCTCAAGATGATGCCGGAGGCATTTGAGACGCGTGTGACGGGCTTTTTGGATCGATACTTACGCTGACAAGAGATCCGGACAACCGTGAAGGAGTGAAGAAGTGAAGAACAAGGCCTTCAGTTCATCACTCCTTCACGCGTTGTTCGTCAGTCCGGAGGGCGTATGAGGCGCGTGATGGCGGTGGTGATGGCATTGGCTGGCGCGGCCTGTACCGCACAGGCGCCGGAGCACACGGACAGCGCGCGGCAGGCGTCGTACTACGACACGGCCGGGCGGACCGATGTGCTGGCGGGCGGCGCGCGGATGATCCCGATTACGACGCCGAAGGGGCTGTTCAAGGTCTGGACGAAGCGTGTCGGCAACAATCCAAAGATCAAGCTCCTGCTGTTGCACGGCGGACCCGGCGCGACGCACGAGTACTTTGAGGCCTTTGACAGCTATTTGCCGGGCGCGGGCGTCGAGTACTACTACTACGACCAGCTCGGATCCGCGTACAGCGATCAGCCCGATGACGTGAGCCTGTGGGATCTGCCGCGCTTCGTCGAGGAGGTGGAGCAGGTCCGCGTCGCGCTCGGGCTCACCCGCGACAACTTCTATCTGCTCGGCCATTCATGGGGCGGCATCCTGGCCGCCGAGTACGCGCTGAAGTACCAGCAGAACCTGAAGGGACTCGTCATTTCCAACATGATGATGAGCATTCCGGCCTACAACGAGTACGCGCACAGGACGCTGATGCCGCAGATGGATCAGGCCGTTCTGCAGCAGATTCTGGCGTTCGAGGAGAAGAAGGATTACGAGAACCCGAAGTACATGGAGCTGCTCGTCCCGGGCTATTACACGCAGCACATCCTGCGCATGCCGCCCGACCAGTGGCCCGATCCGGTCAACCGCGCATTTGCAAAGCTGAATCGAAAACTCTACGTGCTCATGCAGGGCCCGAGCGAAATGGGCGCGAGCGGCAAGCTCGAACACTGGGATCGCACGGCCGATCTGCCCAAGATCACCGTGCCGACGCTCGTCATCGGCGGCCAGTACGACACGATGGATCCCAGGCACATGGAATGGGTGTCGAAGCAGGTCAAGAACGGTCAGTTCCTCCTGTGCCCGAACGGCAGCCACATGGACATGTACGACGATCAGCAGACGTACGTCAGCGGGTTGATCAGGTTCCTGACGGCGGTGCGCTGAGTTTTCCACATAGGGGGACGGGCCTGTTTTCCACAGGTTTTCCACAGGGGGGGACGGGCCTGTTTTCCACAGGCCTGGTAACGGGAGTTACGCGGCCGGCTACCCGCTCAGCGTTCCCCGCCCACTCCGCCGCGTGCCCCGGGGCCGTTCGTCACCAGCCTGATCTGCGCCGGGGCGAGCCCGTCGGACGTGGCCCGGAGTGTCAGGACCCCGCCCCGCGCCACGCCGGCCTTTACGATGGCCAGCGCCAGCCCGTGAAACGCATTGTGTTTCGCGCGGTCAGGCGAAGGGCCTTTGAACGGCTCGTGGTTCGTCGGATCGCCGTCATCGACACCGGCGATCGAGCCGCCGCCGGTGAGCTCGAACTGAATCGGGCGCCGGACGTCGCTGCGGACCAGGCGGCCCCGGGCGTCGAGCACGCGCACCGTGACAAACGACAGGTCCTGGGCGCCGCGATCGATCGTCGTTCGATCCGCCACAAGCTCCAGCCTGGCCGGCGGCCCGGTCGTCTCCACGCGATCGTTCGCGACCACCTTGCCGCTCTTTGTGGCGACCGCACGCAGCGTCCCGGGCTCGTACGGCACCTGCCACGTCAGATGAAGCTCGCTGACGCCGGTCCAGTTGCGGACGCCCAGCGACCTGTTGTTCAGGAACAACTCGACGGAGTCGGCGTTGGTGTAGGCCCACACGGGAATCGTCTTGCCGCGAAACTCATCCGGCCAGTTCCAGTGGGGCAGCAGGTGCACCATCGGCTTCGCCTGCCACTGGCTCTGATACAGGTAATAGCGATCCTTCGGGAATCCGGCGAGATCGACGATGCCGAACGATGAGCTGCGATTCGGCCAGCTGAACGGCGTGGGCTCGCCGATGTAATCGAAGCCGGTCCACACGAATTCGCCGGCGATCCACGGCGACTTGCGCATCGCCTGGAACTGGGCGTCCGCCGTGTTGCCCCAGCGCGGAAAATCGAGGTCGTACGACGTGCACTGATTGTTGAGCTGATTCTGAATCGTGACCTGGCCATCCTTGAGCACCAGGTTGTACTCGTCCCTCGAGCTGTAGTTCGACGACGTTTCCGAGGCATAGGACTTGAAGGTCCTGACGCGGTCGTACACGCCGAGGTTGTAGTTGACGCCGAACAGGCCGAGCGGCTTGGCGAAACCCGTATCGAGCGCGCGCGTCGGGTTGTTCATCGCCGCCGTCATCGGCCGCGTGGGATCTTCGTCCGCCACAAACGACGCCAGTCGTGTGGCCATCGCCTCGCCGTTCTGGACATTGCCTTGTTCGGGGATCTCGTTGCCGATGCTCCACATGATCACGCTGGCGTGATTGCGGTCGCGTCGGACGAAGTCGCGCACGTCGCGCTCGCTCCACTCGTCGAAGAACTGGCCGTAGCCGAACCGGGTCTTGTTCTGCTTCCATTCGTCGAAGACCTCGTCCATCACCACGAACCCCATCCGATCGGCGAAATCAAGCAGGGCCGGAGCCGGCGGATTGTGGCTCGTCCGGATCGCATTGACGCCCATCGTCTTCATGATCTCGAGCTGGCGCTCGATGCCCCTGTCGTACGCGGCGGCGCCCAGCGCGCCCAGATCGTGGTGCAGGCATACGCCCTGGATCGGGACTTTCACGCCGTTCAGCAGCAATCCGTTCTCAGGCGTGAATTCGACCGTGCGGAAGCCGAACACCGTGCGGACCGTGTCGGCGGGTTGCGTGGCCCTGCCCGGCCCGCCCTCCACGAGCACATGGGTGGCGGCGCCGTAGAGATACGGATCGTCGATGGACCAGCGATGGGGCCGGCTGACGACGATCGATGTCGTCACATCGGTCGAGCCGCCCGCCGGGATCGTGGCGCGCGCGCGACCCTGTCCAACCGTCCCGCCTTGACGATTGACCAGCGTCGTCTCCACGACCACCGGCGCGCTCGCGTTGCTCTGATTCTGTACCGTCGTACGGACCACGACCGTCGCACGGGCGGAGGTGATTTCCGGCGTCCGTATCGTCGTGCCCCACTGCGCCACGTGAACCGGCGCCGTCGTGGTCAACCAGACGTGCCGATAGATGCCCGCACCCGAATACCAGCGCGTGGACGGCTGCTGCACGTTGACCTTGACCGCGAGGACATTTGGCGTCCGGCCGTACACCAGGTGCGGCGTGAGCTCGTACTCGAACGTGGAGTAGCCGTACGGCCGGCTCCCGAGGCTGTGGCCATTAATCCAGACTTCCGAATTCATGTACACGCCCTCGAACTCCACGAAGACGCGCTGTCCGCGCTGGATTTCCGGGACGGTGAACGTCTTGCGGTACCAGCCGAGTCCGCCGTTCAGATACCCGTTGGAATTGCCGCCCGGACTCCGCGGATCGAATGGGCCTTCCGGTTCAGTTGGCAGTGTCGAGGCGCGCCCCGTGCCCGCGGCGCGGCCGCCGGGCTGGACGATGGCCTGCCCTTTGCCTTCGATCATGAAGTCGTGCGGCAGATCGATCTTCTCCCACGCCGCATCGTCGAGCGACGCGGCCTCGCCGCCGGACACGTCTCCGGCGTGGAAGCGCCAGCCAGCGTCAAAGAGCTGCCGGCCCTGGCGCGCATTGCGCGGAATGGTCAGTTCGCGCGGCTGAACAGCGGCCGCGTCGTCCATCGCGGTCAGGATTGGTGCCTGGAACAGCGCGACGACGGCAATCGGGACGAGGGCGCGTGTCTTCACGGGAACCTCGCGGCGATGGTACGACACGCCGCGGCGGACCGCGCAAGAGATCCCGGCGGCGTCAGGCTATGTATGGTGACATATATGGTAACATTCACATATGAAACGCACGACGCTGTACCTGGACGACGACCTGGATCTCCGGCTGCGGCGCGAAATGCGGCGCCAGAAGCGGCCGATGGCGGACCTGGTCAGGGATGCGATCCGGCAGTACGTCAGCGAATCACCCGTGCGCCATCCACCGGGCGCGGGCAGCTTCAGTTCCGGACGCCGCGACACCGGTGGCCGATCGGAAGACGCGCTTCGCTCCACACGCTTCGGCGAGGATTCCTGAGTGGCGGTCGTGCTGGACACCGGCATCGTGTATGCCTATTACGACCGCAGCGACACGTGGCACCAGAAGGCAGCCGCACTTATCAAGTCCGAAGCGGGCGGATTGCTGCTGCCGGCGCCCGTGATACCGGAAGTGGATCATCTATTGGGACACCGGCTGGGCTCCAAGGCGCGGCAGACGTTCTATCGCGGCCTGATCGAGGGCGACTACACGGTCATCGATCTTCCTTCCGACGCCTACGACCGGGTGGCCGCATTGGACAGACGCTTTCCGGATCTCAACCTGGGGTTCGTGGACGCGGCTGTTGCGCTCATGGCCGATCGGATGCGAGTGCCGCGCGTCGCCACGGCGGATCGACGGCATTTCGAGCCGTTGGCCGGCGCGCTTGGCTTCGAGATCCTGCCCTAGCAGCCGGCTCACGGTCTCATCACCGCGTGCCGGTCGGGAAGCCCGCCTTGCCGAGCTCACTCCGCACCATGCCGAGGACGTACCCCACTTCATCACACGCGCGAAAGACGTGCTGCCAGCCGACCGCGCTGCTCCGGCTCCAGAGGACCACGGTTTCCAGGCTCCGGTCGCTGCGTTTGAACATCCACCAGTAATGGCCGGTCGGTTCCGGCCAGAAGCATTCGCCGTAGGCGTCCTCGCCGGCCGCCGCTTCCAGCGCGTCGAGCAGCGCGGCCGCGGATCGTTCGGGATGCCAGCCGGCGATTTCGGTCTCGACCGTGCCTTCCCGGAGCGTCGCCACCAATCGGTGAGGCTCGGGCCGGGTGACCTCCAGAATCACGGGACATCTTCATATCACGGCCGCGCCGTGCAAGAATCTGCCTCATCATGACCATTCCCAGACGCGCCTCATTCGTCGCCGGTCTCGTCCTTCTTGGTCTCGTCGGCCTGACGCCACTGGCGAATTCATCGCGCATTCAGGCGCAGGGCCGGGGACAAACTGCCGCGACTCCGACCCCAACACCTCAGCCTTCCGGTCCGCCCGAGTACGGCCCCGCCAAAGGCACGCTCGTCATCGTGGGCGGCGGATCCATGGACGGGACGACGATCGCGGAGAAGTTCATCGAGCTGGGCGGCGGCGCGGAAAAGGGCAAGTTCGTCATCGTGCCGACGAATGGCGGCAATCGGAACGCGCAAGGTCAATTGATTGACTACAAGGAAGAGACGGTCGTCGCGGGCTGGGTCCGGCGCGGCGTAAAGAACGTGCGCATGCTGCACACGGCCGATCCGAAAGTCGCCGACACCGAGGCGTTCGCGAGTGTGCTTCGCGATGCGACGGCGGTCTGGCTTGACGGCGGCCGGCAATGGAACATGGTCGATTCGTATGCCGGTACGCTCACCTATCGCGAGTTCCACAAAGTACTCGAGCGCGGCGGCGTGATCGGCGGAAGCTCGGCCGGCGCGACGATTCAGGGCGATTACCTGGTTCGCGGCGACACGTCCGGGCCGGACGTGATGATGACGAACGAGCCCAACCACCAGAAGGGATTCGAGTTCCTCCGCAAGGTCGCGATCGACCAGCACATCAACACGCGCATGCGCTGGGACGATCTCATCCCCGTGATCAAGAAGTACCCGAACCTCCTCGGGATCGGCCTCTCAGAGGGCACGGCCATCGTCGTGACGGGCGACCGTTTTGAGGTGATGGGCAAGTGGAAGGTTGCGATCCACGACAACACGCAGCTCTACCAGCCGTGGGAGAAGCCCTACTACGTGCTCGGCGCCGGGGACGTCTACAACATGAAGACGCGCAAGGTCGAGAAGTACTTCAACGGCGCGACGCCGGCGGCCGGGCGCGGGCGCGGCGGAAACTAGCCGAACTACTGCACCACCCGGAACGCCACGAATCGCCGTTCCGTGGTGGCGCCGCGGCCGACGGTCAATTCGATCACGTATTGCCCCGCGCCAAGCGGCGCGAGGTTGAGATCGGCCGCGACGACGTGCCGGCCATCGGTATTGCGTTCGGTGACCGAGACCGGGACGGTCAGCGCCTGGCCCGAACGGTTGAGCAGGCGCGCGGATCGCTGGTCGATGTCACCGGTTACCGGCCACTCCACATGCACGCGTTCGATCCTGGAGTACGTCGAGTCCGCGACCGGCTGCAGCGGCGACGTCGCCGCCGGACGGCCGCGGTACAGCATGGCCGCGCCAACGACGCCTGCGGGCCCCGGCTGGATATCCGCTGCGCCTTCGAGAAATTCTCCGCGGGCGGACACTTTGGCGGCCACGCGCATCACCGCAGGTGTGCCGGCGATCGGCACCGACATCATCACCGCGCGGGTACTGGCTTCCAGGCGCGCCGTCGCCGGCGGGAGTGCGATGCCGTCCGGACCAGTCGCGACCACACGCACGTCAGCGCCGCTGCTCCACGGCAAGACCATGGACCGCGCTGACGAAATCTCCAGGGCCAGTTGCAGGCGATCGCCGGCGATGGCGCCGCGCAGGAACAGATCGGAATCAGGTTGTGTGGCCGACAGCTCCTTGAGCGCCTCGTCCAGACCCTCGGGCCGTTCCGGCGCCGGTGCCGTGGCTGCCAGCGGCGATTTGGCTGGCTTGTCCGTCGGCGCAAAGTACCCGCGCCGTGCGCGGACATTCACGTCCGGCGTTTTCAGCCTGACGTCAATGCGCCGGTAGTGCCCGTCGTGCGCGGTGTTCGTCGAGTAGTACCCGAGCAGGTAATACGCCGACACGTCGTCCACGATCCGCTTCATCCCGGCACCAATGTCATTGGTGTTGACGGAGGCGATTCCGTCGGTGTTATCCGCGAGCACGCGCATGCCGTCCAGACGATTCCGCAGGCGCGTACTGTCTTCGAGCTGCGACGGCTGATTCGCGACCCCAATCGGTGTGTCAGCGGTCTGCAGGCCCGACGGATTCACGGGATAGAAACTCACGTTCGCGCCATTGGCGCGTTTGGTGATGTCCTGGAGCCTGCGGCCGTCGTCCAGGGTCGCGAGCCGGATGAGTTCGTCGTTGCAGATCTTCGCAGCGCCCTGGGCCGTCACCCCGTTTCTGTCGCCAATGACGATCTGGCCGCCGGAAATTCCCACGGCCGGAAGATATGACCCGTACTCCTTCGATTCCTCGGCGAGCCGGGGATCGTTGGGAAAGAGCCGCCATCCTTCCGTAATGATGAGCGCGACCGTTCGCGATTCGCGCAGCCCGGCCATTCGATCGATCAGGTGCTCAATCGCCGTCAGCGTGCGGTCTTCGCGCCGGCGATCGATCAGCAGTTCGTAGAGATAGCGGCCCTGTCCGTTGTCGCTCACCATCCAGGGCGGATGTTGCCCGGTTGGCTTGAACTCGAAGCAGTCTTTGAGCTTCTGTTCCCAGGGATCGGCCACATCCAGCCCGAACCGATAGCGTTCACCCCAGTCCCAATACTGCGCCAGATGATCGGCGATGCTTTGCAGTCGCCGGCCGAACGTCAGCGCGCGCGGATCGATGTTCTGCGTCATGACAGCGAACAGGTCATCGGCGCCGATGAGGCTGTTGAGTGTGTTGACGAGCGGCTGGCGGCTCGCGTGCGCGCCCGCGATTGTGACGTGCAACTGATCGAGCAGTACGACAAACACCCGGACGTGCGGATTTGCGACCAGAGCGTACATCTCGTTCATCGATCCGGGGTCTTGACGCAGGGATTCGGACAGGCTCGGTTCGATGCGCACGAACTCGATGTTCTCGACGGTTTGCGGTTTGCCGTCTTCGAGGATCTGGAAATCGGACGCCGTCAGCCCTTCAACAATGCGTCCGTTGCGCTGCGGGTATGCATCAACCGTCACCAGGACCGACTCACCGCGGAAGACGGGCGGGCGCTGCGGCGCCTGGTTCTGCTGCGCGCGTATTTGAAGCGGCGCGGCGCGGCCCGAGAGCGCCAGGAGCGCGATGACGAGGGCGACTCGAAGGAGGGTGCGAGCCAGGATGCCAGTGTAAACGCGACGGCTCGCGACATCCAGCCGTCCATCGCGCCGGAGAATGTCAGTCCTCCGATTCAAGCTCTGACGCCGGACAGGTCAGGACCGGCCGGCCAGGCCGGGAGAGATCGATCTGATTCCAACGAACCACGATGGTTTCGCGCCGGCCGGCGAATCGCCGTGCGATGGCCAGGCGGCGGCGAAGGGCGCCGCGGCCCAGCAGGAAGGCCAGCACCAGATACTGCCCGTTCCGCCGCTCGACGCGCATCTCCTCGATATGCCCGACGGCGCGCCCGCCTCGGTCCCGGACCACGACGCCGAGAAGCTCTTCCGCGTTGAGATGGCGAGAGGTCCCGCTCATCGCGGCACCCCGCCACGAAAACGGCCGGCCAGGTATCGCTCGGTCGCCAGCAGCGCGGGATCGGTCTTGGCGTCGATGTCGAGCGTCGCGCTCAGGTCCAGCGACGAGATGTGCCGCGCCGCGATTCGGATCGCGCCGGTCCGAAAGTGCCACCATCGCCCGAGTGTTTCGTACCATCGGCGCAATCTCGGATGGAGGCGCTTGGCAAGAACGGCTCCGCCCATTTCGATGGCCACGACACGCGCCGGCTCGCCCTGGCGCCACTCGAGGACGATGCCATCCACGCGGCCGACTTTGCGAAAATGCCGATCGCGGACCTGGATGTCGAGCAGTTCGCATATCAGATCCATGTCACCCTCCCGCGATTTGCAGCGGGACGGCGACCAGCGCGAGAACCAGCGTCAGAATCGCGATCGCCGCCACGGCGGTGTTGGAAATCAGTCCGTTGGTGTGCTGCTTGAGATACGTCTGATCGTTCATCACGATGAGCAGCGGACCGATCACGAGCGGCAGGGCCAGCGCGGTGAGCGCCATGCTCAGCAATGTCAGTTGGAAGGGATTCACCGCGAAAAGCGACGGAAGCACCGCCACCGCCAGCGCGCCCGTATACACCAGCGAGAACCGCACTTCCGTCCACTGCTTGCGGCTCTCACTCCATTCCCAGCCCATCGACTGCGCGACGTTGTACCCGAGATCCAGCGCCAGTTCGAATGCGGCACCGACGCACCCGATGAACAGCGACGCGCAGAACAGCCAGAAGCCGGCCCGGCCGAGGGCGGGCACGAGCACGCCGGCCGCTTGATCGAAACTCGTCAGGTGGGCGGTACGCGGCGCGATGACGACCGCCGCGACGATCATCACCGCGGCCGCCACGGCGCTCCCGAAGCCCATGCCGATCGCCGCGACGATTCGGTTGGGCATCAGGTCCTTCGTCGTCCACTTCTCTTCGACGGCGCCGGACGAATAGAACGTCACGAGGTACGGACTGACGGACGCGCCGATGATGCTGACGGCCAGATACGCGTAATGCGCCGGTTGGTCTGCAGGCACAGCCGGCAACAGGCCGACCGCGGCCTTGGTCCAATCCGGATGCAGCCTGACCGCCGCCACCACAAAGCACAGCGTCACGAGACCGAGCGCGGCCATCGAGTGTTCGATTTGCCCGAACCTGGCGCGCCACAAGACGATCCAGATGCCGGCGGTGACCGGCAGCGCCCAGATCGACATGGATACGCCGGTCGCCATCTGCAACGCGAATGACGCGCCGCCAATCTCCGAGGCGAGCACAAAGAGATTGAGCACCACTTGCGCGCCGAGCGGCCAGGCGTGCACCCGGAATCCAAATCGCTTGCGCATGGCATCGACCACCGTTCGTCCGCTGACGGCGGCCAGCCGCCCGGTCATCTCTGTGAGAAACGCCACGCAGATCACGCCGAGCGCCAGCGCCCACAGCAACTGGAACCGGAACGCGGCGCCGGCTTCCAGCGCGGTGCCGATCGATCCGGCTTCGAGAAACCCGCCGATGCTGGTAAGGACGCCGAGCCCGATCTTTGCAAGGTTCTTCACGGCGCTATGCCGCGTTCAGTGCATATATCGCGCCAGTGGGCCGGTTCAGGCTCGTCGCAGAATGCGCGACAGCTCGTACGGCGCGGTCACTTCCAGCTGGTCGTAGCGGCAGGAAGCAGGCGACTTGTCCGGCCGCCAGCGCAGGAAGATCGTCGCATGGCGAAAACGCCGGCCCTGCAGGTGGTCGTACTTCACCTCACAGACACGCTCCGGGCGAAGCGGTTCCCAGGACATGTCCTTGCCGGCGCTCCAGCGGCTGGGCCCGCCGGGCATGTTGACGTCGCCGGACTCTTCATCGAGGCCGCCCCACGATCGCCAGGGATGCTGTGCCAGCGCATTCTTCCGCAGCGGTTCCAGCTCCGCCGCCAATTGTTCGCGCATCGCCAGCGTGAAAGAAGACGTCACGCCCACATGGTGGAGTCGCCCGTTGTCGTCATACAGACCGAGCAGCAGCGACCCGACCAGGCCCGGCCTGGCGCGATACCAGCGGAATCCGGCGACGACACAGTCCGCGGTACGTGCATGCTTGATCTTGACGAGGACGCGTTTGCCCGGCTCGTACCGCACGTCCGCCGGTTTGGCGACGACGCCATCGAGCCCGGCGCCTTCGAAGCGGTCGAGCCACCGGCGCGCGGTCCGGAGATCGCGGGTGCTGGGTGTCAGGTACAACGGCGGTTGTGCATCGCGGAGCGCGCGCTCGAGCGCCGCCCGCCGGTCTGCAAATGATCGTGCGCGCAGATCCTTCAGGTCGAGTGAAAGCAGATCGAAGGCCACGAACGACGCGGGCGTGGCGGCCGCCAGCTTCCTGATCCGCGACTCCGCGGGGTGCAGGCGCATCTGCAGCGCGTCGAAATCGAGGCCGTGCGGCGTGGCGATCACGATCTCGCCGTCCACGACGCAGCGGCGCGGCAGCCGGTCGAGCAGTGCCGCGTGCAGTTCGGGAAAGTAGCGATCGAGCGGCCGCAGATCGCGGCTCTGTACATAGAGGTGGACGCCGTCTCTGAACACGAGCGCGCGGAAGCCGTCCCACTTCGGCTCATAGAGAAACGCGCCAGCGGGAATTGCATCCGCCAGGCGCGCGAGCATTGGCTCGATGGGCGGACGGACGCGGCCGAACGGGACGACAGGCACGTCAGTCCGCCTGAATGCCGCCGCAGAGTTCCGGGCCCCAGCCGATCACGTCGATCCGCTTCGCGAAGTGCACCAACGGCGCACCGGCAGGCCCAGGCAGGCCAAGCGCCGCGTGAACGGTATTCGTGCCGACGTCCGCGGCAGCCGCCTGCAGCGGCCATGGCGGATGGTGGATCACCACGCGCCACAAGCGGCGCGCTCTGACGGTGTACAGGCAATAGCGTTCAGTGAGAAAAGCTTCGAGCGAGCCAGCCGGCGGTTCGCGAGCCGGCGCGGTTGGCTGGTACGTTGCCCGGAAACGGGCGGGGCCCGACCGCGAGTCGTACGCGATCGGCAGCGTGCGTTCGTCCACGCGCATCCGGCTCCAGACGTACGGCAATCCCAGCAGTGACCGCGCGGCCAGCACCGCCGGAAGCCGCGCGCAGTCCATTCGCAGGAACCACACGCCGGGCTTGCCATCCACCGTGACGTACGTGCGCAGATTCATCTCGGCAAATGCGGACAACCACGGCAACGCCGGCATCGACCTCATCGTCACGCCGGTCATCGTGAATGGCACCAGGCCAAGCCAGGCCGTGCCCTCACGCTCATCGATCGCGGCCGCGGGCGGAATGTGCGCGCGAAGCACGGACGCAGGCACCGGCCAGTGCATGAACAGCAGGTTGTGCCAGCTCTGCCGCCACCGCCACGGATCCGGCGGCATCGCGAACGGCCGATGATCCGTGCGCGTCAGGGCTGGATGCGCGAGCGCCACCGCCTATGGCTTTAACACGACTTTCGTGCAGTTGTCCTGTTTGTTCAGGAACATCTGATAGGCCTGCGGGCCGTCCGAGAGCGCGACGCGATGGCTGATCACAAATGACGGATCGATCGATCCGTCTTCGATCAGGCCCAGCAGTCTGGGCATGTAGCCGTGCACGTGCGTCTGGCCCATCCTCATCGTCAGGCCCTTCGCGAACGCGGCGCCCATCGGCACCTTGTCGAGAAAGCCGCCGTAGACGCCCGGAATGGACACGACGCCGCCCTTGCCGCACGCGAGGATTGCCTGGCGCAGCGCTTCGAGCCGATCCGTGGCCATTAACAGGGACGTCTTGCCTTTGTCGTAGATCGCGCCCATCGACCCTCTTCCGTGGGCCTCGAGCCCGACGGCGTCGATGCACGCATCCGGGCCGCGGCCGCCGGTCATGACGCGGAGTTGCTGCAGCACGCTGTCGTGGTCGAAATCGATCGTCTCCGCGCCGCAGCTGCGCGCCATCTCCAGGCGATGCGGAATCCGATCGATCCCGATGACGCGCCCGGCGCCCAGCAGGAAGGCGCTCTTGATCGCGAACAGTCCCACGGGACCGCAGCCCCAGACAGCCACCACGTCGCCCGGGCCGATCTCCGCATTCTCCGCAGCCATGTACCCGGTGGGGAAGATGTCGGACAGGAACAGCACCTGTTCGTCCGTCAGATGCTCCGGCACCTTGAACGGGCCGACGTCGGCATACGGCACGCGCACGTACTCCGCCTGGCCGCCGGCATAGCCGCCGTACATGTGGGAATAGCCGAACAGGCCGCTCGCCGAATAGCCGTAGAGTTTCTCGGCGATCCACGCGTTCGGATTGGAGTTATCGCAGAGCGACCAGTGGCCGTTCCGGCACGACTCACAGCGGCCGCACGCAATCGTGAACGGCACGACAACGCGATCGCCGATCGAGAGATTCCTGACCTGGCCGCCCACTTCGACGACCTCGCCCATGAACTCATGTCCCAGGATGTCGCCTGAAGCCATGGTGGGAATGAAGCCGTCGTACAGGTGCAGGTCCGAACCGCAAATCGCCGTCGATGTCACGCGGACGATCGCGTCGCGGGGATTGAGAATCGAGGGATCGGGTACCTGCTCGACGCGCAAATCGCGCGTCCCGTGCCAGCAGATCGCTTTCATCCGTCCACCCACGTCGGAAGATGCAAACCGCCGCGTTTGCCGTGCGGCTGGCCGATGACCGTGGGCACTTCGCCGGCTTCCAGCAGGCTCTTCAGCCGGCGCAGCCCTTCATGCGTATCGCCCGCCGGCGACCGGCCGATGAGTTTGGCCAGCGCCGCGCTGACTTTGCCCCCGGGTCCGCTGTACTGAAGATTCACCGTCACACGAGTGCCGTGTCCGTTGGCGGATTCGAATCTCACCGAGCCGGCCGTCGCCACGTCCGATCCGGGCAGCGATTTCCACGAGATGAGCTCTCCTGGAATCCGCTGCAGCACGACAGCGTCCCACTCCAGATGGATTCCGCCCGGAGCGCAGGCGACCCAGTGCGTGCGGTCGCCGCCGATCTCGTCCACGCGTTCGATATTGGGCATGAAGCGCGGCAGATTGCTCACGTCGTTCCACACGGCGTAGACCTCCGACGGCGGCCGTGCGATGGTGATGCTCTCTTCCACCTTCACGCCCCTGCGGCCCCTGAGGGCCGCGCGCGTGTCATCACGCCGGCGGCCGCGGCCGATCGCGTGATTGACCGGACAGTATCCGGTGCCGCCGCGTGCCGCCAGAAATGTGCCGAGCGGCACGGCGACCGCGCGACCCGATCGCTGCCGCGCCGCCCAAACCAGCAATCCCGTCCCCAGTGCGATGGACGCCACTCGCTCCCAATCATTCACGTTGCGATGCAATCCCATAAGTCACCTTTCCTGTGCGCGGTCGATTTCCGGCATATCCGCGGCGATGACGAGATCGCAGCCTCGCTCGGCGCACACTCCGGCGAGGCGGAGACCGATGCCCGACGTGCGCCGGTCACCACGGCGAGCGAGCCAGCCGGCGATGCGTCTGAGGCCATACGGTGGGGAATACAAAGGCGGTACCACCGCGAAGGCGAAACGCCTGACTGTGTTGGGTTTGAGAGCCGATCCGGCGAAGCGCGCGGCTGCTTAGAAACGGCACGCGCCTGCCTATTCGAAGTCCTGAGTGTCAAAGAGCCTTGAGTTCTGGCCAGTCGAGCGCGTAACCCAGGGCACGCTTGACCTCGCGTTCGCGAGATCGAGAGAGGCGCCCGAGCCGATTGCCAATCATCGCTTTCGGGATGACGTGGATGTTGTCCAGGTTGGCCACCGACCGCCGGGAGAGGCCCTCGTCCGGGCCCAGCATCACTTCCTGTGCGATGGCGCGGATCGTCGTCGTGATCTCCGCGACGATGGCTTTGTTCAGGTAGCCATAGGCCGGCGTGCGGGTCAGAAGCAGGACTGGACGCCGGCCAATCGGGTCAGGCAGATTTGCCCAGCGGATTTCATACTGCTTCATCGAGGTCACGGGAACGCTCCGAAGCCTAACGGCGGCGCGTTTTCAGTTTTCTTGGAGTCGGCTTCGGCTCCCAGACCGAGGGCGCCATGAAGGCATCAGGCGAATCCGGTTGGCGACGGTACGCCTCCGCCGTCGCGTGTTCCTCGAGCCGCCAGAGCGCTTCCCGGATTGCGTTCCGGATGAACTCGGAGCGGCGCCGGGTTCGACCCGGGGCCACCTGTTCGAGGCGCGCCGCCACGGCATCGTCCAACTCGACGAGCACGGCTTTCATATAGACAAGTATATGTTAGATCACCCCTTTATCCGGCATTCGGGCGCATCGAGAGCGGGATCGCTCAGGCCGACGTCCGGATCACTGGCTCATTCACGCGGCAGGAAGCGGACGATCTCTGCGTCATCCTGCGCGCCGGCGCATTGCCGGCGTCACTGACGCTTCTGGCGGAAGGGATCAGGAAATAGTCGCGCACATCACCGCCAGCGCGGGTCAGGTCGCGCTATCGCGGGTTCGCGCGGGGACGAAGCTTATTGACCGAGCAGCTCCAGCACGGATTTCCGGAACGCATCACCCAGCAAACGGCCGGCCGGCTGATTGGCGGTGATATGTGACCTGTTCCGGAAGGTCGCTCGGTTCTGAATTTCGGGTGTGTCCAATCGCACCAGGCGCAGATCGATCGTCAGTCCGTTATGAGCGCCGACCAGGGCCCCGATGGGATCGTCGGTCCGCATCTCGCGCCATTCGAGGACGGTCGCCACAAGGAGATGCGTGGCGCCGTGCTCGCGGGCGAATCCAGCCGCGTCGATTTCCTCGCGCGTGATTCGGACGGGCGCCATGGCGTTGATGTACCGCGCCGCCGGCTGGTACGGCGTCGTCACCGGCTCCTCGGCCACGATCGCGCCGACGTCTCGCGTGCGCGCGATGTCCACGAGGCGCGCCGTGACCGCACGTTCAATCTCCGCGAAGTCCCGGCCGATGTTGCCGGCTGCCGGCGAGCCGGCCGCGCCGGCCGGCATCACGAAGACGTGAATCGGCGGAGGCACCGCTCGCCGGACGGTCCACGTCGTGGTGGCACGGGAACAGGCGGGGGAGAGCGCGACGATAAGCGCCAACACCGGGAGCGCGACTGGTGGCTTCATTTCTTCTTCAGTCTGCCATGCCGCGCCGCTCGACCCGCCCGCGTCTCGAATTGCCGCCTCGTGCGTCAGCGTCAGGCGCGGAAGTGCAGACCAACGGCATCCTCCAGCGGCTCTATCTGTTCGTCGAAGTGAGCACAAACGGTTCGGATGCCGCTCCTGATCGCGGCAATCACGGCAGCATGGCCTTCGGCGATCTGCTTGATCTGGTCGCCCATCGGTTCCTGTCCAACCTCAAGCTTGCCCAGCCGAGTGTCCATGGCATCGAACCGGCGGTCCATGACGTCCAGCCGATCTTCGATTCGTGTCTGACCGGATGCAACGCATCCAGTTTCGCTTCGATTCCCGCGAGTCGATCGTCGGACATGTCTTCTCCACGCGATGGAATGACGACGACGTTAGCATCGTCGCAGGGCGAGTCAAGAGCAATCGGCGTGCCGCTTCGATTTGTTCGGGAATCGGTGGTGTGGTGCCGTTCAGGCTGCAGAATCTGCGAGGCTCTGCGTGTTCGACCACATGCGCCACTCTGCGTCGGGAGCGATACAACGAGGTGCTCGCGTCGGCAGCTGGGGGCAGGATCTGGCCTGTGGAACAATCGGTGTCTTTGGCATTGCCTCGCGGCCGGCGAACGACCCACATCACTTAGAATCCTGACTGAATGTCACCCAAGAACGTCGGAAAGAAATCCGCCAAAACCAACGGCGGCCCCATCGGCTACGAAGCGCAGCTCTGGCAGATGGCCGACGCGCTCCGCAGCAACATGGACGCGGCCGAATACAAGCACGTCGTCCTGGGCCTGCTGTTCCTCAAGTACATCTCCGACGCCTTCGAGGCCAGGCACGCGGAACTCGAAGCACAGAAGAAGGATGGCGCCGATCCGGAAGACCGCGACGAGTATCGCGCGGCCAGCATCTTCTGGGTGCCGAAGGAGGCGCGGTGGTCGCATCTCAAGGCCAACGCGCCGCAGCCGACGATCGGGCGGCTGGTTGACGATGCGATGGAGGCGATTGAGCGGGACAACCCGTCGCTGAAGGGCGTCCTGCCGAAGGAGTACGCCAAGCCGGGACTCGACAAGCAGCGACTCGGCCAGATCATCAATCTGGTGAGTGACATCGCGCTGGGCTCGGAAGCGGATCGCGCGAAGGACACGCTCGGCCGAGTGTACGAGTATTTCCTCGCACGGTTCGCCAGCGCTGAGGGCAAGAGCGGCGGCCAGTTCTACACGCCCTCGCACGTCGTCCGCGTCCTGGTCGAGATGCTGGCGCCGTACAAGGGGCGCGTCTATGACCCGTGCTGCGGATCCGGCGGCATGTTCGTGCAGAGCGAGAAGTTCATCGAGGCGCACGCCGGCCGGCTCGGCGACATCTCCATCTACGGCCAGGAATCGAACTACACGACGTGGCGGCTGGCCAAGATGAACCTGGCGATTCGCGGGATCGACGCGCAGATCGGGCACGGGGACACGTTTCACGCCGATCGCCATCCGGATCTCAAGGCGGACTACGTGCTGGCCAATCCGCCGTTCAACGACAGCGACTGGCGCGGCGATCTGCTGCGCGACGACAAGCGCTGGGTCTACGGCGTGCCCCCGACGGGCAACGCCAACTTCGCCTGGGTGCAGCACTTCATCCACCATCTCGCGCCGACGGGGCTCGCGGGCTTCGTGTTGGCGAACGGGTCGATGTCGTCGAATCAGTCCGGCGAAGGCGAGATCCGCAAGGCCATCGTCGAGGCCGACCTCGTAGACTGCATGGTCGCGCTGCCGGGCCAGCTCTTCTACTCGACGCAGATTCC
>DASUGC010000120.1:0-8318 GCA_036274235.1 Vicinamibacterales bacterium
GGTCACTTTTGCGCCGCCTTGTACGTTGGCCACGTGGCTGAGCAGCATGGCCAGCAGGACGCTGACGCCAATCGCCAACGGGCCCGACGGCAGCCAGTAGCTGAGCACGGCGCCCACCGTCGCGCCAATCAGCGTCCCCGCCATGCGCTGCCAGGCCAGCTGCCGCGTGGTCAACGGCGACAGATCCATGACCAGGACCGCTGCGATTAACGCGTAGACCGGGAACGGGAGCTTCGACCATTGCGCGATGGCGACGGCCAGGCCGCCGGCGGTCGCCGCGCGGATCGACAATTGAAGCGTAGTGATGCGTCTCGATGCCCTCGTCGCCCTGGCGCGCATGCGCTTAGAGTAGTCGACTCCTACATGTCGATGATGATCACCGGGTCCGAGTTGCCGTGCGCGTCCTTCCCATCGACCTTGACCTTGTATTCGACGCCGATGGGGCCAGCCTTGGGAGTCTTCGTCGTGGACTTGTTCTTTTTCCCGACGTGTTCCCCGTTTACGGCGCCGCCCTCGAACACGCCGTCAGGAATCGTCAAGATCGCTTCGTGGTCAGAAACGGTGTTCACGAGCTCGAACTTGTCGTTCTGCTCGATGACGATCACTGGAGGAAACACTTTGTAGCTGTCGAACAAGCCAGGAACCTTGTACACGTACACGCGTTTGGTGGCCATTCGCTCTGCTCCTTGTGCGTCACTGACGCATTCGTTTGTAGCGTTCGTCCTCCCGCAGTGCGTTCAACCACGGGGAGCGCTCGATGTCCTTGACGGACTGTCCCTGCTTCATCGCTCGTGCGAGCCATTCCAGAGCCTTCGCGCGATCGCCAAGTTCCTCGTAGGTCGTCCCGATGTCATCCCAGAGCGCTGCTTTGCCGCTCACTTGCGGACCGATCTCGGCGAGGAGATTGAACGCGCGGCTTCGATGCTGCTGTTGTTCCGATCCGTCGGTCAGAAGCGCCAGGACCGCGTGACTATCGGCGATCGTTGCCAGGAGGTCGACATTGGGCCGGCCGCTGACCGGTGATGCCGGCTCGCTGAGCTTCAGGACTGTCTCGTAGGCCTGCTTCGCGCGAGGGCGCTGGTCCGCGAAATAGCAGGCGGCGCCGAGGTTGAACCAGTGGGTGGAGGTCGCGCCGGGCAGGGCGACCGCCGATTCGTACGCGCGCGCCGCATCAGCGTAGCGGGTCTGCTTATAGAGCGCGGTCCCGAAGTTGGAGTACGCCGTGACGTTCTTCTCCAACGTCAGGGACCGCTCGTACATCTCGCTCGCCTTGTCGAACCGATCCTGTTTCAGGAACGCCGTGCCAAGATTGTTGTACGCTTTCACATTGTCGGGCGTGAGCGCCTGCACGCGCTCGAACTCGCTGATCGCTTCATCGAAGCGGCCCAGTGCCAGCAGCGCCGCACCCAGACCGTTGTGCGCCGTCCAGTCTTCAGGTGCAAACGTCACGGCGCTACGGAACGCCGGTTCGGCCTCCTTCATACGGCCCGAAAGATACAGGAGGGCTCGGCCGCGTTCGCGCCAGGCGCGACTGTGCCGGGGATCGAGCGTAATCGCCCTGTCCGCTTCGCCCAGGGCGCCGTCCAACCGGCCCTGGCTGGCGTTGATCATCGCCAGCACGACGTGGGCCGCCGCCGACGACGAATCCAAAGTGAGCGCCACGCCAGCCTCTTCGCCCGCTCGCTTGGCGAGCGTCTGATCCTTCGGGTCGTAGTCGAACTTCCGGACGTACGCCTCGGCGAGCATGACGCGAGCCACCGAATCCTTGGGGTGGGCCGTGACGATCGGCGACAACAGAGCGATCGCGGCATCGACATTCGGCTGTTTGTCCCACCGATCGAGCAGCGCACGCGCTTGTGTCATCCGCGCACCGGTCGGATCGCGCATCGAAAACGCGATCGCGGCGACGGCGAGGATCACCGCCACCGCAGCTGCGATCCACTGCCATCGCGGGCGCGGCGTGCGCCGCGCGGCGTAACTCGATCGGGACGCGCGCGATCCCTGATGTCGCAGATCTCTGAGATCGCGGGCCAGGTCCTGCGTGGAGGCGTAGCGGTGCGCCGGGTTTTTCGCGTGACACCGCTCGAGGATCGTCACCAGCTCGATCGGCGTCTCCGGCGCCAGCTTGGCGACCGGCGTCGGTTCGTCCTCGACGATCGCCGCCATCGTCTGCACCGGCGTGTCGCGCTTGAAGGCGCGGCGCCCGGTGATCATCTCGTAGATGATCGAGCCCAGCGCGAACTGATCGGCGCGAAAATCAACCGGCCGGCTGGCCGCCTGCTCCGGCGCCATGTAGCCGGCCGTGCCGACGACGACGAGCGTATCGGTGAGTCCGCCGGCGACGGTGAGATCGTCCGAGCCGGACGGCGGCATGCTGGTTTTGCCGACGCCGAAGTCCACGATCTTCGCGCGGCCGTCCTCGGTCAGCATGATGTTGCGCGGCTTCAGGTCGCGATGCACGACGCCGGCCTCGTGCGCGACGGCCAGACCGTCCGCCACCTCGCTGGCGATCTCGACCGCGCGCGCCGGCTTCAGCCGGCCGCGCTGGATCAGGCTGTGCAGCGACTGGCCGGCGACGAACTCCATGACGATGAACGGCCGGCCGTCCATGTCGCCGACATCGTGGACGGTCACGATGTTGGGATGATTGAGCAGGGATGTCAGCCGGGCTTCGCGCGCGAGCCGCTCGGACGCGACATGGTCCGCCGCCAGTTCGGCCGAGACGAACTTGATGGCGACGAGCCGGCCCAGCCGGGTATCGCGCGCCTGATACACCTCGCCCATGCCGCCGGCTCCGAGCGAGCGGACGATCTCGTAGACGCCGACGAACTGGCCTGGATCTAGCCGCACTGGGGAAGGCGCAGAATACACCCAACTCAGTTAGACGGTCACCGCTGACGCCCTCCTCGGCGGGCGCAACTGGTGAGTCGAGATTCCGATCCCGGCACCTATATGCCAGGGCCGTTCGTCGCGCCGTACGAGGAACGCGTCACGACGTCAGCACCAGCACGAGCGCGCCGAACCGCACCAGCCGGCCGATTGATCCGGCAATCAGCCAACGCGGAAACGACATCCGCAGCGCGCCCGCCAGCATGGTGGTGACGTAGAACGGTGGGATGCCGACGACCGAACTCGCCAGCACGACCGTGATGGCGCCGCGGGGCGTCTTCGCGAATCGTGCGCGCCAGCGCCCCAGCCGCTCCGAGCCCCGCGCCGACGGCGTCGCGGTTCCCCGGCGCGCGCCCCAATAGACGGCGCACTTGCCCAGCATCTGTCCGATGGTGGCGATCACGACCAGCAGCGCCAATTCCCAGGTTGACGCTGCAACCGCCGGAAGGGTCGCCACCATCAGCTCGGCGTTGACCCAGGGGAAGACGGCGCTGATCGAAGTCGCGGCCAGGCAGCCCAGACATTTCAGCAACAGCGTCATGGCCGTCGTCCATCTTCTGCGGGGGTTGTGGCGATCAACTCGAGTTCGAGCCACCAGCGCGGCCGGAATACGACGCGGGCGGGCAGGCCGGCCGCCGCGCCGTCGAGCTGCGTCGCGAGGGAGAATCGCGTCAGCTCGCCGCTGGTGTGATTGCGGATCTCGTAGTCCGCGTCGACCAGCGTCGAGTAGACGCGGTCGCCGATTCGCGCGGCCGTGATCAGCGAAGCGCGGCCGATGGTCACGGAATAGATGGTTGTCCCGTGCACATAGCGACGCGCCATGGGTGTGGCGATCCTTCCGTCGCGCCGCAATGCGGCGTGCGCCTCGCCGATCAGCTCCGACATCGCCGACAGGAATCCCGTCGCCAGTCCCGGAGTCGCGGCGACCCGCTTCGCCGCACCAGGTACGGGCAGGCCGGAAATGACCTGCGCGAGATCGCGATAGGTCGTCGAGTCGGGCAGCACCAACCGGAGCAGTTCCGACTCGATCGTGCCGCCGGCGATGGTGCTGCGCACCACCCGGTAGGCGTTGCCGCCGCCGGCCGGCGCCGCGCGTTGCGCTTCGTCAATCGTCGTTTCGTCGGACTGGGTCATGACGCCGACGACCGTCGTTCGCGCGCCGCAAGTGGCCTCCCTGAGGTGGCCCCACCGATTGACGTGCATCGGCGTTGTCGCGGGATCGGTGCCGATGGTCAGTTCGAACTTCGAACTTTGAACTCTGAACTGTGAACTTCCAAGTTCGAAGTTCATTTGCGCGGCGCCGACGACGCGCCGGCCGATCCAGATGAGAAACGGCCGCACCCGCGCATGCACGCGGTAATGCGCCGAGTGCGTTACCGCCGGCGGGGCGCCGCACAACAGCTGCGGCGGCGCGGCGGCCTGGAACGTCTGCGTGGCCGCCAGGAGCGCGGTCGTGCAGGCGAGAATCGCGACCGGGATCAATGGACGCGTCATGTTGGCCCCCTACCAGTTCGCGTGGCTGGCGAGCACGACGTAGAGCGCCCAGGTCAGCGCGTAGGGCATGACGAAGCGGTGGCGGTTGTGCGTCCACTCGGTGAACGACCCGGTCATCGATCGGAATTTGCCGGGGGCGTAGTCACGCACCAGCAGCTTGAACAGCAGCTCGAGGAACATCCGCATGCTGCCGATGCTGGCGAGCAGCAGGAAGCCGAGGTGCTGGGTGTGGCCGGCGGCGATGACGCCGCCGAGCGCGCCGAACACCGGACTCTTCGCGAACTTGTACCAGTAGAACCCTTCGATGGTGCCGTCCTTGTAGGCCCCGGCCAGCGCTTCGGCACTGCCGATCGCCAGTCCAACCAGCAGGCCGCGCAGCGGCGGCGGGATCGTTGCCGGGATCTGCGTGCACAGCGCCCAGATGCCATAGATCGAGGCGAGGAAGCCGAGGCCGAGCGCGAGGCGGATGAAACGATTGTGGATGACGCCCCTGACCCAGTGAATCTGCGTTGGAATGCGGTAGCCGCTTTGTGGCTCGGTTCGGACGAACAGCTTCCAGAATTCAGTAGCGATGCGGGTCAGCGCGAAGGCAGAGAGGTAGACGACGAATGCGGACTGGCCGCCGGTCAGCCCGGCGCGATCGAGCGCGACTACGACCAGCGTCGAGATCGACAGTTCCCTGAGGAACCGGCGCAACAGAAACGACTCGTGCGGAGAATCCTTGTAAGCACCGTATGACGCGCCGTGCACCCCGGCGGCGAGGCCGAGGAGTGTCGAGAGCATGAGGGGCATCGGAAGGCTCCAGTTCGGGGGGCATCCTGTCGTGTCCCCCGTGACTGGTAATGCGCCTTCGTGAGCCGGTGCGGCTCAGGTCTCGCTATCGTCCGACGTCGCGCATGAAGACGCTCGCCTCGCCGTGCTCTTTGATGAGCTTGTCGATGATCTGCGCCAGCTTGTCGCGGCGCTGAAGGATCGAGCGGATTTCGCCTTTGTTCAGATAGGCGCCGAGGGCTGGCGTGAGCGATGCTTCGGTCAGCGCCTTGAACCGATCCCACAAGTCCGGATCGACCCGCGTCAGCGTGTGCGGCATATTGGTTCCGGCCGTGAAGCATCGGGAAAAGTCGATCAGAATCAGATTCCACGCCGGATCGACCAGCCAGTTGCCGATGTTCGGGTCGATGTTGTTGATGAGGTTGTGGAACATCTTGCCCTTGACGATCTGACGAGCCCACGCCGCCTGATACTGCGGCGGCGCCGGTGGCGTCGTGGTCACGCCCATGTCCTTGAAACTCTTCGTTGGTGCCGCCCACATGATCGCGGCGCCGCGCTCGCCCTTGTACGTCTTCTCCACGGTCGGCGGCACCATGTTGAGTCCGACCAGCTTGTCCAGTTCGTAGGCTGCGATCTCGCTCTTGTAGCTCTCCCAGAAGCTGTTGTACCGGCCGGGCTGGATCGCCTTCCAGACCAGGTACTTCATCGGCCCGCCTTCTGGCAGGAACGCGCGCATCGGCTTGGTGACGCCGGTCGACAGCGCCTCGAGTTTCAGGATCGGCACCGCGCGCAGGTAGTCCTCCATTTCGGCCGCCCGCCCGATCCACGTCCGCGCATCGACCGGCGCCGGCGTCTGCGCCGCCTGTCGTCCGGCGACGTTCGTCGTCAACAACACCGTCGCCGCCACGATCACCGCTACATGGGTCAGCCCTGTCTGGCGATTGCGCATACGATCCCTCCGGGGAGTGTGAGAAGTCTACTTCGCAAACAGCAGCGGCAGAACATCGCGCAGGTTCCGCCGCCAGACATGCCAGGTGTGGCCGCCCGGAATCGTCAGGAACGTCTGCCGAATCCCCTTGCTCGCCAGAAAATCCGCGAACTGCCTGTTCAGCGCCACGAGCCGCGTCTCGTCGGCCCCGCACGCCGACCAGAACAGCTTCAGTGCGCCGTTGGTCAGCACCGGATCGTCGAGAACGCTGGCGTAGTCGGCTTCGAGCGATTCGGTGGAGAGCGCGCCGCCCGGCGCGCTGAACGATCCGCTGAAGGTCGCGATGGAATGAAACAGGTCGAGCCGGCTGAAGCCGATGAGGCGCGCCTGATTGCCGCCCATGGAAAACCCGGCGATCGCGCGATCGTCGGCGCGCTTCGACACGCGATAGCTGCGCTGGACGAGCGGCATGATCTCGTCGATCAGGTCGCGCGTGAACGCGTTGTTGTCGCGTCCCGTGTAGGTGGCGGCGCGGCCGACGCGCGGACTGGGCTCCGAATGGCCGAACGGCATCACCACCACCATCGGCCTGGCCTTGCCGTCGGCGATGAGGTTGTCGAGAATCACGTTGGCGGCGCCAATCGACACCCACACGTCTTCGGCGCCGCCGCTCCCGTGCAGGAGATACAACACGGGATACGTGAGCTTCGATTCTTCATAACCGGGCGGCGTGTAGACGTAGACGCTGCGCAGCATTCCCAGCGGTTTCGAGTCGTACCACTGCACGTGCACGGCGCCGTGCGGCACCTTGCGCGGATTCCACGCCTCAGGTGTACGACCCACGACTTCGACGAGCCCCGCATTGATCGAGGCGCCGTCGACGATGAAGGCGTACGTGTAGATGTCGGCCTCGAGCGGCCCCAACGGTCCGCTCCACACGCCGCGCTCGTCGCGAACCAGCGGCACCGCCGCGGCCGGCGCCATCGTGTCCACGTACACCGCCACCTGCTTCGCCTGCGGCGCGAGCAGACCGAAGGTGACCGTGCCGTCGTTCTTGACGATCGGATCGAGCGGGCGCAGCGTCGGCGTCTGCTGGGCGGCGGACATCAACGACGTCGCGATGGTCACTGCCGTGAGCAGGCTGCGCACGGGGTCAGACTAGCATGCGGTCTTGGGTCTTCGGGTACTTCAAGACTCAAGCCCGACAGCACCATGAAGGAACGTGGAGGACTCTTCAGGAGCGTGGAGGAGCGTTCCAGTTTCCAAAGATGCCGCTCCGATCATCCATTACCGTGGTATTTGAGAATGGATGGCCCGAGGACACTCGAAACTCGCTCGGCAAGGCCAGGTCCGCCGCGTCGGCCGCTATTCATCCGCGGATGTGCATCGCGCGCTGTTTTCAGCACGCCGAGGCCGAAATCGCTGGCCGATCTGAAGGCCGGCCTCGGCCGTGACATCAAGCGGCGCCATGCGAACCGCTGACGACGACGCACAGGCGCGGGCGGCGGATGCGATCGTGTCGCGCGCGCGTTGAGCTTCTCCGATTGTCTGATCATCGAGATCGCCCGCAAGGCCGGCCACCTGCCGCTCGGCACGTTCGACCGCGATCTTGCGAAGGTCGAGGGCGTCGAGCGCGTCTAACCTTAGAGGTCGGCGCCCAGCACCCCTCCATCATCCAGACGTCCGCGTGAATCGGCTGCCTGAGCACATCGGCGCGCCGATCGTCGCGCGAGATCACGAAGTGCGAGTGCGCGATAGACCTCGCCCATGTCGTCGGCGACGAGGCAGGTTGGTGAAGGCCGGGTCGAACCGACCGGCGTCTTAGCAGGCGGAAGGGACGTTATCCATGAAATCAGGGATCCTGCTTGCGATTGCGATCGTCATCAGTGCGACTCAGACATCCAACCAGTCGTTCGCGGGAACGTGGACGGCGGAACATGCCGGCCAGACCTTCGTCCGCCTGGAACTCGAGGGCGCCGGTGCGACGCTTGGCGGCCGCATCAGCCTCGGTGACATCGAACTCGACAAGACTGGGCAGGTGAAGACGGCCAAGGCCGCGCCGCGCAACGCCACCCCGATCTTCGATGTTGCCGAAAGCGCCGGTCGGTTGACGTTCGCGCACAAGGACGGCCGGGATACCGACCGGTTCGAGTTGAAGCGGATTGACGCCACGAGCGCCGAGTTGACCTTCGTGCTCACCGAAGCCATGCGGAAGGACCTGGTGAGTCAGGGTATT
>DASUGC010000121.1:0-10714 GCA_036274235.1 Vicinamibacterales bacterium
GGCGTGATCGCGCGCCGCACGTCGTCCGGATCGAGCCGGAAGCCGTTCGAAAAGCGGCGCTCGAATCGGGTGATCGCCGCCCCCATCAATCGCGCGGCGCCGATCAGCGGATCGTACGTTGGCCGTTCGACGAGCACCTCGTCGCCCGCGCCGACCAGCGCGGCCATCACCAGGAAGTTGGCGCCGGAACATCCGTTCGCCTGGGCAACGCGCGAGACGTCGATCCCGTAGTGCCGGGCGATCGCCTCGCGCACCGGCGCGTAACCGTTATCGTTGGGTGCGCTCAGGTCGATCGCCTCGCGCGCGCCGGGCACCTCGTCGAGCGAGCAGTGCACCAGGTTGCTTCCGGCAAGATCGATCGCGGCCGGATGTCTCGTCTTCGCCCAGAGCAGGTACGGTGCGAGTGAAGATTCCAGCATGGCCTAACGAGGCCTGCCGGTCGCGCGGCGCGCCGAGACCGATTTGAAGAAATAGAACACAGGAATACCGGCGAGCAGGAGCCCCGCGCCGATGGCCGATCGCCCCGGCGCTTCGAGAATCGACGAGAACACCACGGTGACGGCGACCGTCACAAACACAGCCGGCAGCCACGGATATCCCGGCGTGCGGTATCCGCCCGGTTTGGCCAGGCGCGGGCGAAGGATAAACAGTCCTGATACGGTCAAGCCAAAGAAAATCCAATCGGCAAAGACAACGCTGTTGACGAGTTGATCGTAGGTCCCGGTGACGGTGAGCAGAATCGCCCAGGCAGACTGCAGCACGATCGCCGCGCTGGGGGTGCCATATCTGGGATGCAGACGGGAGAGCGCGGACCAGAATGCGCCGTCCGCGGCCATCGCGTAGTACACGCGCGTGGGCGCGAGTACCGCGAGGTTGATGAAACCGAATGCCGACGTGGCAATGGCCGCGGCGACAAAGCGTCCGCCCGCCGCGCCAAACCAGTCGGTGGCGGCATCGGCCGCCGGTGTCTTTGTGGACGCCAGGCCGGCCAGTCCAAACGTGCGGAGGAAGGAGACATTGACGAGCAGATAGATCGCGACCACGGCGAGCGTGCCCATGATCAGGCTGCGCGGCAGATGCCGTTCCGGGTCGCGCATTTCTTCCGCGACATAGTTGGCGACCTGCCAGCCGCCGTACGAGAACAGGATGGGTATCAGCGCCTGGCCAAATGACAGCGCCGTGGACGGCGTGTCATCCACCCGCGCCGTCGAGAGCCAATCGGGCCGTCCCGTATGCAGCCAGGCGAATGCAATCAGGATGGCGAGCGCCAGAATCTTCAGCACGACGAAGACGTTCAGCACGCGGCTGCCCGGCTTGACGCCGAAGAAATTAATGACGGACAGCAGCGCGATCGCGCCGACGGCAATCGGCAGGGGACTTGCGCCCGGAGCGCCCACAAGCTGAAGCGTGTAGTCCGCAAAGATGATAGCCACCGCCGCGATTGCACCTGTCTCGATGACCAGGAGCAGCGCCCATCCGTACAGGAAACCGACGACGGGATGCCAGGCGGCGTTGAGGTAGGCATACTGACCGCCGACGCGCGGCATGAGGTTGCCGAGCTCGGCATAAGCGAACGCACCGGCAATCGCGACCGCGCCACCGGCCGCCCACGCGAGCAGCACGAGAGTCGGCGAATCCAGCCGCGCCGCGACCGATGATGGATTGCTGAAAATACCAACGCCAATAATTCCGCCAATGACGACCATCGTCGCGTCAAAGGGACCGAGCTCGCGGCGGAACGACACGTGCGGGATAGTAGCAGGTACGACGGGTACGACGGGTACGACAGGTACGACAGGTACGACGGGTGCGGCGGGTACGACGGGTACGGCGTAGACTGACCTTATGGCCCGCGGCTGGGAATCGAAGTCCGTCGAAGCGCAGCAGGAAGATCGCGAGGTTCGCAAAGAGAAGGGCCCGGCCATCTCGATCGAAGCAGCCGCCCGCCTGGAGAGGCGGCGGGTGCTGGAACTGACGCGCGCCCGCGCGATCGCCGACCTTGCGGCCGCCAGGTCACCCGCGCACCGACAGATGCTCGAAGCCGCGATCCGATCACTCGACGAACAATTGCGAGGCCCCTTGGCCCATGGACCTTTGGACCAATTAGAATCCATGGAATGAATCGCGCCCTTCCGATCGTCCTCCTGTTGTTCATATCCAGTTGCTCGCTCAAGGAATCCGCCTGCGGAAGCACTTCCACGGCCGGGCAGGCGCCCACGGCGATTACCGGTGAACCCGCCCAGGACCCAAGTGCGAGCGGGAAAGTCACCCTCGTGTTCCTGGGCGACAGCCTGACAGCCGGCTACCAGCTGCTCTCCAACCAGGCGTATCCCGCGAAAATCGGTGAGATGTTTGAAGCCGAGGGCTATACGAACATCGACATCGATAACGCCGGCCTGTCCGGTGACACCTCAGCGGGCGGCCTGCGGCGGGTGGAGCAGCTCCTGACGCCGGCGACACGGATCCTCGTCATCGCGCTCGGTGGCAACGACGCGCTGCGAGGCCTTGGCGTCAACGAGACGCGCGAGAATCTCCGCAAAATCATCGACATCGGCCTGCAGCACGGCGCTTCCATCATGCTGTGCGGCATGGAAGGGCCGACGAACCTTGGCGAAGACTACCGAACGGCATTCAAGCAGGTGTATTTCGACCTTCTGCGCGCGTATCAGCGTCAAATCGTGTACGTGCCCTTCCTCCTCGAAGGCGTCGCCGGCCGGCCGGAATTGAATCAGACGGACGGCATCCATCCGAACGAAGCCGGCTCCAAGGCGATTGCCGAGCACTTGTACCCGCAGCTCAAGGACATGGTGGATAGAATTCAGTAGTGATCGAACTGTCGAACGTGTCCCGCACCGTTCGCAGCGGTGCCGGGCCGCTGACGATCCTCCAGCCGACGTCATTCGTGATCGAGCGCGGCCGGTCCGTCGCCATCACGGGTCCGTCCGGATCGGGCAAGTCCACGATTCTTGGGCTCATGGCCGGCCTGGATGCGCCGACCAGCGGCCACGTCACCATCGACGGCCAGAACATCACGGCACTGAGCGAAGACCGGTTGGCGCGCCTGCGTGGGGAAAAAATCGGCATCGTCTTCCAGTTCTTTTACCTTCTCCCGTCACTCACGGCCTACGAAAACATCCTGGTTCCGCTCGAAATTGCCGGCAAGGCCGATCCACGGGCCCGGGCCAGCGCGTTGCTGGCCGACGTGGGGCTGACCGGGCGCGGCCACCACTATCCCTCTCAGTTGTCGGGCGGCGAGCAACAGCGCGTGGCCATCGCACGCGCGCTGGCGAACGACCCGCTGGTGGTGCTGGCCGACGAGCCGACCGGCAATCTCGACAGCGCCACGGGCCGCCAGGTCATTCAGATTCTCGTGGACGTCAATCGCGTGCACGGCCGGACCCTGGTGCTCGTCACGCACGATGCCGCACTCGCCGCGCTGGCCGATGAAGTCATCGCGCTCAAGGACGGCGCGGTCGTCGATCGCCGAGTCAGGGGCCTGGGGGCCACGCCCCCAGCGTGGGAATGACGTTTGTCCTGCGCATGGCCTGGCGCGAGACGCGCGCCGCGTGGGCCCGGCTCCTGTTCTTCTTTTTCTGCGTCGCCATCGGCGTCGCCGCCATCATCGTCATTCGCAGCGTGATCCAGAGCGTGCGGTCCACGCTCACGCGTGAGGCGCGCGAGATCATCGGCGCGGACATCGTGGTGCAGTCACCGCGGCCCCCGACCGACGAGGTGCGGGCGATCCTCAACCAGGAACTCGCAGGCGCCGAATTGGCGCGCACAGAAGTTGTCCAGACGCGGACGATGGCGGCGGCGGAAAAGGGGAAGGGGAACGGGAAGGTCAAGCTCGTCGAGTTGCGGGGGATTGAAACGGGCTTTCCGTTGTACGGGTCGATCGCGCTCGAGGATGGAACGTTGACGCCACAGCTTCTGGCCGGCCGCGGCGTTGCGGTCACGCCGGAGTTCCTGCTCGAGATGGACCTCGCCGCGGGCGACGCCGTGAAACTGGGCGGCCAGCGATTCACGATCCGCGGCGTCGTCACGAAGGACCGCATCGACAATGGCGGTCAGGCGTTTGCGTTTGGGCCGCGCGTGTACCTCGCCCTGGCTGATTTGCGTGCGATCGGATTGCTCGGCTTTGGCAGCAGCGCGAACTACCGGACGTTTCTCAAAGTCGATGAGCGCAGGATCGATGACATCACCAGCCGCTTGAAAGAGCGCTACCGCGACTCCATCGTCGGCGTCCGTTCGTGGCGCACGTTTGAGGATCGGCTGGGGCAGAACCTGGTGACGGCGGAGAACTACCTGAGCCTTGTCGGCTTTGCCATGGTCGTGCTGGGCGGCATTGGCGTCTGGAGCGTGACGCGCGTGCTGGTGCAGCAGAAAGTCAAGTCGGTCGCCATCCTGAAGTGTCTGGGCGCAACGGCCCGGCAGGTGCTCGCCGTCTACGTCATCGAAGTGCTCTGGCTGACCCTGTCCGGCTGCGTGCTCGGCGCCGGGCTGGCGGCCGCTGCCGTGGCGGCGATTCCCGATCGGCTGCTGGCGCCCCTCGGCATCGCGACCGTGGCCGTGACGCCGTCTGCCGCGGCGCAGGGGATTGCCGTCGGCATTCTCGTCTCGCTGTTGTTCGCGCTCGTGCCCCTGCTGGAAATGCGGCGCGTCAAGCCGCTGCTCCTGCTGCGCGTGGACACCGCGGGTGAGGCGCGGCGTGGCGACGTGATCAGCCGCCTCGTCGCGGTCGCGACCCTCGGCGCGCTCGTGCTCGTGGCGATTTGGCAGTCCGGGTCCCTGCGCGCCGGATTGTTCGTTTCAGGCGGCCTGGCGGCGGTCGCGCTGCTGTTGCTCGGCGCCAGCCGGTTCCTGCTGTGGGGGACGGCGCCACTCGCGCGGTCGCGCTGGTTCGCCGTGCGCCACGCCATCGTCAGCCTCGCGAGGCCCGGAAACCAGACGCGCGTGATACTGACGTCGGTCGGCCTCGGCTGTTTCTTTGTCCTGGCCGTGCGCGCGATTCAGATCAATCTGGTGGACGATTTTCTCTCGCAGATTGGCGCCACGTCCCCGGACCTCGTGTTAATCGACGTCCAGCGCGATCAGGTCGAGGCCGTGCAATCGGTGTCGGCGCCGTATGTGATCGAGCCGCCGCGCATCGTCCCGCTGATGCGCGCGCGCGTCGCCGGCATCGAAGGCGCGCGAGTGCACCTGCCGACGCCGCAGGCCATCCGCGAGCAGGGGACGCTCACGCGCGAGTTCGGTATTACCTATCGGGACGCATTGCAGGCCAACGAACGGCTGACCGCGGGGCGCTTCTGGAACGGAGCGGCGCCGGGACCGCCGGATCCGGCCGCCGATGCGGAAGTATCGATTTCCGAAGAAGTGCGCGATGACGGCGAGGTGGGTGTCGGCGACCTCGTGCGGCTGGACATTGCGGGCCAGGTCGTCCGCGCGCGCGTGACCAGCATCCGTCACGTGGCCTGGGATGAGACGCAAAACGGCGGCTTTTTCTTTGTCTTGCGCCCGGGCCCGTACCTGGCTCGAGTCCCGTCCACGTTCGTGGGATTCGTACGCACGGGCGAAGACGCCGCGCGCCGGGCGGCGCTGCAACGGAATCTCGTGGACAAATTCCCGAACGTCTCGGCGATCGACGTGCGCGCGGTTGTCGCGTCGATTCGGACGGTGCTCGACAACATCACGCTGGGCATCAGCGTCGTCGGCGGCATCACGGTCGCCAGCGGCGTGCTGATTCTGATCGGGGCCGTCGCCATGACGAAGTTTCAGCGGCTGTATGAGGCGGCGATCTACCGCACGCTGGGCGCCAGCACCCGCGTCCTCACGGCCATGGTCACCGTCGAATACGGCGTGCTCGGCCTGCTGGCCGGCCTGATGGGGGCCCTGGGCGCGATGGGCCTGTCGTGGGCGCTGGCGACGTATCTCTTCGACATCCGCTGGCGGCCGGCGGCGGGCCTGCTCTCGGCCGGCGCGGTGGCCACGGCGGCGGTGGTGTGCGTGGTGGGTCTGGCGGCCAGTGTCGATGTGCTGCTGCGGAAACCGATGGCGACGTTGCGGGAGTGAGGGGGCTTCACCGTGCAGCGGCACATAGGGCTGGTCTGGCGCCCGGCTGCGCCGGGTCAGCCATGAGGGAAGCGAGCGAGAAAACAAGAGCAACGTGATCGTCAGGCTCTTGTTTTCGCACCCGCTTCCCTCATGGCCGGCCGCCGAAGGCGGCCGCCAGACCAGCCCCTACACGGCGCTACATGCCCAAGGTGAAAAAAGAACGGAACCAGTTTGCGCTAAGATGGGAGGGATCGGAGGGCGCCAAGTGACGCGCCCAAGGCTATGACGGATCAAGTGCTCGACGCGGCAACCCTGGCGACGTTCAAGGACGCGCTCCTCCACAAGCGTGCGGAGATCCTCGCGGCCTCCACCGGTACGCGGCCGCTGCCGGCGTCCGCCGACGTCAACAGCCGGCAGGGCGATCTGGCCGACCAGGCCAGCGGCAACAACGAAGTCCACATTCAACTCAAGCTGAAGCAGACGGACGCCAAGATCCTCCAGGCCATCGAGGAAGCGCTTGTGCGCATGGAAAAAGGCACGTTCGGGATTTGCCGCGACTGTGGCGAGCCGATTTCCAAGGCGCGGCTCGAAGCGATTCCCTGGACGCGCGTCTGCATCAGCTGCAAACAGAAGCAGAACTCGTGAAACCTGCCGACCTCGCCGCCATCCTCCTGGAGTTTCACAAGGACAAGCTGACGCTGCGCCAGCGGCACGTCGCCGTGGCCAAGAAAGTGTCGGACTACAACGCCAACAACACGTATCAGTACGTGATCAATCGCGAGGATCTGCACTTGTCCTGGCTCGAGGCCGCGCTCGCGGAGCTGGACGCCACGCCCGCCGTGGTCCCGGAGCCGCCGCTGCCGTCACTGGTCTGGAACGAGAGCTTCATCCCGCTGGTCTCGAAGGACGCGGCCGACGCCGGAGCCTTCGTCCAGGCCTGGCGCCCGCGCGTGGACGCCATCACGCACGCCCGTCATCGCAGCATGCTCGGCGTGATTCTGGGTGAGACGCTGGAGCAGAAGCGCTTCTTCGACCAGATCGCCGCCGGCCGCCAGGACGAACTCGGCCGCCGCGCGAACGGGCCCGGCTCGCCGGGCACGGGCGATGGCGTGCTGGGCGTCCGCTGGATCGAGTAGCCGGCGGGCTTCAGCCCGCCGTTCTTCATCTGCTGAGTCGTGAACGTCGCCATCGCGCTCGGATCCAACCTTGGTGATCGGCGGGCCCATTTGGAGTGGGCCATTCAGCGGCTTGCCGAAGTTCTCGCCAATCTTCGTGTCTCCACACTCATCGAAACCGATCCCGTCGGCGTGCCCGACGAGCAGCCCGCCTATCTGAACGGCGTCGTGGTGGGGGAGACCGACCTCGGGCCCGAGGCGCTGCTCGAGTACCTGATGGCGCTGGAATCCGAACGCGGCCGCGAGCGCCGCTCCTTTCGCGCGGCGCGGACGCTGGATCTCGACGTCATTCTCTACGGCGACCGCATCATCAAGACCAGCACCATCGAAATCCCGCACCCGCGCTTCCGCGATCGCGAGTTTGTGTTGCAGCCCCTCGCCGAGCTCGCGCCGGATTGGATCGATCCGGTCAGTCGAAAGACCGTGAAAGAGCTTCTGCAGGGAACAGGCAGGCCCTGACCCTTGGACCGACAGCGAAGAAAGAAAAAACCCCGCGCCTCGGATGAAGCGCGGGGCTCAGATCGCGCGAGCGAAAACTAGCCTTTGGTGTAAGTGGCCGTCTGTGGCTGCGCGCCTTCCATCGATGAAGTCGTCACAACCGTGAGTTTGCCGCCCTCGACTGAGAGGGTCTGCGTCGATGTGATCGACTGACCCTGGAAATCGCGCGTGGTGCTGATGACGATCTTGTTGCCATCCCACTTCGCCTTCGAGATCACGGCCGGCCCGGGCGTTCCGTCCTGGCCCATGCGGCCGGGGTTGGAACTGTCCGATCCGTCGAGCTTGAAGTTCAGGGCCGGCGGCACCGTGCCGTCCTGTCCGGCCGGGCGTTCGAGCTTCAGGTTCGCCGCCGTCACAGTCAACGTGCAGGACGGGTTGCACTGGAAGCCGCCACCGCCGCCGAACCCGCCGCGTCCGCCACCACCACGTCCGCCGCCACCACCGCCGCCGGCCGCCCCGCCGCCGCCGCCCGCGGGCATGTCTCGCGTCCACTTACCGTTGAAACTTGCTGCTGCACCCTGCGCGTAGACGCTCGTCGTCGCCAGGACGAAAGCGGCCGCGCTGACCATTGCCATGACTCGTCGCATATGGGAGTACTCCTCGCAATATCGGCGCGGTCCAGCCCCCGCCGAGGTTATCGGTACCGCTGAGAATAGCACTGGGCAACCTTGGAGATGTGACAGCCGATGTCCGGTCCAGGGGGTCGGGTTCGCAAGGTCCGGCACCGGACCTTTTGGACCGGGCGCACAAAGAAAAAGCCCCGGCTCCCATGAGGGAGCCGGGGCTTCGCTTGCGCGAATTCCGACGAGCTAGCCCTTCTTGTAGTAGGTCTTGCGCGTCGTCGCCTCTCCGCCACCGCGGGGAGGATTGGTGCTCGCGATGACCAGCCAGTCGCCGTCCATCGACCACACCTGTTTGGTGGTGGCCGGGGTGCCGCCCATGTCGCGGGTGGTCTCGATTTCGATCGTGCTGCCCACAACCTTGGCCGTCACGTCGGCTTCGCCCTGACCCATCGTCACCTTGTGGGCCTTGCCATCAAGGGTGTAGGTCGTTGTCGTCGGGCCGTTCTGGCCCTGGCGCTCGACCGACAGCGTCGTCGCGTCCTGCTTGACCGTCATCGGGCCCTGCGCGCCGCCACGTCCACCACCGCCGCCGCCCGCGCGTCCACCACCACCGCCGCCACCGCCGGCCGGAGCCGGGTTGGCCGCAGTCGTTTTCTCCTGGTCAACCGTCCACGTCCCGGAGAAGTTCTTCGCCTGCGCGAACACCGCCGTTGCCCACAAAGCAACCGCGGCCGCGCCCACCAGAGCTGTTACACGTCGCATATAGGAGTACTCCTCACAATATCGGCGGGTTCCCGTCCGCGCCGAGTTTCAGTGTGGCAAAGTTAGGCGCCACAAACGTTAACGGAATCTTTAGATTAGTTCAGAGTTCAAGGTTCAGAGTTCAAAGTGCCCGGTCCTGCACTCGGGCCCTGCACTCTGCACTTTGAACTCCGCACTATTCAAATCTCAGCGCTTCGATCGGATCCAACCCGGCCGCCTTCCGCGCGGGGTAGAAGCCGAAGAAGATGCCGACGAAGGCCGAGAAGACGACGGCCGTAAACACGGCATCGGGCGGGATCTGGGTCGGCCATTGGTTGTACGTCCGGACGAACCAGGCCACGCCGTATCCGAGCAGGATGCCAATCGCGCCACCAACAAGGCTGATAACGACCGCCTCAATCAGGAACTGGAAGAGCACATCCGAGCCCTTGGCGCCGATCGCCAGGCGCAGGCCGATTTCACGCGTGCGCTCCGTCACGGACACCAGCATGATGTTCATGATGCCGATGCCGCCGACCACCAGCGAGACGAATGCCACGCCGGCGAGCAACTGCGTCATCGTCTGGGTGTTCTGCGTCCGCAGCGCGATCGCGTCGTCCAGCGTCTGTACGGTGAAGTCGTCCGTGCCGCCCGTCTCGATGCCGTGCAGCATGCGCAGCTGATCTTCAATGGCCGCCTTCGTTTCGGCCGTCTCGTCCGCCGAGCGCGCCTGGGCGAGGATACGGTTGAGGAACTGCTGACCTTGCAGCTTCTTCATGACCGTCGTGTACGGCGCGAATGTCTGGTCGTCCTGGTTCGTCATTCCGCCGCCTGACGCGCCTTTACGCGCCATCACGCCGAGCACTTTGAACTGATGCGTCTTGACGCGAATGATGGTGTCGGTCGGGTCCATGCCCTCGCCGAACAGGTTGTCTGACACGTTGGCGCCGAGGACGATCACCTTCGCCTGGGACTTCACGTCTTCTTCCGTGAAGAATGACCCGTACATCGGCGCCCATGACCGGATCGTCGGCAGGTCCACGTTGGTCCCTTCGATGTTCGTGCGCCAGTTCGCGCCGCCATAGACCAGCTGTTGTCCGCCGGCCGTCACCGTTTCCGCCACGGCGGCGACCTGGGGCATTTCGCGAATCGCGGCCGCGTCCGATTCCGTCAACCGGGTCGAGGTGCCCGCGCCGCCGCGCACGCCGCCCATCATCGCCATCGAACCGGGCGAGATGGTGATCAGGTTGGTGCCCTGGGCCTTGACGGCCTCTTCAATCTGCGCCTGCGCGCCGGAGCCGAGCGCCACCATTGCGATGACGGCGGCGACGCCGATGATCATGCCGAGCATGGTCAGCACGGTCCGCAGCTTGTTGCGGCCCAGCGCCTTGAAGGCGATCCGAAGCGTCATGAATATCGACATAGGTCGGGTCTCTCTCCGGACTAGTGTGCCGCCTGCGTCTGCGCTTCAGCGGGCGGGGGAATCTGATCGGGCTCGGGCGGCGGGAGGGCGGCGAGCTCGTCGGCCGCGTTGCGTCGATGCAACACGGGCTGATCGGCCACCACGCGGCCGTCCCGGAAGCGAATCAGGCGCGTGCCGTACTCCGCGATGTCCATTTCGTGGGTGATGAGGAGCACCGTGATGCCCTGCTCGCGATTGAGGCGCTGGAAGATGCCCATGACCTC
>DASUGC010000122.1:0-10443 GCA_036274235.1 Vicinamibacterales bacterium
CGGCACAGTCTTCGTCCAGGCCGGGCGCGACAATCCGTCGGACATGCTGCCAAAGGTCGTCCTGGCCGGCGAGCACTACAACATGCTGTTCCGCATGGCGCAGCAGGGGATCGCCGTCAAACTGCGCGTCAACGTGCAGGCGCGCTTTCTCGATCAGGATCGCAACACGTATAACGTCATCGCGGAGATCCCTGGCGCGGATCCGGCGCTGCGCAATCAGGTCGTGATGCTGGGCGCGCATCTGGATTCCTGGCACACGGGAACCGGCGCGACTGACAATGCCGACGGCGCGGTCGCCGTACTGGAGGCGGCGCGGATCCTGAAGGCCACCGGGCTGCCGCTCAAGCGCACGGTTCGGTTCGCGCTCTGGGCGGCGGAGGAGGAGGGCCTCTACGGATCAAAGGCGTGGGTCGCCAAACATCTGGACGGCGCCGCCAACGCCGCCGCGCGCGCGAACGTCTCGCTCTACCTGAATCTGGATCCCGGCAAGGGGCCCATCTACGGCTGGTACCTGGAAAACAATGCGGCGGCCAAACCCATCTTCGACGCGTGGCTGGCGCCGTTCAGGGATCTCGGTGCGGTCAAGAACGTGATGCCGGGCATCGGCAACACGGACCACTTGAGCTTCATTGCGGCCGGCGTTCCCGGATTCAATGCGATCCAGGACTACGTCGATTACGACGTGCGCGAGCACCACACCAATGTGGACCTGGCGGAACGAATCAATCCGGCGGATCTTCGGCAGAACGCCATTGTGCTCGCGTCATTCCTGTACCACGCCGCCAATCGGGCCGACATGATTCCCTCGACTGTGAGAAAGTAGAGACATGGCAGGTAGAGTAGGCGTGATTTTGGCGATCGCCGGCAGCCTTCTGGCCGTCGCGCTCGTCGTCCGCACCAACACGAGGGCATCGGAACCGCGCGTGAAGGCCAATCTGGCGTTCACGCTGGAAGACATGAACGGCGCGAAGATCGATCTGGCGAGCTATGCGGGCAAACCGCTCATCATCAATCTCTGGGCCACGTGGTGCGGACCGTGCCGGCTGGAAATGCCGCAACTGGTGGAGCTGGCCGCCAAGTTCAAGGATCGGGGCCTGCAGGTGATCGGGATTTCGGTCGACGACAATCCCGCCGACATTCGCGAGTTTGCCGCCGAGTACAAAGTCACGTACCCGATGCTCGTCGGACTCGGACAGGACGCCCTGCTGCACGCTCTTGGGTACGAGGACTCGGTCCCAATCTCCGTCCTGATCCGCGCCGATGGATCGATTGCCAGCGTGCTGCAAGGCATTACAACCACCGACGACTGGGAAAAGCGAATCAACGGATTGTTCTAAGAGGCCGGGACCCGTTTCCTGACGGTGCATGCGGAAATGAGTCCCGGCCTCACGTCTCCAGTTCGCCTCCTCGCGACAGCGGTCGCCATCGCGGGAGCGATACAGCTTCCGGCCGACCCTGGTGTGGCCGCCGTGGTCCGCACGAAGATCCAGGGAGCGTCAAGCAGCGCGTTCTGCAATTTCGCGCTCGGCGTCGCGGCCAATGGCGACGAGGGCGTCACGCGGTACGTGGCGCTCAAAGGCCAGCGGCTTCTGACGCAGGTCATGAGATCGGCCGATGGGCCGGAGCTCGCGGATCATCCCGGCCCGGCGATCATCGTGGATCTGGCGACATCGAAAACCACGCGTGTCGATTTCGCCAGGCGCGAGTATCGGGAACAGACGCTCGACCAGTTACGAACCCAGCTTCGTATGTCGCGATCGAGCGCGATAAACCTCAATAACAGCAGCGGCATTTTCGAGGCTCCCCCGGGACCTGAGCTGCCGGCGCAGTCGGAGCGCCGGGCCAGGAAGTTCGTGTTCGAGGCGTCATCGCGCGACACGGGTCAGACGCGCGTGATCGCCGGCGAGACCGCGCGCGCCATCGAGGTATCCGTGATCGCCCACGATCCCGGCAAATCGCTCGATACGGATGGCGGCTGGGTCGCCACCGGTACCGTCTGGCTCGCGCCTCACAAGCCGAGCCTCGATGCCCTGCAGCGCGCTCAGCGTTCGGTGGCGAGGGCCGCCGCGCAGGGCATCCTGAGCGGGGTGTTTACGGAGACCGAACTGCCGGAGCCCGAGACATTCGACGGCTGCATGCCCGAACACGGGTACGTCGGTGCGCGCGTGATTGAAGAGCTGGATCGCCTGGACGGAACCATCCTGCGGGCCTCCGTCATCTACGAAATCGAGCGGAGCGCGAAGGATTACAAAAGCGCGGCGTCGCTGTACGATTTGCTTGTCAAGAGAGCCGGCCCTGGCGGTGCGCAGCGAGTCGGAGGGCCGCCCGCCAAACGCACGACGATTCTCGACATGACCTGGGAGTACGCGCAGATCGCGAATCGGGTTGACGACCTGGAGCTGGCGGTTCCGGCCGGGTTCAAGAAGAAATGAGGCCGGGACTCATTTCCTGACGGTGCATGCGGAAACGAGTCCCGGCCTCTTACGCCAGCGCCTTCGCCACCGACTCCCGCGCCGCGGCGAGCAGCGCATCAATCCGTGATGCGTCCTTGCCTCCGGCTTCGGCGAAATCCGGTCTTCCACCGCCCGAGCCGCCGACGATTGGCGCCAGTTCCTTCACCAGTTGCCCGGCTTTGATCCGGTCCGTCAGGTCTTTCGACACGGACGCGACCAGCTGCACCTTGCCGTCGGCGTCGCCGACCAGCACGACCACGCCGCGCTTGATGCGGTCGCGCAGCGAGTCCGACAATGTCCGGAGCGCGCCTTTCTCGAGACCGCTCACGCGCCGTGCAACCAGGGTAGCATCGCCGATCGCGACTTCATCGCCGGCCTGACCGCCGCCGGTGCCGCCGCCACCGAGCGCCAGTTTCATCTTGAGCTGTTCGTTGTCGCGCGCCAGCCTCCTGGCGTCGGCCTGCAGCTTCGCGATCGCGTCCACGGCGCGATCGGCCGGTGTGCCAATCGCATGGACCAGACGGTCCAGCGCGGCCGCCTGCGCCTGAATGTGCGCGATCGCTCCCTCACCGGTCAGCGCCTCCAGCCGGCGGACACCGGCCGCGACGCCTGATTCTTCGGTGATCACGAACGGGCCGATGTCCCCCGTCGCCCGCACGTGCGTGCCGCCGCACAGCTCCATGCTGAAATCGCCGACCGTGACGACGCGGACGCGGTCGCCGTACTTCTCGCCGAAGAGCGCCATGGCACCCGCTTTCATCGCGTCGGCGGTGTTCTGTTCTTCCGTCACGACCGGCGTGTTGCGGAAGATTTGCTCGTTCACGATGCGCTCGATGTCGCGGCGCTCCTCGGGCGAGAGCGGCGCGTCGTGCGTGAAGTCAAACCGCAGGCGATCCGGCGCCACCAGCGATCCCTTTTGATGCACGTGGCTGCCAAGCCGCTGCCGGAGCGCCGCGTGCAAGAGGTGCGTGGCGGTGTGATTGCGGCGGGTCGCATTGCGCGTGTATTCGTCAACGTGGGCGGTCACTCGGTCACCCGTCTTCAGGTGGCCGGACAACACATGGACCTTGTGGGCGCGCATGTGGCCGGCGGGTCCTTTCCGCACGCCGACGACGCGCGCGCGCAGGCCGGCGGCGTTCGTCAACTCGCCGACATCGGACACCTGGCCGCCGGATTCGACGTAGAACGGCGTCTGGTCGAGCCAGACCTCCAGATCCTGACCACCGGCCGGGCCGGCAGCCATGACCACCTGGGCGTCCGGCACCAGCGTGTGCTCGTATCCGACGAATCGGTCCTGGCCCTGATGCTGGTTCTGCGAGCCCTCGTCCGCGCCGAATTTGGCGGAGGCGCGGGCGCGATCGCGCTGGCCCTGCATGAGCTGTTCGAATGCGTTCGGGTCCACGCCAACCCCTCGCTGGCCGGCGACGTCCTGAATGAAGTCCAGCGGGATGCCGAAGGAATCGTACAGCTTGAAGACGTCGTCGGTGGGCAGCAGGAAAGCGCCCGCCTTGAGCGTGCGCTCGATCAGTTCTTCGAGCCTGGGAAGGCCGGACGTCAGCACCGCGTCAAATCGGTCCTCTTCGCTGCGAACGGTCCGCGCGATGGACTGGCGGCCGGCCACCAGCTCCGGATACGCCTCGCCCATTTCGTCCACCACCACGCTCACGAACGTGTGGAGCACGGGCTCGGTAAATCCGAGTTTCTTGCCGTGCCGCATCGCGCGGCGCATGATCTTGCGCAACACGTATCCGCGCCCTTCGTTCTGGGGGAGCACGCCGTCGCCGATGATGAAGGTCATCGCGCGCAGGTGGTCCGCGATCACCCGCATCGAGACGTCCGGGTGGTCCAGCGGTCCGGGTGCCGCGGTGTACTGGCGGCCGGCGGCGCGGCCGATTGCGGCCAGGATCGGACTGAACAGGTCGGTGTCGTAGGTGGCGAGCTGACCCTGGATGACCGAGGTAATGCGCTCCAGGCCCATGCCCGTATCGACGCACAAGGCGGGCAGCGACGTGAGCGTCCCATCGGGCTGCCGGTCGAACTCCATGAACACGTTGTTCCAGATTTCGATGTAGCGGTCGCAGCTGCACTCGAGTGTCCGGCATACGGGCTCGGAGCAGGGCACGTCATGGCCGCGAAAGAAATAAATCTCGGAACACCGCCCGCACGGACCGGTGTCCCCCATCGACCAGAAGTTGTCATCGATGCCCAGTTCGGCGATGCGGGCCGCCGGCACGAACCGCTGCCAGATGCCGAATGACTCCTCGTCTCGCGGGATGTGGCCGTCGCCCTTGAACACGCTGGGAAACAGCCGCGCCTCGTCGAGCCCCCAGACCTTCGTCAGCAGCTCCCACGCGAAGGGAATCGCGTCCTGCTTGAAGTAGTCGCCGAAGGAGAAGTTGCCCAGCATCTCGAAGAACGTGTGATGCCGCAGCGACGGGCCGACGGTGTCCAGATCGTTGTGCTTCCCGCTGACGCGCATGCATTTCTGCGACGACGCCGCGCGGCGATACGCGCGCTTCTCTTTGCCGAGAAACAGGTCCTTGAACTGGTTCATGCCGGCGTTGGTGAACAGCAGCGTCGGATCATCGGCCGGGACGAGCGACGAGGAGGGCACGATGGTGTGCCCGCGCTGGGCAAAGTACTCGAGAAAGCTGCGGCGGATCTGCTTCGCGGTCATGAGTCTGAGAGATTGTACCGTGCCTGCTTTGCTGGTCCGAAGGTCCAACGTCCAACGGGCCAAAGGTTCGGTCCAGGGGTTCTCAAGGTCCGGTCCAAAGGTCCTTCTCAGTCCGCGTCATCCTCGTCATGTCGTCCCAGAGCGCGTCCGATCAAATCGGCAGGGAAGCCACGCCCCAGCAGATGGCGGTACATGCCCTGGCGTTCCAGGCGCGATGGATTGGCCGGCCAGCGCTTACGGCTAAGGATCCTGCGAATCGCCGCCATCTCATCATCGCGCGCCACTGCAGCGAGCGCCTCGTCGATGATCTCGCGGGACAGCCCCCGCGCGGCCAGCTCGCGGCTGATTCGGACTCGGCCGCGTCCCTTGATGGCCGCCGCTCTGCGCACGTGAGCCGCAGCACTGCGCCGGTCGTCCAGCAGGTGCTGTGAGGTGAGCTCGGCGACGGCGACATCGATGGTTTCGGTGTCGTAGCCCTTGTCGGCCAGCTTCGATCGCAGTTCGGCCGTCGTGTAGTCACGACGGGAGAGCAGGGTCAGTGCCGTCGCGCGGACGGTCCCGGCTGGAGGGGCCGATTCAAGGCCTGGCTGACGACGTGCCACCGGCGTCCAGATTCCTTACCCGCATCGATGGGCCCGATCCTACCTCGGGTTCAGAATTCACCGTTCAGAGTTCGAGCGTTCATCGTTCTGGAGCCCGGTGAACGCTGAACTCCGAACGCTGAACTCTGAGTTCTGAACCCGGGCCTGATTACGTCCCGAACCGCTGGATTTCGGGTTTCGCGCCACCCGCGATGCTGCCGGGCGTGATGCCGCGCAGGCGCATCTTGAACTCTTCGACGTTGGTGACCCACTTGGTGGCTTCTTCCACCGTGACCAGCTTGTCCACGCAGAGCTTGAGAATGGCCTGATCGAAGTTCTGCATCCCGTACTGGTTGCCGCCCTGGACGATCGCCTGCGCGATCCCGGACGTCTTCTCGGGATCCTCGATGGAGTCCCGTACGAAGGCCGTACCCATGAGGACCTCCGCCGCCAGGACCCGGCCGCGGCCGTCGGCGCGCGGGAGCAGCCGCTGTGACACCGTGGCCTTGAACACGCTCGCGAGCTGATGGCGGATCTGCATCTGCTGGTGGGACGGGAATACCGCGACAATACGATTGATGGTTTCCGGCGCGTCCATCGTGTGCAGCGTCGAGAGCACCAGGTGGCCCGTTTCAGCGGCCACCAGCGCGGTTTCGATGGTATCCACGTCGCGCATTTCGCCGATCAGAATGACGTCCGGGTCCTGGCGCAGCGCGCTGCGCAAACCGCTGGCGTAGGCGGGTGTATCGAAGCCGACTTCGCGCTGGGTCACCACGGCCTGATGGTCGTTGTGCACGAATTCGATCGGGTCTTCAATCGTGATGATGTGCAGCGCGCGCGTGCGATTGATCAGGTCCACCATGGCTGCCAGCGTCGTGCTCTTGCCTGTGCCGGTCGCGCCGGTGAGGAGGATCAACCCGCGCGACTCGGCGCAGAGCGTCGAGACCGACGCCGGCAGCCCCAGTTCTTCGAGCGTCGGAATGACGTCCGGGATCAGACGCATCGACACGCCGATCGTGCCGCGCTGGCGGAACACGCTGGCGCGGATACGGCCGACGCCTGGCGCCTGCCATGCAATGTCCACTTCGAGCTTGCTCTGGAGCTGGGCCTGATGGGCCGGCGACAGCAGCCGCGACGAAATGCCTTCGAGCGCCGCCGCGCTGATCGGCGCGACGTTCGTCCACCGTTCGAGCAGCCCGTCCACACGGACGAGCGGCACCCGCTCGGCGCGCAAGTGAATGTCCGATGCGCCCCGCGCGCTGGCGGCCTGAATCATCTGGTCGAAAGTCATGCTCGCTCCTGCGGGGGGTCTTCAAAGCAAACCCCCTGCCGCCGATTTCGTGTGGCAAAAGCGCGAAACCGCCCACACGGGCGGTTTCGGAAGCGAAATCTGTAATCGGAGCCCCGAGGAGCCGACGCAATGGAGCCCCGCGAGATGGAGCCCCGGGCCTGTAGGCCCGGGGTTGAGTGTCTATCGGGCCGCGACCGCTGCCGGCTTGCCGACCTGTACCGGCGTCAGCCAGTCGTGTCGATCCGGCACGACGCCGTTGATGTAGTCGAAGAACGCGGTCTGCAGCGCGGTCGTAATGGGGCCGCGGCGTCCGGCGCCGATCTGGATCTTGTCCACGGATCGGATCGGCGTAATCTCCGCGGCCGTGCCGCAGAAGAACACCTCGTCGGCCACGTACAGGAACTCGCGCGGCATGTCCTGCTCTTTCACGGTGAGGCCCTGATCTTTCGCCAGCGTCATGATGCTGTCGCGGGTGATGCCCGGCAGGACCGACGCCGAGAGCGGCGGCGTGAACACGATGCCGTCGCGGACGACGAACAGGTTCTGGCCGCTGCCTTCGCTCAAGAGCCCGTCCGGATTGAGGGCAATGCCCTCGCTGTAGCCGTCGAGTACGGCCTCCATCTTGATCAGCGCCGAGTTGGCGTAGTTCGCCGACGTCTTGGCCATCGCCGGGAATGTGTTGGGCGCGCTGCGGGTCCAGGAACTGACCCGCACGTCCACGCCCTTTTCCAGGGCCTCCGGGCCGAGATACGCGCCCCATTCCCACACGAGGATCGCGGCCTCAACCGGACAGGGCAGCGGGTTGACGCCGAGCGTGTGATAGCCGCGATAAATCAGCGGCCGGATATAGCACGCCTCGAGGCCATTGGCGATGACCGTATCGATCACGCCGCGCGTGAGCGTCTCGCAGTCGAGCTCGTAGTTCATGCGATAGATGCGAGCCGAGTCGTACAGGCGGCGCATGTGGGCGCCCAGCCGGAAGAACATCGATCCCTTCGGGGTCTTGTAACAGCGCGCGCCCTCGAACACGGACGACCCGTAGTGAATGACATGGGTGGCGATGTGGATGTTGGCATCCTTCCAATCGACGATCTTGCCATTCATCCAGACTTTGCCGGTGCCGCTGAACGACATGTGGAACTCCTGAGCCGGATCTTAGCAGTACGTTTTACTGTGTTTCATTACAAAAGGGACACTGCGCGGCTTTCGCCGGCAGCGCTTTTCGGCAATTCCAGCAAAAACGCGTGGCCGTGATTTCGCGCGTGCGGATGCGGGATGGCGTGACCCGCCGCGCCATCCGGCTCGGCACGCGGTTGGGCGCGGGTGGCTCGTGCCCGCTCGATCCGCTTGGCGGCGCCGGCGCGTAATACTCCGGCCCCGGTGCGTCGTCCGGCGCGATCGCCGGGATCGAGGCGCGCGCTGATCCCCCATTTCCCGGGAATCCGGGCATGTTCGGCGCTCCGATCGCGCCCGTCCAGCCCGTCGTCCCTTTCTTCGCGAGCTCACGCCGGACATTGAGAATGTCGTGCAACATGTCTTCGGCCCGCTGGTATCGTTCGGCCAGCGATGCCGCCAGGGCGCGCATGACGATGTCATCGACGGCGATGGGCAAGTGGGGATAGCGCGATCGAGGCGGCCTGACCAGCTCACCGCGCCGGAGCCGGTCGAGATCGGATGGCGCGGGCGTGTCGTACGGCAACTCGCCGGTGAGCATCTGATACATCGTGATGCCCAGCGAGTACAGATCGGAGGCGAAGACGGCGCGGCCCTCGAACTGCTCGGGCGCCATGTAGGGCGGACTGCCAATCACGGTTGTTCCGTGGGCCGCGATTTCCAGAAACCTGGACGTGCCGAAATCGCCGACCTTGACGACGCCCTTCTCGGTGACGAACACATTGGCCGGCCGGAGATCGCGATGAATGACGCCCTGCTTGTGCGCATGCTCGACGGCGTTCGCAATCTGACAGGTGTAGTCCAGCACGGTTGCGACGTCGAGCGCCCCCCGCGCCGCGATAATCGTCTCGAGCGTCTCGCCCGGCACGTACTCCATGACAATGAAGAAGACGCCGTCCTGTTTTTCTGCGGTAATGACGGTGACGATGTTGGGATGATTGAGCGAGGCGAGCAGGCGGGGCTCCCGCAGCAGCTCGCCGAAGTCCAGATTCTGGCGATGGGGGACCTTCAGCGCGACGCGTTTGTCGATCCAGGTATCTTCGGCGAGGTACACCGTGCCGAAGCCGCCGCTTCCGAGCGGCTCCAGAATCCGGTATTTGCCGAGTGTCTGGCCGCGAAACACCACCGCGAGAGAGTATATAGCCCATGGCGCCGCCGCGGATTCTGATTTCGCCCCTCACGTCCGCCGATCGGGTCGTCGAAGTGCCGGGCGCCGAGGCTCATCATCTCGCGCGCGTGCTGCGCGCCGGGATCGGCGACGAGGTCTGCCTCTTCGATGGCCGAGGCCGCGAGTGGATCGGCCGGCTCAGGACGATCGACCCGAAGTCGGTGACGGTCGAAATCGCGCACGAGACGACGCCCGTCGCCGAACCGCACGTGCGGCTGACGCTGGCCGTCGGTCTGCTGAAGGGCGATCAAATGGACGCCGTCGTCCGGGACGCGACGATGCTCGGCGTGTGGAAGATTGTGCCGACGATCACGTCGCATGTCGCCGTGCCGGCGAAGGCGTGGAAAGGCACGGCGGTACTCGAACGATGGCGGCGCGTTGCGGTGGCGTCGGTCAAACAATGCGGGCGCGCGGTGGTGCCGGAGATTGCGCCCGTGACGAAGTTCGCGAAGCTGCTGGAGCCGGCATCGGAAAAAATCGAGCCGCTGTTCATGTGCGTGGAGCCGCGGCTCGGCGCCATCGGCGTGGAAGCGGTCGGCAAAGGTGACGGCGCCACGCGCGTCAGGCCCGTAGCGGCCACCGTACTTATCGGTCCCGAAGGCGGTTGGACGAAGGGCGAGGTCGAAGACGCGCGCAAGGCCGGCGCAACGCTCGTGCACCTGGGGCCGCGCACGCTGCGCGCGGAGACGGTGCCGACCGTTGTACTGACCGCCCTCTGGACCGCCTGGGGCTGGTGAAGAGAGTTATCAGGCAGCAGGTAACAGGTAGCAGGTCTACCGGGTTCTCACTGCCACCAGGTCCACAATCCCCACATCGATGTACTGGCCGCCGGTGGTTTGTCGGCAGTGCACAGCTAAACGGTTCGTGCCAGGTGTGAGCAACGGCTTCAAATCGACAGACGGCGCATCGAGTTCGTAGTCCTGCGTGTAGCCCGTGACCGTCAGGACGAGCGTGCCGTTGAGATAGATCTCCGCGTTCTCGTCGTGGTGCAGATAGATCTGCGGATTCGTGAGCGTTGCGCTCGCCGGCAGTTCGAACGATCGACGCAGCCAGATATCGGGCGTCGCCCATGGGGTGCGAATCACCGAGCCGGGTGGGTT
>DASUGC010000123.1:0-8152 GCA_036274235.1 Vicinamibacterales bacterium
CAGCCCGCAAACCCACAGGGCACACAGCACGACCCGGCCGGACAGCTGACGCATGGCGGGCTAGTTTAATCGATCCGGCGGGCCCCCTTCATTAGGGCCGGAGGCGACGGCGCGCGAGCATGCGGCGGAGGCCGGCAGCGAATCACGTCAACTGGGACACGACCGGACGCGAGGTCGGCGCGGCGTTGATCGCGGTCATAACGGCACGGAGTTGTCGTAAGCTACGGCCATGCGCACACTTACAGGTTTCTTCGTCGCCGTTCTTGTGACCGCGGCCACGGTCGCGGTCTACGCTGACACCAGGATTGAGTTCAAGGCCACTGAGAATGGCGGCACGTCGCTGAGCTCATTTCTGATCGGACAGGGCAAGGTGCGGGTGGACGCCGACCAGAACACGACCGTGATCATGGACCCTGCCGAAGGGGTGATGACGATGATCGATCGTGGGAAGAAGACCTACACGAAGATCACGAAGGCCGACATGGCGCAGATGGCGCAGATGCTCGCGCAACTCGATCAGCAGATGGCCAGCATGCCTCCGGAGATGCGCCAGATGATGCAGGGCCGCATGGGCGGCATGGGCGGCGCCCAGGCGGCGGTCGTGGCCGACACGGGCGAAAAGGCTACGGTCGCGGGCTAGAGCTGCCGCGTGTTCCGGACGACAGAGGGCGGCCGGACCACCGGTGAATCGTGCATGGCAGACCCCGCCGTCCTCGACATCCCGGCGGCCGATCGCGCGACCATGACGGCAGCGATGGCCTTCAGCAAAGAGTTCACGGACATGCTGGCCAAGAGTCCGATGTTCGGACAACTCGCCAACACGCAGCCCTTCCGCGCGGGCCTGATGCCGATCCGGCAGACGACAATCGCCGCCGACGGCACACGCAAGACCTCCGAGCTCCTCGGCGTGACGACGTCCGCGCTGCCCGCCGATACGTTCGCGATTCCGTCCGGCTTCAAGGAAGAGAAACTGCAGATGTCGGGGCGAGGGCGAGGCCGAGGCGGAAACTAGATCGGCAACAGCACGGTGAACGTGCTGCCGCGCCCAGGCTTGCTCTGCACGCTGATTGACGCGTCGTGGCGTTGCGCGATCCAACGGGCCAGACTGAGGCCCAGGCCCACGCCGCCGCCACGAGCCGATCGCGACGGGTCGGCCTGATAAAACCGATCGAACGCTTTTGCCACGGCCACGTCTGACATGCCGATGCCTGTGTCCTCGACGTCCAGCCGGGCGCCCCCGTCGGCGGCGGTGACGCGGATGCTGATGCGGCCGCCCGGCGGGGTGAAGGCGATGGCGTTGTCCACCAGATTCAAGAGCAGGCGCTCGAGCCAGCCGGCGTCGCCAGTGACCAGGATCTGATCGCCGGCCTCACAGAGCAGCGACAGCTCGCGCGAGCGGGCCACGGGCTCGAGAGACTGGGCGACGGACTGGGCCAGCGCGCCCAGATCGACCACCTGTTTGCGCAGCACGATGTCGCCGGCCTCAGCGCGCGCGAGCGTGAGCAGTTCGGTGATCAGGCGCGCGAGCCGGTCCATCTCTTCGAGCTGCGTCGCCAGACCGCGCCGATAGTCCTCGACCGACCGCGCGTGCGTCAGCGCGAGCTCGGCTTCTCCGCGCAGGGCGGCCAGCGGCGTGCGCAGTTCGTGGGCGAGCGCGGTGCTGAACTGCTTCATGTCGCCGACGGCGTGTTCCAACCGCGCGAGCGTGTCGTTGAAGGCGATGGCCAGCTCGTCCAGTTCATCGCCGGCGCCGTGCACGGTCAGCCGCCGCGTGAGATCGGCCACTTCGATCGTGCGTGCCTCCGCGGACAGACGCGCCAGCGGCGCGAGTGCGCGGCCGGCCATGTACCGGCCCGCGACAATCGCGATCGCCAGGGCGGGCGCGAGACTCCAGAGCAGCAGCGCGAGAAAACGCCCCAGCGCCGCGTCGAAGTGTTCCAGCCGCAAGCCGACCTGCAGCAGGTACCGGTCGCCGGCGGGCGGCGAAATGAGGGTATTCGTCAGCCGGATGCGGCCCTCATTGGTGTACACGTCCATGGTCTGCGGCTGCTCGCGGAAGACGCGAACCTCGTCCGGCGTGTACTGCAGGCCCAGGGGCAACAACGCCGGCGACTGGTAGATCATCTGTCCCGTATCGGCGTCGAACGCCTGGTAGTACCGCGTCGCGCGCTCGACAAAGGCGACCTGATCGGGATCGTTGCGGTCGTACGAGAGCATCGGTTCGCCGCCGACGAAGCGCAGATAGCCATGCATGCCGCGGGTAAGTTCCTCGACCTCGTCGGTCGCGTCCGCGTCGAGTTGTCTGGCGAGCGTCTTGTACGAGATGGCGCCGGCGGCGCCGAGCAGCAGGACGAGTATGGCGGTATAGGAAAGGGTGAGCTTCGTCCGCAGCGAGAGTGGTCTCACGGCTGCGGACGGTCGGTCAGCATGTAGCCAACACCGCGGATGGTGTGGATGAGGGGCGTCAGGCCCCGATCGATCTTGTTTCGCAGCGCGTTGATGTGCACTTCCACGACGTTACTGACGCTGTCAAAGTGAATGTCCCACACATGTTCGATGATATGGGATCGCGTCACGGGACGATCGCTGTGGCGCATGAGGAACTCGAGCAGGGCATATTCCTTGGGCGTCAGGTCGATGCCGCGGCCGTTCCGCGTCACGGCGCGGCGCGTGGTGTCGATTTCCAGGTCGCCCAGCTTGAGGACGATTTCGCGAGGCTCACCGCGACGCAACAGCGCGCGCAGCCGCGCGGACAGCTCCGCCAGCGCGAACGGCTTGCCCATGTAATCGTCGGCGCCGCTGTCGAGCCCGATCACGCGGTCGTCATGCGAGTCCTTCGCCGTCAGAATCAGCACGGGCAGCCGCGGCTTGCGCGCGCGAATGTCGCGCAGCACCTGCAGTCCCGACCGGCCGGGCAGCATCAGGTCCAGCACGACGGCATCGTAGTCCACGACGCCGGCCTGGTCGCCGGCATCACGGCCGTCGCCAAGCACGTCCACGCCATAGCCTTCTTCCTCCAGCCCGCGCCGCACGAAATCGGCCACTTTCCGCTCGTCTTCGACAACCAGTATGCGCATGTCAGTTCTGAGGGGTCCTGACGGGGTCAGGCCAGGGTCTGGCCCCGGTCTGACCCCAATTCTCCAGCATATGCGGCCCATGGCGCCGCGGGACGACAACTACTTCTTTTTGGTCTGGACGGTGACCGCGGTCGCGATGTTCTGCTTGCCTTCGGTCTTGTAGCGCACTTCCACCGACGCGCCGGTGGCGATGGCGCCCTGCTTCTTGGTGCTGTCGTTGAGCACGAAGGTCATTTCCTTCACGGACCCGGACGGCCGCGTGATCGTCAGCGACGTCGCGTCGACAGACTTGACCGTGCCGGTCCACGAATGCGTGGCCGCCGCCGGCTTGGCGGTTGGCGTGGGCTTTGGCGTTTGCGCCAGAACGAACGACGGGGCAAGCATGAGCGCGCCGATCAAGAGACTAGTGCGGACTTTCAACATGGTGGGCTCCTGGAATGAGTGCAGGCGGCCAACTGACCGCCGGGACTCATTCCATGCGAGCCACATGAAGGCACAGTGAGGGGGACATTAAGGTTTTTTCACTATGGCGGGGCGAGCCCTTCGACCGACAGCGTCAGGCGCGGATCCGAGTCCAGCAGGTAGAATCACCGCTCGGGACCGGGTTCGATCATGACGCGCGTCAGCCTCATCGCCGCCCTTCTGCTGCTGTCAGCGGTGGGACACCCGGTCGTGGCGCGACAGCAGGACCCGGCCGTTTGCCGTGCGCCGGCGCCGCCCGTGTCCCGGCAGCCGAACATCTTCACGCCCGCGCAGGAAGCCGATCTGGGCGACGCCGTCGCGGAACGATACGAGCCCTACCTTCGCGTGATCGAAGACGAGGCGCTCACGCTGCCGCTGACGCGCATTGGCGATCGAATCGTCGCCCACCTGCCGCCGACTCATCTGCCGCTGAAGTTCCGCCTGGTGGACCTGCCCGACGCGAATGCCTTCGTCCTGCCCGGCGGGCGGATCTACGTCTCCCGGAAGCTGCTGGGCTTCACTCGAAGTGAGGACGAACTGGCCGGCATCCTCGGCCACGAACTCGGTCATCTCGTGGCGCGGCAGCAGTCGATCGACATGACGCGCCGGCTCAGGGAAGTGATCGGCGTGACCGAGGTGGGCGATCGGCAGGACATCTTTGAAAAATTCAACCGGCTGACCGACAACGCGGCCCGCAAGCCCGGCGCGTCCAGAAACGGCAGTCGCGAGGACGGCGACCAGATCGAAGCCGATCGGCTCGGACTCTATGCCGTGGCCGCGTCCGGCTACGACCCGCGGGCCCAGGTCCAGCTGTTCGACCGGCTCGCTGGAACGGAAGGCAAGACCGGATCGTTCCTGGCGCGCGCGCTCGGCGCGACCAGCCCGGACGCCAGGCGCCTTGGCGAACTGCTCAAGGCCGTCGCCGCCCTGCCCAGCGCGTGCGCCGAAGCGCGCAGCGACGCGGATGCCCAGGCGTACCGCGACTGGCAGTCCGCGGCCCTGAGCTTCCGCGGGCTCGGGCGAAAGGAATCGCTGCACGGCGTCGTCGATCGCATCGCCTTGAACCCGGCCTTGCGCGGCGAGATCACCAATCTGCGCTTCAGCCCGGACGGGCGTTATCTCCTGGCGCAGGACGACGCCGGGATTGCGGTGCTCACGCGCGAGCCCGCGGCCGTCCTGTTTCACGTGGACGCGGCGTTCGCCGAGCCGGCGCAGTTTTCTCCCGATTCGCGCGATCTCCTGTTCCACACCGCGGACCTGCGCGTGGAGCGATGGCGCGTGCAGGATCAGAAACTTGTCGATGTCCGCGACCTTTACTGGCGCACCACGTGCAGCGATACCGCGCTCTCGCCAGACGGGAGGACGCTCGCCTGCCTCGACACCGGGCTGGATCTCTGGCTCATCGACGCCACGACCGGCACAGCGATCCTGCACCGCAAGGGATTTTTCAGCCAGCGCCAGACCATGAATGCGCTGGCGCAGATGGGATTCGCCTACATCCCGGCCGGCGATCACCTGGTGACCATGCACTTTTCGCCCGACAGCCGATATTTTCTCGCCGGCTACCGGGACATGGATCACGGCACGTCGCTGGCCTATGACCTGCGGACGCGCGCGATCGTCAATCTCAGGAACCCCGGCCGTACGCTTGCGACGTCGCAGTTCGCGTTCGTCGGCGCCGATCGCGTGGCGGGTTTCAATCCCGACGAGCCCGCCAAGTCAGGCATTTTCAGTCTTCCCAGCGGCAACATGGTCGAACAGTTCCCGTTGTCCTCAGGGCAGCTCACGACCGCCACCGACCCGAATCTGCTGCTTGTGCGCCCGTCGGGCAAAAATGCCGTCGGCGTGTTCGACCTGACCAGGCGATCGTTCACGAAGGCCAATCTGACGGATGCGTTCGACCTGGTGAGCGGCAGCTTCGCGACCGAGCGCGAGACCGGCCATGTCGGCGTGTTCGCGGCCGCCGGAGACACGTTGATCAAAGACGTGGCCATCCCGGCCGGCGTGCTCGGCGCCGTTCGCGCGACAGCGATTTCCAGCGACTTCAAATGGCTCGCCGTCTCCGAACGATCGCGTGGGGCGCTGTGGGATCTGGAAGCCAGGCGGCGCGTCGCCTACGTCCGCGGGTTCAACGGCGCGTACTTCGATGAGCGTGAATCGTTCTTCGCCGACATGCCTGCGATGGGCGGCGAAGGGCGCGCGATTCTGCAGCTGAGCCCGGCGTCCGGGCAGTACAGCCGCGGCGCTGAGATTCGCGATCGTGCGGCGGCCCAGGCCGGCCAGTGGTTGATCGTTCAGCGAATGACGCCCACCGGCGTGGCCCTGGAGATGCGGGACGTCCGGCTGCCGAAGACGCTCTGGACCCGCACCTATCAACGCAACCTGCCAGAGCCATGGATCCACCCGGGCAGTGAATGTGTGGTGCTCACGTGGGACGCCGGCTCGGTCGCCGGACGGGAAATCATCCGGCAGGATCCAGTCTTGAGGGCCGGCGCGAATCTTCGCGATATCGACGGCGACTACGTCCTCGAGATCGTCGGTGCCGCCGACGGCAGGACACGCCGCCGGATGCTGGTCGAGACAGGGAAAGGCTCGTTTCATATCGGAGAGATGACGGTCGTCGGCGATTGGCTGCTCGTGAGCGACACGATCGGGCGCGTGCTCGTGTACGCCGTCAGTTCGGGCGACTTCAAAGGCTACGTCGTCGGCGGCGAGCCGGCGATCAGCCCGAGCACGAGCAGACTCGCCGTTGACACGGGCGGAGGCCGCCTTGTGGTCTACGACCTTCAGACGATGGAGCATCGCGATGACTACACCTTTACCCATCCCATCGTGTTGGCTTCATTCAACGCCGACGGCTCCCGGCTGTTTGTGCTGACGTCGGATCAGGCTGGATTTGTGCTGCAGCTGCAGAAATGACCGGCGGCCCGTCCGTCCGGGCGGTCTTGCCGTCTAAGCCAGCGAAGGTCGCTATACTGTTCCCCATGCGTCGTTCCTGCGGGTCGGCACTCGCCGGTGTTCTGACGGCCATTCTGGCCGGAGCCGGCTGTAACAACACGCCGACCACGCCGTCGGTGACGCCGACGTCCACCACGACGGTGTTCGCCAGCCGGATTGTCGTTGGCGGATCGGCCTGGCGTTCTTTCATCCAAACCGACACCAGCATCGTCACCGCGCGCCTTGGGGGTCTCAGTCCGGACGAGAACGCCGTGGTGCGAATTGGATTCGGCAACTTTGACGGCACGACGTGCACATCGACGGTGATGACGGTGGACACTGCTCCGGATGAGGAGAAACCTCAGTTGTCGATGCCGCTCCCGCCGGGGAGATACTGCGTGATGATCTGGGACATCGGCAATCTCACGAAGCTCAACGATTTCGCGATTTTCCTGATTCAGCCTTAGGGAGGGCCACCATGACGGCCAGAGCAGTCCTCGTCGGGTTTGGAATTCTGGCAATCGGCGTCTGCCTGCCGGCGGCCGCTGCGGCGCAGCAGGGCCCCGTGGCGGCTGTTGCGCCCTGGCGCAGTCTCGACTTCGGCAAACCCACGGCACCCGTGGCGTCAGAGGAAGCCTCCAAGCGGGGTGCCCATCCGACTGTCCTTCGACACGGCGGTGCCCACGCGCCGGACGCGCTTCATCAGCTCATGGGCCAGTCAGACACGCCCGCCTGTTCGACCGCACTCCGGCACACGCACAGCGAAGCGAACTGGTTCGGGCGGGCATTGCCGCCGCTTCCCGCGGCGCCGCCCGTGCAGCCGTTTCTCGGCCATGGGCATCGACTTCTGACGCCGCTGGAAACTATCCCGCCATCCTGCAAGGGCGCTTGATTCGGTCGGGCAGCGCGTGCGCCTCGCGAACGGAGCGCGATTTGTCCGAGACGATCCAGCGGACGAATCGCGCGAGAGAGCGAGCCGGGGGTCTGGGGGCGAAGCCCCCAGTCCTAATAATGCGCGAGCCGGGGGACTGGGGGCGAAGCCCCCAGTCCCAAAAAGATCGTATGGTGCGGCCCCCCTTTTTTGAGTCGGGCCCGTACGTGCTCCACGCGCACGCGGAAACCGGCGTAGCGCAGCCGTTGTTCAAATTTTCGATCTTCCCAGGCTGACCAGACCGCCAGCGTCCCATCCGGGCGCAGCGCGCGGCGAATCGCAGCCAGTCCGCCGTCGCCGTACAGCTCGGCGTTTGTCGCGGTGGTGAACGCGTCGGGGCCGTTATCGACGTCAAGAATGATCGCATCGAACCGGCGGTGCGTGGCGGCGAGGGCCGCCGTCACATCACGCTCCTGCACGTGCACGCGCGGGTCGCGGAGCGGGTGATTCGCCAGCGGGCCGAGCGGTCCCCGATTCCACTGCACGACGTCCGGCTGAATCTCGACGAGATCGACGCGCGCGGTTGCCGGCAGGACATCCAGCGTCGCGCGGAGCGTGTAGCCCATGCCGAGGCCGCCGACAAGCACACGAGCCGTCGCGCGATCGCGGAGATGGGCACACGCGAGCGCGGCCATCGCTTCTTCCGATCCATGCATCCGGCTCGACATCAGCAGTTTGCCGGCCGCGAAAATCGCGTATTCGGTATCGCGGCGTTGCAGGCGCATGTCGGTGCCGTCGGGAAGGG
>DASUGC010000124.1:0-26462 GCA_036274235.1 Vicinamibacterales bacterium
CGCCGGACTCCGCCCGTTCCGCCGAGCTCAAGCCCGGCGGCTACGCACGATTCTTTCGAAGATCCGTCCGCACCGTTTCTGCTGCGAGCCATCCGGGCAGGCCAGTGAGGCCGCCGCCCGGATGGGTTCCGGCGCTTCCGACATATAGACCGCGAATTGGGGTGCGATAGCTCGCCCAGCCGAGCAGAGGCCGCGCGGCCCACATCTGATCGATCGCCGATTCGCCGTGAAAAATATGGCCGCCGGGAAATCCCCAGCGCGTCTCGAGATCCTCGGGCGTGAGAACGTCCTGCCCGACGATGTGGTTCGCGATTCCCGGGGCGGCGTGTTCGAGCACGCGCAGGACGCCGGCCAGCAGCGCCGGCTTCGCCTCTGACCATGTCTGGCTTCGCAGCGTCCTGGGAGCGAAGTGCACAGCCACCGACATCACATGTCCGCCCTCCGGCGCCAGCGCGGGGTCAATGACGCTCGGCACCGAGATCTCCAGCCACGGCTGTTCCGATATCTCGCCGTATTTCGTCGCGTCGAAGGCCCGCTCCAGATAATCCAGCTCGGGCGCCACCAGAAGACGGCCGCGCAATGGGACCGGATCGCCCGCCAGCGCATCGAACGCCGGTGCCGAATCGAGCGCGAGGTTCACTTTGGCCGTGACGCCCCGGCTGCGGATGTGGCGCATGCGATGGAGAAACGTCGGCGGAATATCACCGGCCGGCACAAGGTCGCTGAAGACAGTGGCCGGCGCAATCGCGCCAATCACGGCCTTGGCGGACAACTGATCGCCGTTTTCGAGCACCACACCCGTGGCGCGGCCATCGTCCACCAGAATTCTAACGACGCGTGAGTCGCTGCGCACCGAGACACGCGCTTCGTTGGCGATGACCGCGAGCGCCGCCGTCAGCGCGCCAGGCCCGCCCTTGACGGTCACTCCGCTCCCGACAGGCACGGGATCGGCAGCGGCCCGCGCGAGAAACATGGCGCCGGTACCAGCCGAGCGGGGGCCGGCTGGGTTGCCGAACAGCGCGTGCGCGGCGATGGCCGCCCGCAACGGCTCGGTCTCGAACCACTCGCTCGTGAGATCGGCAATCGACATCGGCATCCATCGAGTAAGGCGGATCAAGTCGCGGCGGCCGAGCGATCGGGCATGCCGGCCCGTTCGCAGTAGCGCCCACATTTCGCGCGCGGACAGGCCGTCTACGCCGGGCGGCGGCAGTCGATCGAGTCGCGCGATCACGCCGGCCACGCGGTGCACGGTCCGTTTGAACTCGCTCCACTGGCTCGCGTCGCGCGTTGACAAGGCATGAATCGACGCGGCAGTCAGCACGTCGTCTCGGTGAAAGACCAGGGCGCGGCCGTCGGCGGTGAAGGATGTCAGTGAGGGATCGGGCGTCAGGAACTCCAGCCCGGCGCGATCGAGACGCAGGGCGTGGATCACTTCACGCGCGACGGGCCCAAGCGAATGACTGAGTTCAGGCACCCGGTAGCCTGGCGCCAATTCCGATGAGGCCGCGCCGCCACCGACGACGGGCCGTTGCTCGAGCAGGATCACCTGCAGCTTCTGCCGCGCCAGGAGCGTGGCGGCGACGAGCCCGTTCAGGCCGCCGCCGATTACGACGACATCAGTCATGCGACGCGATCTCCAAGCACGCGCATCGCGGCGTTGCGGCCGGGCGCGGCCATGATGCCGCCGCCAGGGTGCGCGGCCGATCCGCACATGTAGAGGCGCCTGATCGGCGTGCGATAGCCGGCCCATCCTGGCGCCGGCCGCAGAAAGAAGAGCTGTTCGAGCGTCAGCTCGCCTTGAAAAATGTTGCCTTCCGACAGCCCGAATTCGCGTTCGATGTCGATCGGCGTCAGTACCTGGCGGTGGAGGATGCGATCACGCAGGTTCGGCGCGTACTGGCTGATGGCGTCGATGACGGCGTCGCCGAATGCCTCGCGCTGCTCATCCCAGATGCCTTCCCGAAGCGCGTACGGCGCGTACTGCACGAAACAGGACATCACGTGCTTTCCAGGCGGCGCGACGGACGGATCCGTCAGGCTGGGAATGACGATGTCCACGTACGGGCGCCGTGAAAAGGAGCCGTACTTCGCGTCGTCGTACGCCTGTTCCATGTAATCGACGCTCGGAGAGATTGAGATGGCGCCGCGCAGATGCAGCGCCGGGTCCGGGGTGTCGCGCGGCCGGCATGTGAAATCCGGCAGGCCGTCGAGCGCCAGGTTCACTTTGCCGGAAGACCCCCGGAATTTGTAGCGCGAAATGTCCTCGACGAATTCCGCGGGCAGGTGATCCGTACCGACCATCTTCATGAACGTCAGGCGGGGATCCACGCTGGACAGGACCGCCGAGGCAATGTGGTAGTCGCCATTGTCGAGCACGACGCCCGTGGCTTCGTGATCCTTCACGAGAATGTGCTTGACCGGTGAGTTCAGCCGGATCTCGGCGCCGAACGCCCGGGCAGAGGCGGCAATCGATTCGGACACGCGACCGGTGCCGCCTTTCGACAATCCCCAGGAGCGGAACGCGCCGTCGATGTCTCCCATGTAGTGATGCAGGAGGACGTAGGCCGTGCCGGGGGAGCGGACGCCGAGAAACGTCCCGATGATGCCGGAAGCGGCCATCGTCGCCTTGAGGACGTCGGTTTCAAACCATTGATCCAGGAAATCCACGGCGCTCATCGTGAGCAACTGGAGCTGGTTGTAACGATCCAGGTCTGGAAGCGAGCGGAATCGATCCAGGAGTCCACCCAGCGCGCGGAGATCCGCCATGCGCATGGAAAACGGATCGGGCGGCGTCATCGCCAGAATGTCTTTGGCAAAGCGGCCCATTTCGACCATGGCCCGGCCGTACTCGTCGTAGACCTCGGCGTCGGCGCGCGAGTGACGCGAGATTTCCCGGAAGGTGCGCGCGTGGTCGTTCACCCGCCAGAGGTAGTCGCCCGATGGCATCGGGGTGAAGGTGCCATCGAGCGGCAGAATTTCAAGGCCGTGCCGCGCGAGTTCCAGCTCGCGGATGATCTCGGGCCGCAGGAGCGAGACGACGTAGGAACAGACGGAGAACTTGAAGCCCGGAAAGAGCTCCTCGGTGACCGCGGCGCCTCCGACCAGGTGGCGACGCTCCAGCACGAGCACCTTGCGCCCGGCCCTGGCCAGGTACGCGGCCGCGGTGAGGCCGTTGTGGCCGCCGCCGATGATGATGGCGTCGTATTTCTTTGGCACGGAGGAATTGTAGTCGGGAACGCCAGAAACGCCGGGAACGACGGCAACGGCGCGAACGCCGTTCCCGCCGTTCTCGTCGTTCCCGCCGTTCTCGTCGTTCCCGTCGTTCCCGTCGTTCCCGTCGTTCCCGTCGTTCTCGTCGTTCTCGTCGTTCCCGTCGTTCTCCAGTTATAAGATTCTCCCCAATGTCCACTCTCTGGTCCGGCCGGTTTGCCGGTGAGCCCGATCGCGAAGTCTTTGAGTACGGCAAATCCCTGTCGGTGGACCGGCGCCTCGCCGAGGACGACATCACCGGCAGCATCGCGTGGGCCGAAGCGCTGGGGCGCGCGGGCGTGCTCGCCGGCGCAGACGTCAAGTCCATCGTCACGGGCCTCGAGTCCATCCGGCAGGAGGTCCGCGCGAAGCCGGGCCTGTTCGATTCGGCGGCAGACGAGGACATTCACAGCTTTGTCGAGCGCGTCCTCATCGAGCGCATCGGCGAGGCTGGCCGTCGCCTGCATACGGGACGCTCGCGCAACGAGCAGGTGTCCGTGGATTTTCGGTTGTATCTCCGGCGGCGCATCCCGGAAGTCCAACGCGCGCTGGCCAGGCTCGTCGACGCGCTGGCGCATCAGGCGACGTTGGCGGCGTCGGCGACGATGCCGTCGTACACGCATCTGCGAAGGGCGCAGCCGGTGCTGGTCGCGCATGTGTGGCTGGCGCATGCGACGGCGTTCCGCCGGGACGTCGATCGCTTCGATGCCGCTCGTGCCGAGGCCGACGTCATGCCCCTGGGCTCCGGCGCGATCGCCGGTACGGCGTACGACATCGACACGAAGTTCCTGGCGGACCGGCTTGGTTTCTCGCGCGTCGCCGCCAACAGCATCGACGCCGCGGGCGATCGCGATTTCGTCGCGTCGTTCCTCTACGCCAGCTCGATGGCCATGGTGCACCTGAGCCGACTTGCCGAAGACGTGATCCTGTTCTCCAGCGAGGAGTTCGGGTTTATCGAGATTGATGACAGCGTCGCCACCGGCTCGAGCCTCATGCCGCAGAAAAAGAATCCCGATCCGTTGGAGCTGGTGCGCGGGAAATCGGGGAAGGCCATCGGTCTGCTTGGCGGCTGGCTGGCGACGCTGAAGAGCCTGCCGATTGGCTACAACAAGGACATGCAGGAAGACAAAGCCAGCGTCTTCGAGGCCGAGGACATGGTCGCTGCCTGTGCGCGCACGACGGCGACGGTGGTACGGACGCTGACTTTGCGGCCAGTCGTCACTCAGGAAGCGGCCTCCGGGTTGCTCCTCGCGACGGAAGTCGCCGATTTTCTGGTGGCAAAGGGCCTGCCATTCCGGACCGCGCACGAAGTGACAGGCCGCATCGTGCGGGATCTCTACAGTGCCGGCAAGGATTTCCGCGCGTTGTCGTTGACGGAATGGCGGCAGTACAGCGATTTGTTTGACGCGGGCATCATCCCGGCCGTGACGCCGGAGGCTGCCGTGGCGGCCCGGCGCACGCCGCAGTCCACCAATCCCGACGCGGTCGCGCAAGCGCTGGCGGACGTCCGGCACTGGCTCGCGAGCCGCCAGTAGCATGTTCATCGGCCATTTCGGCGTGGGATTCGGCGCCAAGCGCGTAGCGCCCTCCCTCTCACTGGGGGCCCTGATTCTCGCGTGTCAACTCGCTGATTTGATCTGGCCGACGCTGGTGATTGCCGGCGTGGAGAGCGTTGCCGTTGCCCCAGGAGACACGGTGGTGACGCCGCTCCGCTTCGAGTCGTACCCGTATTCCCATAGCCTGCTTGGGCTCGCGATCTGGGCGGCGATCGCCGCATGGCTGTATCGCGCGTTGAGCGGAGCCAGCCTGCGCGCGCTCCTCGTTCTGGCTGCCGTGGTCCTGAGCCACTGGGTGCTCGACGTGCTGACTCATCGTCCTGACATGCCGTTGGCGTTTGCCGATCAGGCGAAGCTTGGCCTGAATCTGTGGCGATCGCTGCCTGCGACAATGGCCGTGGAAGGCGTGATGTTTGCAGCCGGCGTGTGGTTGTACCTGGCGGCGACTCGGGCTCGCGACCGCGTGGGTGTGTACGCCTTCTGGGGCTTGATCGTGTTTCTGGCGATCATTTACGTCGCCAATCTCTTCGGCCCGGCTCCGCCGTCGGCCGCGGCCGTGGCGTGGACGGCCGAGGCGATGTGGCTCCTCGTCCTCTGGGGCTATTGGATCGATCGGCACCGCGTGGTGAAGGTGCGGGCGTGATGGATTTTGCGTTTCCCGAGGACCTCGCGAACGAGGTGCAGGCGCGCTGGGATTCCTTTGCGTCGCGCCAGGCGCCGCCGCTGCCTGGGCCCGATGACTTGCGCCGCATCCTGTCGGCGGCCTTCTTTGCGAGCCTGGAACGCGAGGAGGGCAGGCGGCTCCGTTTCGTGCTCTGCTGCGCGCCGGACGTGGACATCGTCCGCGACGGCTTCGGCGAGTCCGTGCCGGTGGTGCCGCTTGATGTCCCGCGGCCACTGACCGTCGGATCGATCCGATCGCTGGCGCCCGCCGTCAGTCCCGTCAACGCCGCGATGCTCGTTCGTTTTCCGCGCGAGGGCGGGCGCACCGCGCAATGCGAGATTGCGGGCATTCTTCACGTTGGCGAGAACGTTTCACGGGCGCGCAGCGGCCGTGCGTTCTACTACCGCCCGGCCCCATTTTCGCTGACCGTGGAAGTGGTGGACGCTGGCGAACTGCACGTCTATCAAGGCGGCGCCCGCCTGATTTCGATGAAGGCGGGCCGGCTCCACAACCTGATCGCGTACTCGGCGCTGGAGTTCCTGCCGATCAGCTCGCTGCTGTCGAGCGGGGAGCACGCGCTGCGGCCGCGGATTGTCGCGCCGGGACACGAGCCCCTGCGTGAAACATCGGACTTCGAGTGGACCGCGCTGCTGAACACGATTCTCTGCATTGTCAACGGCGTCCGCGCGCATGGGCACGGCGGCACGGTGTTGCTGGTCGCGCCCGGCCGCGCCGACCAGCTCCCGGTGCGCACCAAGTTTCAGCTCGCCGGCGATCAGGAATCGCTGCTGGTGGATCGGTTTGTCGAATTCCTGAATACGCGTCACGTGCTGGCGGAGGGGAAGTGGCGGCAGGACAGGGCCGGCACGGTGCTGACGGGCGAGCACTCGCTCCTGCATCTTCAGAATGCGGCGTTCGCGGCGGAAGAAGATCTCGTGGGCGCCGCGGAAGTGGTGGGTGGGCTGACGGCCATCGACGGCGCGCTTGTGCTGACGGCCGACCTGCGACCGGTCGGCTTTGGCGCCGAAATCGTGCTCGATGCCGCGGAGCCTGTGACCGCGTACGAGGCGATTGGCCTCGCGCAGCCGTCAGAATCGTCGCCGCCCGTTGACAGCGAGAGCTTCGGCATGCGGCATCGCTCCGCTCTTCGATGCGTCGGCGTCAGCGAAGACGTCGCGGCATTCGTCGTGTCGCAGGACGGCCAGGTCAGCCTGTTCTGGAAGCAGGGCGGCCGCGTTTTCATGAAGCGCAACATCAATACTGCGAATCCGAACATGATTGGAGGCTGAATGCGCCGGCCCATCCGGACCTCGATTCTCATCGCCGTCGCCGGTGTCGCCGCGCTTGCCGCCGCTCCGGGCGCCAGGCAGGCGCTCTCAGCCAATGAGCGCGCGATATCGGGCTACATCGATGCGCATAACGCGGACGCGCTCGCCCTGCTCGAGCGCGTCGTGAACATCAACAGCGGCACGCAGAACTTCGAGGGCGTGCGGCAGGTGGGCGCGATCTTCAGATCCGAGCTCGACGCCTTGGGCTTCAAGACCGAATGGGTCGATGGCGCCGCATGGAATCGAGCAGGCCATCTCGTGGCGACGCATCCCGGGCCGTCCCAGAAGATGCTGCTGATTGGGCATCTCGACACAGTCTTCGACAAGGCGAGCCCGTTTCAACGCATGGAACGCATTGACGGGGACCACGCCAGGGGGCCCGGCATCATCGACATGAAAGGCGGCGACGTCGTCATCGTCCAGGCGCTCAAGGCCCTGAAGTCCGCCGGCGCGCTCGACGGCCTGAACATCACCGTCGTGATGACCGGCGACGAGGAGGCTGCCGGCAGGCCGCTTGCCGTGGCGCGAAAGGCCTTGATCGACGCCGCGAAGGGCGCTGCCGTGGCGATTGGATTTGAAGATGGCGACGGTGATCCGGCGCACGCGGTGGTGGCGCGGCGCGGAAGTACGTCGTGGCGGCTCGAAGTCACCGGTGTGACGGGCCATTCGTCACAGGTGTTCGGTCCCGATCTGGGCGCCGGCGCGATTTACGAGGCGGCTCGCATCCTCAATACGTTTCGAGACAAGCTCGCGGGCGAGGCGCACCTGACCTTCAGCCCCGGCGTGATCGTCGGGGGCACGGCCGTGGATTTCGATCCGGCAGAGTCGCGCGGTTCAGCGGCGGGCAAGACCAACGTGGTGGCCGGCAAGACGATCGTCGCCGGCGATGTGCGCGCGCTGAGCGTGCCGCAGTTCGATCGCGCCAAACAGGCCATGACCGCGATCGTCAAGGATTCGCTGCCCCGCACCAGCGCGACCATCATGTTTGACGATGGGTATCCGCCGTTGGCCCCGGCGCCGGGAAACGAGCGATTGCTCGTGATGTACGACCGGGCCAGCCGCGATCTCGGGCTTGGGATCGTCACCGCGGTCAGTCCGGATAAAGCCGGCGCGGCTGACGTATCCTTCGTGGCTTCTGAAGTGCCGATGATCATCGACGCGGTTGGGCTCAAGGGCAGCGACGATCATTCGCCGGCGGAGACCGCCGATCTCCGGACGCTGCCGGTGCAGACGAAACGAGCGGCGATTCTGATCATGAGGCTCGGGCAGAATCGATAGTCGCTCAGTGCTGCGCAGTCAGCCGGTACCCGATGATCGCGCCCGTCAGCAATAACGCCGACGCGAGGACAAACGGCGCGCCTGGGGCGTTCAGCGTGCGCATCGGCCCGATCACCGTCGCAAATGTCATGCTGAAAAGTCCAGGCCCGACGATGCCGGTGATTCCCGCCACGCTGCTGAGCGCGCCCTGCAATCGGCCTTGTTCGGTGGGCCCGACGCGACGAGTCATCAGTCCCTGAGCGGATGGGCCGTAGAGGCCCCACATCGACATGATCGGGATCCCGGCGGCGAACCACCAGCCGGTCGGCGCCAGGCCGTAGAACGAAAATCCTATCGCGCCGAAAATCAATCCCGCCACGAGCGTGCGGCGCTCGCCGAAATGGCTCACCAGCGGCCCGACCAGGCCGCCCTGCACGATCGCAAACGCCACGCCGACGGCTGTCAGCGCCCAGCCCACGTCCGCCGTCGTCCATCCGTAGCGGTAGCCGGTGTAGAGCACGAAGACGGACGCCAGTGACTGATGCGCGAGGTTATAGAGGAAGTGAATCGTGGCGAATCCCAGCAGTTGTGGATGAGATCGAAGGAGGCGCAGGGCCCCGACCGGATTGGCGCGCTTCCACGAAAACGCCGCGCGTCGTTCCGGCGGAAGCGATTCGGGCAGGATGAAGAGCCCGTACAGGCCATTGGTCAGGCTCAATCCCGCGGCCACCCAGAACGGCAGCCGCGGACTGATCGAGCTCAGCAGGCCGCCCATCGCCGGTCCGACGATGAATCCGATGCCGAACGCGGCGCCCATCAGACCGAACGAGCGCGCGCGCTTCTCAGGAGCCGCAATATCGGCGACGTACGCGAAGGCCGTGACGATGCTCGCCGACGTGACGCCCGAAATCAGGCGGCCGGCCAGCAGCCATCCGATTGACGGCGCGAGGGCCATGAAGATGTAGTCCAGGCCCAGGCCAAAGTTCGACAGCAGGACGACCGGACGCCGGCCGAAGTGATCGGAGAGCGCGCCCAGGATCGGGGACGCGAGGAATTGCATCGAGGCCCACAAGGTGCCAAAGACGCCAATCAGTCGCGCCGCTGAGGCGGTGTCGCCACCCTCGAAATGCTCGATGAGCTTCGGCAGAACCGGAATGATCATGCCGAGCGCGAGCATGTCCAGCATCACGGTGATGAAGATGAAGGCGAGGGCGGCGCGGCCGTGAGTTGATGGGGAAGCAGGCGTATCGGGCACGCGTTACGAATCTAGCACATGCCAAAACGTGACAGGATCAACGCGATGCCGGCTGGCGCGGAGCCCACGACGTTCTACGACATTACGGCCACGATGTCGGACGGCCAGCCGGTGCGCATGGATCGATTCCGCGGCCAGGTGTTGCTCATCGTCAATGTCGCGAGCCAGTGCGGATTCACGCCGCAGTACGCCGGGCTGGAGGCGCTGTACCGCAGATATCGCGAGCGCGGCTTTTCGGTGCTGGCATTCCCGTGCAATCAGTTCGGCCGTCAGGAGCCCGGAAGCAACGCCGAGATTCAGCAGTTCTGCCAGGAGAACTATGCCGTGACGTTCCCCCTGTTCGAGAAAGTCGAGGTCAACGGCGCCGGCGCACATCCGTTGTTCAAGTTCCTCAAAGCCCGGCGGCCGGGATTCCTGGGGCTGAAGGCGATTCGCTGGAACTTCACCAAGTTCGTGGTCAATCGACAGGGAATGGTGGCCGCGCGTTTCGCGCCAACAGCGACGCCGGCGTCGATCGAGGGGCGGATCACCTCGCTGCTCGAGGACACGCCATGAAAGCGATCCTCGTCCATCATGCCGAAGCGGTAGGCCCTGAAGTCGATCCGCAGCGTCCGCTGTCGGAGCGCGGCCGCGAGCAGGCCGATCGGCTCGCCGACGCGCTGCAGGCGCGCGGCGTTGTGCCTGCCGCCATTTGGCACAGCGGCAAGCTGCGGTCCCGTCAGACGGCCGAAGCGTTTCTGCGCCGGAGCCCGTTCGCCGATTTCCGCATGGTGCGCGGCCTGCGGCCGGACGATCCGCCCGCGTGGATTCACACCGAGCTCGTAGCGGACATCCGGGACATCCTGCTGGTGGGCCACATGCCGAACATCTTCAACCTGGCTCGCCTGCTCGTGCCCGAGGGCGTGGCGCTGCCGCTTCATGGGCTCGTCGGGTTCGAGCGGCATCCAGATGCGTGGGCGGAGTTCTTGAGGCTGGGCTAGGCGCGCCTGCCCAAGGCGCTTGACATCCATGGGCCAAATCGCTACAAATTGTAACGGATGTCCCCGCGCGTGTTCCCGCGCCCGAAGAACCTCGGCAAGGCCGAGCAGGCGGTGATGGACTGCGTCTGGTCCAAGGGACCCGTTTCAGCCGAGCAATGTCGCGCCGCGCTCCGATCGGCCTGGCCGATGAAAGATTCGACGATTCGCACCGTCCTGCGGAGGCTCGAGAACAAAGGCTACGTCACCCACACCGTCGTCAATCGCGCGAACATCTATTCCGCCGTTCAGCCGCCCACGATGGTGGCGACGCGAACGGTCAGGCACCTCATCGATCGCTTCTGGGGAGGGTCCGCCGAGGCGCTCGTCATTGGTCTGGTGGACCACGCAGTCCTGAGTCCTGAGCAGTTTGAACGGCTCGCCAGGCGCATCGCCCAGCGGGAAGAGAAAGAGAAGAAGAAGTAGCCGTGGCCGACTGGGCACGCGTGCTGCTGGCGACGTTGAGCGAATCCGCGATCCGCGCGACGCTACTTGCCGGTCTCTGCGGCATCACACTGGTGTCGTTCCGTGTCCGTCGCCCGGCCCTGCGCCTGTACGCGTGGACGTTTGTCCTCTGGGCGTCGATGGCCATGCCGCTCATCGCCGTCTTAATGCCGACGTTGCCGGTGCCGGTCGGTGACTGGGGTCTGGGCCGCGTGTTTGCGACCGGCGCGGCCGTCACGCCGGAATCCAGTGATGCCGAATTGCCTTCGCTTGGTGTGTCGTCGGCGGATCTGCGCCATCGGGAAGATCGGCGGAAGACCGCCTCAAGCGTTGCGGCTCGAGGACCTTTCACGGCACGCGCGGTTACTCCGGCAATCTCAGCCGTCGCCGCCCGGGCTGTCTTGATCGCGATCTACTTCGCGGTACTGATTGTCCTGCTGTTGCGGGTTGGCGCTGGGTGGAAAATGGCCCGTCGTCTCGAACGTACGGCACCACCGATTGAGGATCGCGTCGCGCTGGCGCACCTCGCGAACGTCGCGGAATCCGCCGGTCTGCGTCACGCGCCAAGGTTGACGCAAAGCGATCGGCTCTGTGTGCCCATGACGACGTCGGTGATCCGGCCGGCGGTGATCCTGCCTGCCACCTGGCGCACGTGGACGAACGAGACGTTCAACGCGGTGCTCGTGCACGAAGTTGCCCACATCGCCCGGCGGGATGCGGTCACCCAGCGTGCGTCACTGATGTATCGCGCGGTCTTCTGGTTCAATCCACTCGCATGGTGGCTGCGTCACCACCTCATCGAACTGGCCGAACGCGCCAGCGATGAAGCCGTGCTCAGCGCCGGCACCGGCGCCACCGAGTACGCGCGGATCCTGCTCGACTTCTGTCACGCGGTTCCTCGAACAGGTCTGCGCGCGAGCTGGCAGATTGGCATGGCCCGTGGCTCGGTCACACGAACCGAAGCGCGTATCACACAGATTCTTCAATGGACCCAGGGAGGCTCGACACGTATGACGGCTTCAGCAAGAGTTCGTGTCCTTGTCGCGGCCACTTCAGTCGCGATGCTCATCGCCTCTCTGCATCCGGTTGGCGCCACGCCGAAGCCGGCGGTCGAACTGGTTCCGGGTCCCTCACTGCCTGTCGCTCCGGCCACTGTGACACCCGGACCAGTGCCGGCAGCGAAACAGCCGCTGACCGTGCCGCCAGGAGGTGCGCACGCTCAACCGCAAGTGTCAGCGGCGTCCGTCGTTCCTGCAATTCAAGGCAGGCCCAAGTACACGCCTGATGAAATGCGCGAGAAGATTCTGAGCCAGAGTCAGGAGCTTCCGCAGCAGACGCCGACGATCCCACAAGCGCGGTTCCCCGCCGACTTTGACACGAGCGCGTCTCGTCCGGGCAACGGCGTCTCCTGGCCAAAGGACGTCAGTCAGGCGAAACCGGTCTACACGCCGGAGGCGCGCGCCGCCGGCGTCGAGGGCATCGTCGAACTCGAACTTGTTGTTCTCGCCGATGGGACTGTCGGTCCCGTGCGCGTGACCAAGTCGCTCAGTCGCGAGCTCGGACTCGACGACGAAGCGATCCGGGCGGCCAGACAGTGGATCTTCAAGCCCGGGCAACTCAACGGGCAGGCCGTGCCTGTGCGGGTGCCGATGCAACTCGAGTTCAGAGGGGCGAACGGGCGGGGCGCGCGGCCATCGCCGGCGGCGACGTCAGCGAGGCTCTCGCCTTTGGCGGATGCATTCGCCAAAGGTGCGTATTTGGCGTCTGGCATTGGGATCGTCCCGCCGCGAAATACGTACCGGGTCATGCCGAAGTACACGCCAGACGGGATGCGCGCGAAGATTCAAGGCGAGGTAGACGTCGAGATTGTGATCCTCGCCGATGGCACCGTCGGCAAGGCGCGCGTGGTGCGGTCGCTGGACGCCGCAACCGGCCTAGATGAAGCGGCGTTAGCCGCGGCGAAAGAGTGGAAGTTCCTGCCCGCCACACTTAATGGCGAGCCGGTGCCGGTGCTCACGACTCTGACGCTGACGTTCAGGCTTCGGCCCTGATTGGCCGAAATTCAAAGCCACCCAAACTCGGCTACACTCTCCTCGCCAGCCCGCCAGCCAAGCAGGGAGACGGACGTGACGACGTCGCGCGGCTCACTACGCACTGTTGCGTCGGCTTTTGCCCTGGCCGCCTGCGTCCTGGCGTCCTTGAAAGGGCAGACGCAAGCGCCTGTCTTCAAGTCCAACGTTGACCTCGTGCAGCTCGACGTGTCCGTACTGGACAAGAACCGTCGTCCGGTTCGTGGCCTGAGCAAAACTGATTTCACGGTCCTCGAGGACGGCAAGCCGCAGGATGTGGCGATCTTTGAAGCGGTGGATGTGCCCGATCCGGAACCGCCGCCCGTGGCGTGGATGCGCGATGTTACGCCGGACGTCACGACGAACGAACAGAAGGTCACGCGGTTGTGGGTGATTGTGGTTGACGATGGTTTAGTTCCAACGGAGACGTTCCCCATCAAGGCGTCCAAGGGCATCGTCAGGATGATCGTGGACAAACTCAGTGCAAATGATCTCGCGACGATTGTCTTTACAGCCGACAGTCGGAAAGCGCAGGACTTCACGAACGACCGGACGAAGCTGTTGGCGACGGTCGAGCAATTCAACCCAGGCTTCGCAAACTGGTACAGCGGAAACCGTGGCACGGCTCCCGGGCCGGTGGATCCCGATTGGCAGTTTCACACGGGCGCGCTCGTCACGCTTCGAAATGTCATGGAGTCGCTGATCGCGATGCCCAACACGAGAAAGGCGCTGATCTGGGTTTCTCCCGGAGTGCCGATGGACTTCACCATCGTGCCGACGAAAGCGCCCGTGCCGCGGGGCGCGGACGGTACGACGATGGCGCCGATCCAGAATCAGCTTAAGAACATCGACATTGCCAAGGATGTGTTCCAGCTAAGTCGAGAGACCAACATTCCGTTCTATCCGATTCAACCGTGCGGGCTGGTTTCCCCAATTCAGGTGGACAGATGCGGAGCCACGTATGGCGCCCTGGACTTCCTGCAGACAGTCGCATCCAACACCGGCGGCCACGCGATCATCCAGACGAACGACTTCACCCCCGGCATCGACAGCATCTTTGTGGAAAACGGCTCGTACTACCAGATCGGCTATTACCCGGCGAACGGCGTCGCCGACGGCAGAGTCAGGCAACTCAGCGTGAAAGTGAATCGTCCCGACGTAGAAGTGAGGACGAAGAGTACCTATGTGGCACCAAAGGCCGGCGCCAAGCCGGCGACGTCGGCCAACGCGCGGCTGGCCAAGGCAGTGTCTGAACCGGTGCCCGCTGCCGAATTGCCGATGCGGGCGGCGCTCGCGCCGTTTGCGATTCCCGGCAAGGCCCGGCTTGCGGCCGTGACCATCGCGCTCGGCGTTCGGCAACCCGTTCCGGAATCGGCGGCGAAAGAACGGGTCACCGTCGCGACCGAACTCGAGGTGGTGGCGTTCACCACCGAGGGCGACAACAAGGGCACGCAGCGAAGCACCGCGAAAGTCGTGCTGCGTCCGGGTGCCCAGGGCGATGCGGACTACGAAGCGCTCTCACGCATCGATTTGCCGCCGGGCCGATATCGCCTGCGCCTCGCGGCCTACCACGAGGCTGCCGGCAAGACGGGCACCGTCATGGCCGATGTCCTTGTGCCTGACTTCAACCGCGACGTCGCGTCCATGTCCGGCGTCGTCGTCTCCGCCTCACCGGGACGTCCGTCGGCACCGCGCGATCTGTTCAAGGAGATCCTGCCGTTTGTCCCGACGGCACAGCGGGCCTTCACGACGAGCGACAAGGTCACGACACTGTTCGATCTGTATCAGAACGCCGGCCGAGGCGTCGGGCCCGCCACTGTCGCCATCAGGATTACGGACGATCACGATGTGGTAGTGCGCAGCGAGTCGCAGGTACTCTCGGCCGATGGTTTTGTCAGCGCCAAGACCTCGCAGGCGCCCATGCCAATCGGCGGCACCATCGGAGGCACGAAATCGATCCCGACGATTACGCCTCAGGCGCAAGCTGAATCCGGCTCGAGCACGATTCGCGCTGCTGAGTTTCAGTACACGCTCCCGATTGAGCGACTCGTCGCTGGGAGGTATCTGTTGACGTTCGATGTGACGATTGGCCAGGCGCGCCTCAGGCGCGATGTGATCTTTCAGGTGAAGTAGCCGCGCGCTACTTTTCGATCACCACCGCTGCGGTGAGTTTAATCGTCAACAGCGACCCCGCCGGAATCCGCACGTCGCGTCGAGTCAGGTTCGCCGGCACGGGATGGGCGCGCGCCGGCCGGGCCGTGGCCCCGGCAGACAGAAACGCGCTCAGCGCCGCTCGGCTGCCGGTCGGCGCGGCGTCATCCGCCGGCTCACTTTCTCGAAAGATGACTTCCGTCTGTATCGGCACGCGCCGGCCGTCACCAAGCGCAATCGCCGTGAATCGGATCCCGATTCGGCCTCCATCGAACGCCCGCTGGCCGCGTTCGACGATCGCGACGTGTCCCTGCACGCACGTGCCGGCCGCGAGCGCCGGGCGATCGTCCACGAGGACGTCGCGCGCGACGCGCGCCGTGACGCGATCATCGACCCGCGCCGTTTCCGTGGTGATCGCGCGATCCAGACGGATGCCAATGACGGCATCCTTCTTAATCGTGATCGCCGGCGTGATCTCGTTTCGCCCGGCTGTCGAGCTTTCAGCGGAGGCGGCGGGCCACGAGGCCGGTGTTGATGCCGCTACGGGGGCCGCTGCCGCCGCCGTGGTTGGCGTCGCCTCCCCGTCCGGCATCTCGTCCGCCGCCATCGCCGGCGCGGCCGGTACCGGCGATGTGTGGCCGGAGGGCAGAGCGCTGCGGCCTGTCGTGGCCGCGCGCGCGGGTGAGCCGAGGTGGCTGGAGCCCGCGGTGCCGCGCGTTCTGGCGCCCGCGGGCGAGGGAATTACCTGCCCAGCGACGAGGCGCGGATGGCCCGGCGGCCCGCCCCGACCGGTTGAATGAGCGGCCGAAACCGCAAGCGCCAGCCCAGCCAGGGCCGCCACCCCAAGGGTCAAGAACCCCCTTGTCTTCATGCCTCGGAGATGAGCAAGGCGTGTGCCGTACCGGAGCCTCCTGTTTGCGGCGGCGAACGCGCGAAGCGGCCGAATTGAGGACATTTCCGGCGTCCTGACAGCAGGTCAGACGTTCGGATACTGTGGCCTCTATGCACGTGATCGTCATCGGCGCCGGTGTGATCGGCGCCGCTATTGCGGACGCCCTGGCGGCGCGGGGCGCGACTGTCAGCGTCCTGGACATGCGGTCGCCGGGGCGCGGCGCGTCTCAGGCGTCGGCTGGTGTGCTCGCGCCGTTCACGGAAGCCTCGGGAAAAGCCGCGCTCTTCGACCTGTGCGCTCGGAGCCTTGCGCTCTATGAGGGTTTCATCGCGTCACTGATTGAACGAAGCGGACGACAGGTCGAGTACGTCCGCAACGGGACCGTTGAAATCGCGCTGACAGCGGACGAGGCGACGCATCTGAAGTCGGCGCAGGCGTGGCTCGCCGATCATGACGTTGCGTGTGAGTGGCTCGAGCCGGTCGGCCTTCGCAGACACGAACCGTCCGTCGCCCCGGAAGCCGCCGGCGGGCTCGCGATTTCGTCGCAGGGCTTCGTGAATGTGCCCGCGCTGGTCGGCGCGCTCGTCCAGGCCGCTCGCCTCGCGGGTGCGACGGTTGAATCGCAACTGGAGGCGATCGAAGTGATTCCTCGCCGAGACCGCGCCGAGGTCCGCGCCGGCAGCGAGCGCTACGCAGCCGATCACGTGGTGATCGCCGCGGGAAGCTGGTCGAGCCGCGTCCGTGTCGCGAATGTTCCAGCGCTGCCCGTGCGTCCGATTCGCGGGCAGTTGCTTCACGTGCGCTGGAATCGAGGACCGATGCCGACGCGAGTAGTGTGGGGCCACGATTGCTACACCGTGCCCTGGCACGACGGCACACTGCTTGTCGGGGCGACGGTGGAGGACGTCGGCTTCGACGAAGCGTCCACGGTCGATGGCGTCCGATCGCTGACCGACGCCGTTGCCAGATTGCTCCCTGACGCGCGGCACGCCGCGCTCGCGGAAGTGCGAGTCGGGCTGAGACCCGCGTCACCGGACGGCCTGCCGCTCATTGGTCCTCTCACAATGGCGCCGACAGTGACACTGGCGACGGGCCACTATCGCAACGGCATCCTGCTCGCGCCGCTCACCGCGCGGCTGGTCGCCTCATCAATCCTCGACGGCCTCCGCGATCCGATGCTCTCGCTCACAACGCCGGACCGTTTCATCCGCCCGATCCCTCACGGAGCACGCGTATGAAGAAACTGACTCAACAGGAAATCCAGGATCGTCTGGGCGCGCTGCCGGGCTGGACGCCCGACCAGGGCGCCATTCGCAGGCAGTACACGTTCAAGTCATTCCCGGATGCCATTGCATATGTCACGCGCCTCGCCTTTGACGCGCAGGAGGCGGATCACCATCCCGATCTGCAAATCAGTTACCGCAAAGTCACCGTCACCTGGAGCACGCACGACGCCGGTGGCCTGACCGCAAAGGACTTTGACGGGGCGCGGCAATCGGACATGATTGCGTCGCACATGGCGGCTGGAGACAAAGCCTAGCGTGCGGCTGAAAACGAGCTACTCCTCCCGGGAGGTGGCGGCGCTGACGGGCCTGACCGCCCGGCAGCTGCAGGGTTGGGACGCAACGCGGGTGTTTCTGTCGGCGATTGCGTCGAAACGCACCAGTTCCGGCGGCTTCACCGAGCGCCGCTATACGCCTGTCGATGTACTCGAACTGCTCGCCCTGGCCGATCTGCGACGCCGCGGTTTTGCGCCCGCCACGCTGAAGCAGATGATGGATACGCTGCGCGACTTCTTCCGGCGGCGTCTGTCGGAAACGCTGGACGACGCCGGTGAGATGCGATTGCTGACCGATGGCCGCGGCCTGTTCCTCCGCACGACGCAGGGCCACATCTTCGACCTGCTGGTCGATCCGACGCAGCCGCTCATTACCGGGGACGGTTTGCCGCTGGAGCCTGTCAATGGCCGCGCGAGACGCCGCCGCGCGAAGCGGGCGAAGAGACGCTGACGTCAGGGTGACCAGGCGCGATCTCATCGGGCTCTGGCTGCTCGCGTGTCTCGCGTCGGCCGCCGTCGGCACGCACGGCATCGTGTACTGGGACGCAGGCGACTACGTCACGCTGGCGATCACCGGCGGCCGCAGCGGACTGTTCCTGGGACGGCCGCTGTTTCTTCTGATCTCGCACGCCGTCGTGAACGGCATCGATCCGGCCTGGGCCGAGCCCGTGCTGCGCTGGTTCTGGACGATTGCGGGCGCCCTCGCGGCGCCGGCGATGGCTGTGCTGGCGACGCGGCTGGGACTGAAGCGAAATGGCGCATGGCTCGCGGGTGCCATGGTCGCGGTGTCGCCGTCGTTCGTGCACACCGCGCACCAGGTGCTGACGGACGCACCCGCGCTCGCCATGTCGATGGCCGCGCTCGCGGCTGCCGCCGGCGGTCAGGCGATTGCGACCGGCGCGCTTCTCGGCGCCGCGATTCTGACCCGCGAGACCGCCGCGATTCATATCGTCGCGGCCGTGCTGTTGCTGGGCTTTCGGCGTTCCGCTGTTGCCGGGCTGTCGCTGGCGGCGATCGCGGCGGTGACGCTGTGGGCGATGCCACCTCCGGGTGTCGGACGCTGGTACGCGGCGTTGTCTCACAACGCGGCTGCCAATCCGATCACCGCCGGGAGCATCGGTGTCGCGATCCTCTGGGTGCTCGCCGCTGGTCCTCTCCCTGTGGTGACCGGCCTCTTGATGTGGGGACGCACCTGTTTTCCACAGGCTTCCGAAGCCGAGGCCGGGAAGTCTGCGGAAAACAGGTACGTCCCCACCGCGATCAGCCGGCGCGTCCTGCTCGTCGCCGCGCCTGCCGCCGTCGCGACGTGCGCCCTGTTGTTCTATCCAGAGGGATCGTTCAGTCCGCGGTACGTGCTGGCGGCCGTGCCGATTGCCTTCTTTCTGCCTGCTGCCACCTGGCTCACGGCACGGCGATGGCCGACTGTCATCGGTCTCGCGATCCCATTGGCGATCGTGCCGATCGCGACGCAGGCATCACGCGCAGCCGCCGCGCGAGGCACCATCATCGAGCATCAGATCCGGTTGCTGCCCAGAGGCGCGCTCGTGGTCGCCGGACACTATTGCCCGCAAGCCCGCGTCGGCGCCGCAATCTCCAAGCGCGACGATCTCGCGCTGTTGTGCCCGGGCTGGGACTGGCCGGACGATCCGGGAGCCATCCTTGATGCCGCGATTGCGGAGGGCCGGCCTGTTGCGATTGACGTCACAACCACCGATTGGTGGAAGCACGAAACTGCCAATTTTGTCGCTGTGCAGGCGTGGGCCGCCGGTCATACCGGTCGAAATTTGTCAGGATTTCTCATCATCGATCCATAGCCGTCGCGCCGTGCCCTGGGTGCGGATGGCGCACGCTTCGGCCGATATAACGATGGCAATGAATGAGCGGCGGGAACACGCCAGATTCGCCCGGCCTCTCGACGGCCGGTACCGGGGCCAGTCCGGCGCCTCGCCGTGCCGCGTCACGGACATCAGCTGGGGCGGGTGTTTCGTTCAAACCATGTCCACGCCGATGCGGGACGAACACACCGTGGTCATCATCCCGATCGACGAGACAAGGATAGAGATCGGCGGCCGCGTGCAGTACGTCGAACGGGGCATGGGCTTCGCCGTGAAGTTCGATCGCCTGACGACCGCGCAGATTGACGCGCTGAAACCGTTGCTGGGGGATCCGCCGCCGACGGTCTGGCCGGCCGGCCCTGTCGCCGCTCAGTCGATCGGAAAGACCTGACCGAGTCCTTCAACCGGCCTCGGAATCACGTGCACGCCGACGAGCTCGCCGACCTTTCTCGCCGCCGCCGCACCCGCATCGGTCGCGGCCTTCACTGACGCGACATCGCCACGTACGATCGCCGTTACCAGGCCCGCGTCGACCTTCTGCCATCCGACGAACACGACATTGGCGGTCTTCACCATGGCGTCGGCGGCTTCGATCATGCCGACGAACCCGCGCGTTTCGACCATGCCGAGAGCTTCACCAGGGAGGGACTTGGCCATCGCACCGAACTGTAGCACGAAGGGTCAGGCCCCTCAGTAGTTCTTGCCGCGGGCGCCGACGGCGATCCGGTCCACCACCGTCATGCCGTCCACGAGCACCAGCTCATCGGCGAGGTTCGTGACCACGCACGCGTGATTGGGGAGGATGCGGACGCGATCGCCCGGACGCAGCGTGCAATTGGGCAGGACCCGTGCCACCGCGTGTTCTTCGGACAGGCGTTCGATCGTAATCGACGGCTGGGGCGTCTCGGTTTCCAGATCCGGATACACCAGTCCATGGCCGACGGTCGTGCCGAATCCGCGCGCCGCGTCCGACGTCAGCGTCTTGCTGCCCGCGTCGAAGATCACGCGCGATGCGACCGGCCGGCTGACGACGGTGGCGATGACGGACATGGCGCAGCCCGATGCGGTCGTCGCGCCCAGGCCCAATTGGGTGCGGTCGTAGAACACGTAATTGCCGGGGCGCATCTCGGTTGCGCCTTTCTGGAGTGGGATGAAACGCGCGGTGGGCGTCGAGCCCACGCTGAGCTCATGGATCTCAACCCCGGCGCTCCGTGCGCCGCTGGCGACGGTGCGAAGGATCTCGATCTCCTTGTCCGCAATTTCCGCGAGCTCATGACCGGACCCCGCGCCGTAACTGTGACCGGCATGGCTGAGCAGTCCGCGCAACGACAGGCCGGCGAGATCGTTGATCGTCCGAATCGCGTCGATTGCGTGCGGCGACTCCGGGTCGATGCCACAGCGGTGAAAGCCCACATCAACTTTCACGAGCACGGAAAGCTTCATGCCCGCGCCCGTCATGGCCTGCGACCACTGGCGCGCCACCTCAACGTCGTCCACGACGATCGAGAGCGTCACGCCGGCGGAGAGTAGCGTGCGTACGCGCCCGGCGTTGACGGGGTTCACGGGGTAGGGCACTCGGATGTCGGTAATCCCGGCGTCCGCAAAGACTTCGGCCTCTGCGAGTTTCGCGCAACAGATTCCCACCGCACCGGCTTCCAGCTGCCAGTTGGCGATCGCCGGGCTCTTGTGCGTTTTGGCATGCGGCCGCAGCGCCACACCCGCCGCGCGCGCGACTTCCTGCATGGCCGCGATGTTCGATTTGACGCGCGCGCGATCGATCGCGACGAAGGGAGTGGGGAGAGAGTGGAGGTTCATCTCTCGCAATGTTAAGTCAGAAGTCAGACGTCAGAAGTCAGAAGCGCGGAACGGACTGACGCCGGCCATCCATTTCTTTCAGCCCATTGAACAATCAGATCGCGCGCGTCAGTGTGTTCCTTGCTTCTGACTTCTGACTTCCGGCCTCTGACTTGCGGCGCTACGTTCGAATGAACCCGAGCGGCTTCGCGTACTGGTGTCCCGGGAAGATCTGCGAGATGTCCCTCGCGCCCAGGTGCCCGGTCACGCACTCGGCAAAGACGTCGCGGAAGTCCGTCGTGATTGCCAGGTCTCGACCTTCATAGAGCTGTTCGGGCGCAAGTCCGGGCCAGCGGCCGTAGACCTTTCCGCCTTTGACGTTGCCACCCAGGATCAACATCGCGTTGCCGTGACCGTGGTCGGTGCCGCGGTTGCCGTTTTCCTTCACCGTTCGGCCGAACTCCGACATCGTCACGAGTACCACGTCCGCCATGCGGTCGCCCATGTCGCGCGCGAAGGCGGACAGGCCTGTCGCGAAGTCGTCGAGGCGGTTGGCGATCTGTCCGGTGGACCCGCCTTCGTTTGCGTGGTGATCCCACTGGCCCAGTTCCGCGAACGCCACTTCCAGGCCCAGATCCGCCTTGATGATTTGCGCGATCTGGCGCATGGCGTCGCCGAAGCCTGAACGCGGGTATTCCGCGCCGTTCGCGGGCGCATAGCCGGCTGGATTCGCATCCTTGAGCATCTTCACCGCGTCGAACGCCTCGCGGCCGGTCGCGCCAAGCATCGCGTCGGCTGCCTGCGCGTACTGCGATGCGAAGGCGTTCGTCATGATGTCCGTGTCCTGTCCCGCGCGGACGCCGAACTGGCCGAGCTGGCCGATGGCGAGCGCCGGCGACGAGCCCTGCAGCGATCGAGGCAGCGCCTGCGTCAAGGCCACGGCGCGGAAGGGGGTGGACCGCTCGGAATGATCCTTCGCGTGGAGGTACCGATTCATCCAGCCGTCGCGCGTGCCCTTGTTGCCGGGCGTCCCGCTCTCCATGTAGTCCTGCGCGTCGAAGTGCGAGCGCGTGTCGTCCGGCGATCCGCACGCGTGCACGATGGCCAGATGCCCGTCTGTGAACCAGGGGGCCAGCGAGGTCATGCTCGGGTGCAATCCGAAGAAGCCGTCGAGATCGACCGCCCCGCCCGGTGCGCCCGGCGTCGGAATCGCGATCGAGGGCCGGTTGCCGTAGTACGCCCGCTCGCCGAACGGCACCACCATGTTGAGGCCGTCAACGGCGCCGCGCTGGAAGATCGCGATGAGAATCTTCTGGCGCGCCTGCGCCGCCTGTGCCGCGCGCGCGATGAACATCGGCGTGAAACCGAGGCTGACGAGCGCCGCGCTGCCGTTTTTCAGAAACACTCTTCGAGTCATCATGTGTTTTTTCCGGGGGACTTCGTCCCGCCGGACCCCCTTTCGCCGTCGCTCGCGGGGACCCCATCGCCCCACTCCGCTCCGGCGGCTCGCGCGCTCACGCGCGCTCGCGTTGCCCAGTGTCTATCGTTTCTGGAACTCCGGCGACCCCAGCGTCAGCGCCACGATCTGTTGAGGCGTCGTCGCCTTCGCGATCACCTGGCGCGTGGCATCCGAGGCGCCGCTTGCGAGCAAAGTGTCGATCGCGCGGTCGATCGATTCGCTGCTGGTGTCCGGCGCGAGTGCCGGGATGTCCACCTGCAGCGGGCCGCGACCGGTCAGCAGGAGCTGCCGCTGCATCTGGTTGGCCGCCTGACCGGCGCGACCGGCGCCTTGCTGCTGTGCGGGCCGCACCGGCGGCTGCGCGCCGCGGGCGGGCGGCTGGCCGGGGCGGACGTCCGGCGGCGGCGCGCCTCGACCGCCTCGACCGGCTGGAGCGGCACCCTGCGGGATCCCCTGATTGACCAGCTGCTGCGCGAAGTTCATGCGCGCGAGCAGCGCGCCCGTGTTCACCCACGCGTCGGCCGTCATGCTGTATCCGGTCGGCGGCTGCGCGCCGTAGAGAGGCATGCCGAGCTGATTGAGCGCCTGGACCATCGGCTGCGGGTTGACGATCTCCGCATTGGTCGCCCGCACCGCGGAAATGACGAACTCCAGCGGCGTCTTCACCTTGGCCGCGTAGTACTTCTGATCGAAAAACTCCGGCGACGTGATGATGGTGCGCGTGACCTCGCGGAGATCGCCTTTGGTCTCGAGGAACCGCCTGGCCGCCCGATCCACGAGTGCGGCCGGCGGCTCATCGGCTACAAACCGCTGCGCGAGTTTGAACGCAATGTGGTGCGCCGTCTGCGGATGCATGGCGAGCATGTCCAGCAGACGCTCGCCCTCCTGTTGGCCGTCGTTCTTGAACGTTTTGCCAAGAACGGTCTTGGTCCCTGTGTCGTGGAACTGCGCGTTGAAGGTAAACGATCCGCCCTGCTGCGGCCTGTCAATCGTCCAGCCCGTCAGGATCTTCGCGACTTCGATGACGTCCTGCTGCGTGTAGCCGCCATCGACCCCGAGGGTGTGGAGTTCCATCAATTCCCGCGCGTAGTTTTCGTTCAGGCCGCCTTGCCGCCGCTGCTGCTGCGGATCGATGACGTTCAAACGCGCCAGAATCTGCTGCCGCTGTTCGGGCGTCAGCCGCGGATCGGCCAGCCGCTGCTGCAGATTGGGAAACTGCCCGCGGCCGCGGCCGACGAACGGCGCCGGGTTCGGCGTGCGGCTCTGAAAGTTGTCCAGGTAGAACAACATCGCCGGACTGTGCGCGGTGGCGCCGAGCATGTCGCGGAAATTGCCGAGTACGTACGGCCGGATGGCATCGCGTTCGTACTCCGTCAGGTACTGCCGCACCTGGCCTTTGCCAATGAAAACGTTGAAGTGATTGAACCAGAAGTCCGTGAGAACTTCCTGCAGCTGCCGCTCTGACAGCGCGGCTCGGAGCATCTTGCCCTGCATGAGCTCCTGCGTCACCGATTGCGCCCTCTGCTGCAGGGCGCGCTGTTCCGGCGTGGGCGGCGGCGGCGGAGCCGGCGGCTGACCCGATTGGTTGGCGGGCGGCGGCTGACCGCGACGGCCGGCGCCCTGCGGCGGCGGCGTGGCCGTCGTCATGTTCATGTCGTTCGCGGCGGCCGCGCGCGCCTGCGCCTGCTGCTGCAAGCGCCGCGCTTCGTCCGCGGGATTGAAATAATTCTGCGCCAGCTCTGTCGTGGACATTTTCAGCGTGGGGAAGTCGTTCAGTCGTTCCTCCAGCGCCTTGTCCGGGATCTTTTCAGGATAGAGCTGCTGGTCGATGTATTTGGCGAGCCCCATTTTCTCGACGCGCTCGATGTCGCCGGGCCGTGCGCCAAAGCCGATACGATCCAACACGTGCGCGATGGTGCGTGTATCCGGTCTGGACGGCACGGCGCCCGGGCTCTTTTGTCCCTTTTGCGCCTGCGCCAGCCCCGCGGTCAGCATGACCACCGCGCCCAGCACGAACAGCCGGGTCGGGTTCAGATGGCGGAAGATGTTGCGCATCATGATCCAATTAGACCCGTACTTGGGCGAAAGGACACAGGGCTGACGTGACACGTTTGTTACAGGCCGATCCCGCCCTTCTGGACTCGATCCTTGACGACACCTATCCAGTTTGGGGAGAAGGACTTACCCGATCCGCCTATGGGGCCTGGAATCGGGCCCAAATGAGTACGCCGTGGGGCCGGAAACACCTTCGCCGGATGGCCTTGATCGACGGCGACAGCCTGCTCGCCAGCGCCAAGCGGTATGACCTGCAGGCGAGTGTTGGCGGCCGCATGGTGCCCGTGCTCGGAATCGGCGCGGTTTTTACGCCCGACTCGCAGCGCGGCCGCGGCCATGCGCGCGCGCTCCTCGATCTGATGATCGAAGACGCCGTCTCACGTCAATGCGCGTTCGCTTTGCTGTTCTCCGAAATCGGCGCTGAGTATTACGAGCGCGCAGGCTTTCAGACCCTGAGGCGTTCACTTGTCTCGATCGACGTGCGCCCGCCGGTATCGCGCGGCGCGCCAGCTACGTTCGTCCGATCGGGAGAAGAAAAAGATCTCGAGAAGATTGCCGAGATCTCCGCGCGCTATCGCGGCGGTGCTGGTTTCTCGCTCGATCGATCCGCCGAGTTCATCGCGTTCATGCTGGCTCGACGCCGCCTGCTGGCCGGATTCGGGCCTCCCGGCACTCGACAGGTGGAATTCTTTGTCTCGGAAGAAGGCGATCGCCCCGTCGCTTATGTCCTGATCTCGCGCGGGCCGCGCGGCGCCGTGCTCGAAGAGTGCGGCGATTACGATCCGTCGGGCGCGCGCATCGGCTCCATGCTTCAGGTCCTCGCGGCTCGCACGCCGGCGGAGCCCGGACCGCGCCTCTCCGGCTGGCTCCCGCCATCCATCCGTCCGTCCCAACTTATTGTCCAGGAGGACATTCCTCCAGCCGAAATCATGATGATCCGGCCACTCCGGCCGTTGGCATCATCCCTGCAGGAATTGACTCCAGTCGTCTACTGGCAGACTGATGTCTTCTGACGGCCGGTAGAGCAAAGGAGGTCTTATGCACTCCGGACGAGCCACGACACTCGTCGCAGCACTGGCCGCCGGTCTTCTCTTCGCAGGTTGCAATCGGCACGTTGACCTCGAGAAAGTTCCAGTCGGCACGGACGTTCAGTTGACGCGCGACGATGGCGGCGTGGTGGAAGGGACGCTCGCCGCGCGTGACGCGGAAATCGTCAAGGTGAAATCGGACGAAGGTGTGCGTGAAGTGCCGCGCGATGAGATCGACGTCGTGCAGGTCGTCACGCCGGGCAAGCCCGTCGCGTTGCCGCGGACGGCGAAGTTCCGCGAGTACATTGTGCCCAATGGAACGCCGCTCTCGCTGCATCTGGACACGACGGTGAGCAGTGAAACCAGCCGCGTCGGTCAGCCGGTGCGGGCGACCCTCACCGCCCCGGTGCGGGTGCACGGCATCCAGGTGCTGCCGGCCGGCAGCGTCGTCAGCGGCAAGGTGACCGTCGCCAAGCGCGCCGGCAATGTGAAGGGCCGCGCGCAGCTGGCGATGCACTTCGATACGGTCGTCGCGAACAACGAGCGCTATCCGATCTCTGCCGGCGTGGCCGCGCAGGCCAGGAGCACCAAGGACAAAGACGTCGCCAAAATCGCCTTTCCTGCTGTCGGCGGCGCGATCATCGGCGGCCTGCTCGGCGGCAAGAAGGGCGCGGCGGCCGGCGCGGCAATCGGCGGCGGCGCCGGAACGGCGGTGGTCCTCTCCACCCACGGGAAGCCGGTACAGTTCAGCCGCGGCACGGCCGTTCGCGTGCGGCTCGCCCGGTCCGTTCAAGTCAGAGTGCCGGTGGCGGCGGGGAACTGACTCGTAGCCGGCGGGCTTCAGCCCGCCGG
>DASUGC010000125.1:0-2200 GCA_036274235.1 Vicinamibacterales bacterium
GCCGCGTGCGGCTTCGAGGTGGCGTCGATCGACGGTGACGTGATGGATTTCGAAATCACGGCCAACCGGCCCGACTGTCTGAGCGTGTACGGGCTGGCGCGCGAAGCCTCGGCCGCGTTCGATCTCGATCTGACTGGATCGCCGGCCGGCGTCGATCGCCCCGGCCACGCCTCAATCCCCGTCTCCATTGGCGACGCCGGCTGCGGCCGCTACGCGCTGGCGCTCGCGACGGTGACCGTAGGCCCCTCACCGGCCTGGCTCGCCGATCGTCTCTCCGCGGCCGGCGTCCGGCCCATCAACAACGTCGTTGATGTCACCAACTACGTGATGATCGAAACAGGCCATCCGATGCACGCCTTCGACGTGGCGCGGCTGTCGGGACCGGAAATCCGCGTGCGCCGCGCGCGGGCCGGCGAGAAGCTGACGACGCTGGACGGCATCGAGCGCACGCTCGACGAGACCATGCTCGTCATCGCCGATCGCGAACGGGCGGTGGCCATCGCCGGCGTGATGGGCGGCCTGGCCTCCGAGGTCGCGGGCACCACCTCCCATGTCGCGCTGGAAAGCGCCTGGTTCGTGCCGGCCTCCGTCCGCGCAACCAGCCGGAAGCTGGGGCTGAAAACTGAAGCCTCGGCGCGCTTCGAGCGCGGCGCCGACATCACGGCTCCCGTGCGCGCGCTCGGGCGCGCCCTCGAACTCCTGACAAAGATTGGCGCCGGCAGCCCGGTTGGCGGTGCCTCTGACGTTTACCCGCGCGCATTCGAACCGCGCGTCGTCGCGCTGTCCCGGACCCGCCTCGCCCAGCTGCTTGGCGACCGGGTGCCTGATGCTGACGTGTCCCGCATTCTCGAGCGGCTCGGTTTCCGGCCGGTTCCGGCCGCCGACGGCTGGCAGGTCTCGGTGCCCGCGTTCCGCATCGACGTCTCGCGCGAGGCGGACCTCATCGAAGAAGTGGGCCGGCACTGGGGCCTTGACCGGATTCCCGCCACATTTCCGGCCTTGCACGCGCCGCCGCGGGAGATGTCCCCCGTCGTCGCACGCGATCGTTTGATCCGCCGCGTGCTCTGCGGCGCCGGGTTGCAGGAGACGTGCACCTTCACGTTCATCGAAAACAGCGCGGCGGAGCACTTCTCGGGTACGACAGGTACGACGGGTACGACAGGTACGAGCGGGTTGGTTGAGATCCTGAACCCGCTCTCGGAAAAATTCGCGGTCCTGCGGCCCTCGCTGTTGCCCGGGCTGCTGGATGCGCTCGTGTACAGCCGCCGCCGCGAGACCGAAGACATCCGGATCTTCGAAGCCGGCGCCGCCTTCCTGCCGACCGGCGAGGTCCCGCGCGTGGCCTGGGCGATGACGGGCAAACGCACGAGCCACTGGGGTGGCGATGACGGTCCGGTGGATTTCTTTGATGCGAAGGGCATCGCCGAGTTGCTCGCGGACGCGTTCGGCGTGTCGATCGTAGCGCGGCCAACTGAGGCGCACCCGTGGTTCGTTCGCGGTCGCGCCGCGGATCTGTTCATGGGAGACGACGGCGCGGGGCCGAGCGGGCCGGCGATGGGATCGATCGGTCAGCTGCGGCCCGAACTCGCGTCGGCTCGCGGTCTGAGCGCGGGCGTGCCGGTCTACGGGGGCGAACTCGATCCCGCGGCCCTCCAGCGCGCCGCCGGAACACCCGGGACATCCATCGATCCGCTGCCGCGCTTCCCATCCATCGTGCGCGACCTGTCGATTTTCGTCGACGAGCGCTTGCCAGCCGCCGATCTTCGTGGCACGATCCGTTCGGTTGCACCTCCGATGCTGGTATCGGTGCGCGAGTTCGATCGGTACGACGGCAAAGGCGTGCCGGAAGGACAGATCAGCTTGTCGATTCGGCTCACGTTCCGCGATCGGGATCGCACGCTGACGGACAGCGAGGTGCAACTGGCCGTTGACACGATCGTCACGGCCCTCGAGGCAAGACACGGCGCCGTCTTGCGCGGCAAGTAGGCGCCACTAATAGAAAGTCCGCGAAGCCCGCGACGTAGGAGCGGCGCCGAGCGGCCGAGCGGGCGCGAGCGGCCAAAGGCCAGCGAGCGTTAAGAGAAGAGGCGCGAGGAGCGCATGGGGGTGGGGCCCCATGCGCAACTAATAGAAAGTCCGCGAAGCCCGCGACGTAGGAGCGGCGCTGAGCGGCCGAGCGGGCGCGAGCGGCCGAAGGCCA
>DASUGC010000126.1:0-18624 GCA_036274235.1 Vicinamibacterales bacterium
CGAGCGGGACGCGGCCTGCTGGACGATCGGCGCCGGCAGCGGCTCCGGGGCATGGACATGTGCCGGCGGCGCAGGCGCGACGGCCAGTTTCGGCTTGCGCTCGTCGACGACGTGAATCGACTGGGGCTTCCGCTCGTCCACGACGCGATCGTTCTTGATCGTGGGAATCGGCATCGGCGCGGGTGTCGGCTCCGACGGGAACTCGAGCAGGCTCCGGCCGGATTCAGAAATGCGGACGTCCATCTCGTCGGGCAGGTCTCCGAACGCATCGTGGGCATCGCGCGCCGACATGAACGATCGCAGGCTGATCTGCATGGCGCGTTCGAGCCAGCCGCGAATCTTGCCCGCAAGAATCGGCGAGCTCCCGCCCGACACGTACTCGTCGAACATCCCCTGCACTTTGTCCGGGTAGTCCGCGGGATTGAGCCGGCGTCCGAGCAGCAGCTCGAGGGCGATGAACCCCAGCTGCGTCATGTCGCTGCGGGCGTCGAAGACCAGCGGCTCCTGGCCCTGCGGCGCCACGAGGCCAAGGTCGTTCAGGCGGGCGCGCGACAGCTTGAGCGCGTCGATCGCCGATCCCAGCACGTGTTCCACGACCACGAGCCGGCCGTCGCGCGTGACGACGACACGATCGGCGGAGAGCGCGCCGTGCGCGACGCCGTCGCCGGTGCGCTGAATCGCGGCGAGGGCCGGTGTGACGAGCCGGATCAACTCGAGTGCGAACGCCGGGCCCTGCGCCTTCGGCAGCAGCTGGGACACGCGGCGGCCGGAGACATGTCTCGACAGGAGCGCCAGGCCTTCGTCCGTGCGCTCCACCGACTGCACCGTCGCGAGCGACGGATGCTGCAGGTGCCCCACCTGCGCGACGCGCGCGCGCAGCGCGGCCTCGAACTCGGCGGAGTCGCTGAACTCCTTCTTGAAGCGCAACGCTTCAATCGAGGATCCGGACGCCGGATCAAAGACCAGATGGCGTTCTCCGAACGCGTCCGAAAAGCCGGCCGTCGCGTGGCGACCGCGTCCGGCCTGTCCGTCAGGCGCCGTCGAAGCGTTGGGAACTCTTGCAGATGCGTTCATCACTGTTCACCTGATCACCAAAACGGATACTGCGCGCCCTTGCAGTGCAGAATCCGGGCCAGCCAAAGGCCCGCAAACAGGCCATATGGTGCACACCATTGCTCAGCGGACCGAGCCGTCAGGTGCGGTCTTTGTCGGTTGATTACGAATTGGTAAGGCGGTACGACATCAACTCGGTCCGGACCGAGTTGCTCACTTCTTCACCACGTACCAGTTGTTCTGAATGTCATGCGCAAGCCGGTTGGTCGTGATCGACCGGAAGCCCGCCTTCTGCAGATACTCACGCGTCTTTTCCTCGCCCCACATGGCACCCAGGCCCTCTCCGCCCTGCGCAGGCCGCGAAACGGTCAAGAACGCCAGGATCACCCCGGCCAGAGCGACAACGCGCATGTCTCCTTCTTGGTTCGTGGTACGCCTGGCAATTCAGCCAGACGCTGAGCCGCCGCGTATCAACTCGGTCCAGACCGAGTTGGCATCTTGGCACAACATTCGCGCCAGGTCGGATACAACGCGATCTATCAGCCTGCCGCCACCGGCCCGGTGAACTGGCTGCGATACAACTCCGCATACTTGCCGTGCGCCGCGACAAGCGCCTCGTGCGATCCCGTCTCGACGATCCGGCCGTGTTCCATCATCAGGATCGAGTCCGCATTGCGAATCGTCGAGAGACGATGCGCGATGACGAAGGTCGTCCGGCCGTGCATCAGTTCGGCCATGGCCTGCTGAATCAGGACCTCGGTGCGCGTGTCCACGCTGCTCGTCGCTTCGTCCAGGATCAGAATGGCCGGGTCCGCGAGGAACGCGCGCGCAATCGTCAGCAGCTGCTTCTGTCCCTGTGACAGGTTGGTGGCTTCCTCATTGATGACTGTGCCGTAGCTGTCCGGCAGCGTGCGAATGAAGTGATCCGCCTGGGCGGCCCGTGCCGCACTCACAATCGCTTCGTCCGTCGCGGCATCGCGGCCGTACGCGATATTGTCGCGAATCGTTCCCGAAAACAGCCACGTGTCCTGCAGCACCATGCCGAAGATTCGGCGCAGGTCGCCGCGGGCCATCTCCCGGATGTCGATGCCGTCGATGCGAATCGCGCCGGCATGGACGTCGTAAAACCGCATCAACAGATTGACCAGCGTCGTCTTGCCCGCTCCGGTGTGACCAACGATCGCCACCATCTGCCCGGGCTTGACGTCGATGGACATGTCTTCGATCAACGGCGCCTCCGGCTTGTAGCTGAAGGACATGCGATCGATTTCGACGTGGCCCGCCGGCGACGAGATCACCTTCGCGGGCACGGGATCCGCGGGCTCTTCCGGCTCGTCCAGCAGCTCAAAGACACGCTCGGCCGAGGCCACCGTCAGCTGGATCGTGCTGGCCATACTGCTCAACTGCGTGATCGGCATCGAGAACTGGCGGCTGTATTGAATGAAGGCCTGGACGTCGCCCACCGCAATCGAACGCGCGGCGGCCAGCAGGCCGCCGATCACCGCCACCGCCACATAGCCGACGTTCCCGATGAACATCATCACGGGAAACAGCATGCCGGTGGCGAACTGCGCTTTCCACGCGTGGCTGTAGTACTGCTCGTTCAACTGCGTGAACGTGGCCACGGCCTTCGGCTCATGCCCGAACGCGGTCACGATCGTGTGCCCCGAATACATCTCGGCGACGTGCCCGTTCATGGCGCCGAGCGCCTTTTGCTGGCTGGCAAAGAACGCGCGCGATCGCTTTGCCACGGTCGCGACGATCGTCACGCTCAATGGCAGCGTCAGCAGCACGACGAGCGTCATGATCCAGCTGATCGTCAGCATCATGACAACGATGCCGAGCACGGACAGCCCCGAACTGATGAGCTGCGTCAGGTTCTGCTGCAGCGTGGCGCTGATGTTGTCGAGGTCGTTCACGGCGCGGCTGAGGATTTCCCCGTGCGTCCGCGCGTCGAAGAACTTCAGCGGCAGCCGCGAGAACTTGGCCTCGACGTCGCGCCGGAGGGCAAACACCGTCTGCTGCGCGATCCCCGACATCAGGTATTGCTGCAGGTACAGTCCCGCGGCGCTGACCACATAGAGGACCCCAAGCCACGTGAGCAGCGACCCGAGGTACGCGAAGTCGATGCCGCCACGGCCGGCGGTCCGCGCCAGGTAGCCCTCGAAGACTTTCGTGGTCGCCTTGCCGAGCAGCTTCGGTCCGACCACGCCGAACAGCGTGGACATCACGCCCGCCGAGATCACGACCACCACGCCCGTCCGGTGCGGACGCAGGTAGCCGCCGAGCCGCCGCACCGTGCCCTTGAAGTTCCTGGCCTTCTGCACGGGCATGCCGAAGCCGCCCATCGGTCCGCGCCCGAAAATACTCGGCGGCGGACCCTGCTGCGTTTTCATTTTCATGCGCTCGTCGCTCATGCGACCACCTCGCCCCTCGACCCCGCTCGGGGCGACCCTGAGCCGGTCGAAGGGTCGAGCGACGCCTGCGACTCCGCGATCTCCCGATAGACGGCACAGCCCGCAAGCAACTCGGCGTGCCGGCCGATACCGGCGACACGCCCCTCATCGAGCACGACGATGCGATCGGCGTTCATGACGGTGCCGATGCGCTGAGACACGATGAAGACCGTCGCCGCGGTGGTATGGGCCCTCAGTGCGGCGCGGAGCCGGGCGTCCGTGGCAAAGTCGAGGGCCGAAAAACTGTCGTCGAAGACGTAGATGTCGGCTTTCTTGACGAGCGCGCGCGCGATCGCCAGCCGCTGCTTCTGTCCGCCTGACAGGTTGGTGCCGCCCTGGGAGACCGGCGCCGCGTACCCCTGGGGCGATCGATCGATGAACTCCGCCGCCTGCGCGATCGCCGCGGCGTGTCTCACCTCATCGTCAGTGGCCGCGTCGCGCCCGAAGCGGATGTTGCTGGCCATCGTCCCGGTGAACAGGACGGCTTTCTGCGGCACATAGCCAATCCTCGCGCGCAGATCCTCCTGGCGCATCTCGCGCACGTCCACGCCATCGACGAGGATCCGCCCGGCGTTGACGTCGTAGAACCGCGGAATCAGGCCGGCGAGCGTCGATTTGCCGGAACCGGTGCCCCCGATGATGGCGGTGATTTCGCCCGGCTTCGCGGAGAACGACACGCCCGAGAGCGCCGGCTCTTCGGCGCCGCGATACTGAAAGGACACATCCTGGAATTCGACATGTCCGCGCAGGTCGCCGGCAGGGCGGGGCTGAGCCGGATCCTGCACCTCGGGGACGACATCGAGCACCGCATTGATGCGTTCCGCCGACGCGGCCGCCCGGGGCAGCGTGACGAACAATGCCGTGACCATGAACACCGAAAACAGGATTTGCACCGCGTACTGGAGGGACGCCATCATCGCGCCCACCTGGATGTGGCCCGCCTCGATCCGGAGCGCGCCGACCCAGATGATGACGACGCCGGTGAGGTTCATCATCAGGAACATCACAGGCATCAGCATCGACACGAGACGGTTGACGCTGATCGCGTTCTCCGTCAGATCGCGATTGGCCGCGTCGAAGCGGGCGCTCTGCTGCGCGTTTCGATCGAAGGCGCGAATCACCCGCACGCCGGTCAGGCCTTCATCGAGCACCAGGTTGAGCCTGTCGATCTTGACCTGCATCTGCTGAAACTTCGGGACCGCCGCGCGCATGATCGCGAAAAAGACGATGGCCAGAACTGGAATGACGGCAATCAACACGCGCGCGAGCTGCGTATCCTGGGACAGCGACAGGGTGACGCCGCCAATCGCCATCATCGGCGCCGTGATGACCATCGTCATCACCATGATCAGCACCTGCTGGACCTGCGCCGTGTCGTTGGTGGTTCTGGTGATCAGCGATGCCGTGCTGAACTGATCGAACTGGTGGACGGACAGGCGCGCGACACGGTCGAATATCCGGTTCCGGACGTCGCGGCCAAAACCGGCGCCGGTCTTCGCCGACAGATAGCTGCTCGCCACCGCGCAGGCCGTGGAGGCGAGCGCCATCACGAGCATTGCGCTGCCGGCAATCAGGATCTCGCGCGTATTGCCCGGAACGATCCCGTGGTCAACGATGTCGGCCATCAGGCGCGGGAGGTACAGGCCCGCGAGCGACTGCGCCAAGGCGAGCACCAGGACGAGCGCGACGGAACGCCGGTACGGCTTAAGAAAAGTTAACAGTCTGAGCATGGGAGAGCTGAGATTGTAAGTCCCGGGCCGCGGATTCCAGGCGGGTCAGTGGGCGCGCTCTGCGGGACTGCTGGTCACGACTTCGCTTTCGCCCTCGCCGCCCGCCACAACCGCCCCAGCCACATCACGCCAACCACCGCCACGGCCCCCATCACCCACCGCAGCAGCGACGCCAACCCCGCCGGTCCGGAAACCGGCCAGTCGTACCGAGTGAGCGCTTCCCCGCGCTCGATTAACCAATGCCACGCCGTATGCGCCACGATGGCCGACGCCACTATGATGCCGAGCCACTCCGCAATCACGTAGCGGAACAGAAGCCCCAGCAGAGGCAGCACGACCAGCAACACCGCGATCTGCCCGAGCTCGACACCCACATTGAACGAGACGAGTGACGTCACCAGATGCGAGCCGGCAAACTGCAATGTCTCCTTCAGCGCGAACGAAAATCCGAAGCCATGGACGAGTCCGAATCCGAATGCCACGGCCCATCGCCGATCGAGCGCCGCGGGGACGGGTCTCGAATCCACAGGTTTTCCACCTGCAATGGAGTGTGGGAAACCTGTGGTTGAGAGACCTGTCCCCTTACTCACGGCGATGACGATGTTCTCGATCGCCATGTAGACGATCGACAGGGCAATCAGGAACTCCACCAGCGCCGGGAATCCCATCGCATCCGGCGCATATCCGAAGGCGGCGCAGGCGAGCGTAATGGAGTGCGCCACGGTGAAGGCCGTCACGACTTTGACCAGCGTCCAGAACCGCCGCAGCGGCAGGACGAGGCAGATCAGAAACAGAAGATGATCGACGCCACTCAGGATGTGCGCAAAGCCGAGGCGCACGAATCGGGCTGCGGCCTGGTGCCAGCGGGGATCCAGCTCCACTCTGCCCGGATCGCCGATGAACTCGAACGCGCGTTCCGGCCCATCGGGCATCTGGAATCGCAGGGTCGTGACGACACGAAGACCGAATCGCCCGAACTGCGGATCGATCGCGAATCGCGCGCGGTCATTCCTGATGGGATAGTCGATCAGGATGTCGAGCCATGCGTCGGTGATGGGCAGAGCCGTCGCGGGATCGAGCGGCGCGCGCCCGAAATGCGCGATCGCCGCGTCGAACGACGCGAAGCTCGGATCGGACGGCAGCGCGATGCGCGTCGCCGCAATCCGCGGCGCACCGACGGCTTCCCCACTCTCGAAAAACGCAACGCTCGGCAGGACCCAGGTCCGCACCATGTCGCCAAGCATCGGCTCGACCCGCGGCAGGTCCAGCAACACACCGCCGTCCCTGGCCGGAATGACGAAATCGCGGATGGACACGAGCGGCAGGCGCAGCGCAAACCGGAGTCGCGCCCCCTCGGGTTTCACGAACGTCCGCACGACGACGCTGGCCGGAATCTCATGCGCGGCAAGCCGCGGGGCCTCGCCGGCAACAGCCAGGACCATGAGCAAACCGAACGCCCACCGAACGGTCCGCCGCCCGCCGGGCCGGGATATACTGGCCGCCATCCGCGGAGATTCTATGCAGAGACGCGTCGGGGCGACGATAGCTGTGCTTGCTGCCTTGGCGGCCGGAGGGGCTGTGGCCGGCGCCTGGTTCCCGCGGCTGCCGGGCGTGGCGGCGCAAACTCGCGGCGTGAGCGGACCCGCTCCGACATTTCAGGCCGATCCGTTCTGGCCCAAGCCGCTGCCTAATCACTGGATTCTCGGATCGGTCACGGGCGTCGCGGTCGACAGCCGCGACCATGTCTGGATCGTCCATCGCGGAATCGATTCCTTGAACACACGCACCGAAAGCGCGATGGGCCTGACCCCGCCGGGCGCGGAAGACTGCTGCCTGCCCGCGCCGCCGGTGCTCGAATTCGATCCGGCTGGAAATCTTGTGAGCTCGTGGGGCGGACCCGGCCAGGGCTACGACTGGCCGCAGACGCCTGGCGGCATTGCGATCGATCCGCAAGGGAATGTGTGGATCGCGGCCGCGGGCTGGCCCGATCCACCGGCCGCACGCGGTGGCGGCGCCGGCGCGCGCGCGGGCGGGCGGGCCGGCGCGGCGGCAGCGGCGACACCTCCGCCCGCACCAAAACCGTACGACGCGCATCTGTTGAAGTTCTCCGCGAAGGGCCAGTTCCTGAAACAGTACGGCACGCCCGGCTCGAGCGACGGCAGCAACAGCAAGACGCTCTTTAACAAACCGGCGAACCTCGACTTCGACGCGTCGGCCAACGAGGTGTACGTCGCCGACGGCTACGGGAATCACCGCGTCGTGGTGCTCGACGCGGCAACCGGCGCCTACAAGCGGCACTGGGGCGCGTACGGCGCGGCGCCTGAAGACACGGGCGCCGGTGCGTACGATCCTGCCGCGGCTGCCGCCAGACAATTCCGCGCCGTGACGTGCGTGACGCTGGCAAAAGACGGCCTGGTCTATGTCTGCGATCGCGCGAGCGACCGCGTGCAGGTGTTCGACAAGACCGGCAAGTACATGAAAGAAGCCACGGTCTCGAAGGCCGCCCTCGGCAATGGCTCGGTGTGGGACATTGCCCTGTCATCCGACGCGCAGCAGCGGTACCTCTTTGTCGCGGACGGGCAGGACCACACGGTGTTCATCCTTGACCGCCAGTCTTTGGCGACGCTCGGATCAATCGGCACGGGCGGCCGGATTCCAGGGCGGTTCATGGGCGTGGGCAGCGTGGCCGTGGATTCGCGCGGCAACCTGTTCACCGGCGAAACGTTCGAAGGCAAACGCGTGCAGAGATTCACGCCGGGGCGATGATGACGCAACGCATGAAAACCTGGCTCACCGGGCTGACGCTGGTCACCACGCTGGCCGCGCTCGGCCTCACCGCTGCCGCGCTCGATCGGCAGGCCGGCGATCTCGTCGAGGCGCCGCGCTTCGAAGTGGATCCGATGTGGCCCAAGCCGCTCCCGAATGGCTGGGTGCTCGGCGAAACGATCGGCGTCGGCATCGACGCGAAGGATCACGTCTGGATCGTGCATCGCAACGACACGCTGCAGCCGAACGAAGGCGCCGCGGGACTCAATCCGCCAGCCGGCGCCTGCTGCAAAGCGGCCCCACCAGTTCTCGAGTTCGATACCGACGGCACCCTGCTCCATTCCTGGGGCGGACCGGGCACGGGCTACGAGTGGCCGGTTTCCAATCACGGCATCTTCGTTGACTACAAAGGCATCGTCTGGATCGGCGGCAACGGCAGTCCGCAGAACGGCGGGCCCGGCGACGGTCAGATTTTGAAATTCACGCAGGACGGCAAGTTCGTCGCGCAGTTCGGCAAGGCCGTGCCGAACCAGGTGATTGCGTCCAACGACACGACCCACTTCGGCCGCGTCGCGAAGATCTACGTCGATCCCAAAGCCAACGAGGCGTACATCGCCGACGGCTACTTGAACAAACGTGTGGCCGTGATCGATGCGGACACCGGCGCCTTCAAGCGCTACTGGGGCGCGTACGGGAACAAGCCGGACGACACGAATCTCGGCGCCTACGATCCGAACGCGCCGAAAGCCCAGCAGTTCCGCAACCCGGTGCACTGCTCGGATCTCTCCGTCGACAACCTGGTCTATGTCTGCGACCGGCCGAACGATCGCCTGCAGGTCTTCACGCGTGAGGGCAAGTTCGTCAACGAAACCTACATCGCCACAAAAACGCTGGGCGACGGATCGATCTGGGACGTGGCGTTCTCCAAAGATCCCGAACAGAAGTATCTCTACATCGCCGACGGCAAGAACGAGCGCATCTACGTCCTGCTGCGTAAGACACTCGAGATGCTGACGAACTTTGGCGACGGCGGCCGCCAACCCGGACAGTGGTTCGCGGTCCACAGCATCGCGACGGATTCGAAAGGCAATCTGTTTACGACCGAAACGTATCAGGGCCGCAGGCTGCAGAAGTTCGTATACAAAGGCATCGGGAAGGTGCCCCGCACGCAGGGGGTTGTTTGGCCAGGCAGGTAAACCGATGGATGGCGGGCGTGACTGTCACGCTCGCGCTGGGCAGCGCGGTCATGGTCAGGGGTGCCGCACAAGGCGCCCCCTCCACCGCGACCCCGACGACGACCCTGGGCGGCGTGTACACGCAGGCGCAGGCTGATAAGGGCGAAGAGCTGTACTACGGCGTGTGCGTCGCGTGCCACCCGAGGGGCTACTACACCGGCGACAACTTCAAGAAGAACTGGAGTGGCCGGCCGCTCTCCGACTTGTACGACTGGGTCAAGACGAAGATGCCGAAGAGTGAGCCGGGCTCGCTGACGCCAAAGCAGTCGGTGGAGGTGATGGCGTACATTCTCCAGGAAAACAAGATGCCGGCCGGAAAGACCGCGATGCCGACGGATCGGGCGGTATTGCGGAAGATCAGGATTCAGTTGAGCTCGAAATAGACACGCGCACAAGGAGACACGGGTCATGACCTCACGATTCTCGTCGCGCCGCCTGGTAGCCATCACCGGACTCGCGGGCATCGCGCTTGCCGGCGGTATCGCGCTGCCGTCGGCCCTGGTCGGCGCACAGCAGCCGCCCGGCCTCGTCCGCGGCAACGCCCCGGGCGAATGGCGCTACTGGGGCGCCGACGCCTGGAGCACCCGGTACTCGCCGCTCGATCAAATCAACGCGGCCAACTTCAAGACGCTGACCATGGCCTGGAAGTGGAACGCGTCTGCCGACGGCATCGACGAGTACTACCGGACGACGCCGCTCTACGCGAACGGGCGGATCTTCACGGTGGCGACGACTCATCGATACGCGTATGCGATCGATCCGGAAACCGGCGCCACGACGTGGTCGTGGAAGCTGGAAGAAGGCATCCGCTGGCAGAAGGCGCCCCGGCAATTCGCGGGCCGCGGCCTCGCCTACTGGACCGACGGCCGCGGCAACGAGCGCATCGTCGTCGTCACGCCCGGGTACCACATGGGCATTCTCGATGCGAAGACGGGCAAGCCGGATCCGGCGGTCCGCAACGGCGGCGTGCTGGACCTGATGGACGATCTGGGATTTCCGCTCGTGCCACTCGCCGTCGATGACCCCGATTCGCTGACGATCAGCGAGCTGAAGCCGGCCCGAAAGGCGAAGCCCGGCGAAACGTGGGACAAGGAAAAAGGTATCGGGGCCGACGGGACCGTTGGCATCGATCCGGCGATGGGCCAGATCGCGTCGAGCTGTCCGCCCATCATCGTCGGCGACGTGATCGTGGTCGGGAATTCGCACATTCACGGCTACTACCCGATCAGATTGAAAAACCTGCCGAGCTGGATCCGCGGGTACGACATCCGCACCGGCAAGCTGCTCTGGAAATTCAACCTGGTGCCGCAGGCGGGTGAATTCGGCGCCGACACGTGGAAGAACGGTACCGCGATCGGCACGCCGGGCGTCGGCAAGGTCGATGCGTGGGCGCCCTACTCCGCCGATCCGGATCTCGGGCTTGTCTACATCCCGGTGGGCATGGGCCTGAGCGACGAGTACGGCGGGCACCGGCCAGGCGCGAATCTCTTTGCCAACAGCATCGTCGCGATCGACGTCAAGACCGGCAAGCGCAAGTGGCACTTCCAGATGGTCCACCACGACATCTGGGACTACGACACGCCGATGGCGCCGAACCTGCTCGACATTACGATCAACGGCCGCACGCGGAAGATTGTGGCGCAGACGACCAAGCAGGGCTGGATCTACACATTCGATCGCGAAACGGGCGAACCGATCTGGCCGATGCCGGAGACGCCGGTGCTGCAGAGCGATGTCAAAGGGGAACAGACGTGGCCCACGCAGCCGATCCCGTCGAGGCCCGCACCGTATTCGCAGCAGGGCCTGATGGAGGGCGACCTGATCGACTACACCCCTGAGATCAAAGCCGCGGCGTTGAAACTGGCGCAGGCCTGTCGCATGGGCCCGTACTTCATTCCGGCGTCGGCGATGGATGGCACCAGCGCCAAACACTGCTCGTGGTACGCGCCGGGCGCGTCCGGCGGCGTGAACATCGACGGCGGCGCCGCGGTCGATCCCGAAACCGGGTTCATGTATGTCGGCGGGCAGACGGGACTCAGCACGATCGAAGTGATCAAAGATCCGTGCTCCGAACACGATTACGTGCAGGGACCGAAGGACTCGTGCGGTCTGGCCGGCGCATTGCCGGCCCCGGCTGGGTATACGCCGCCGAATCGAGGCGGAGCGGCCGGCGGTCGAGGAGGCGGGGCTGGCGGCGGCCGGGGCGGTGGCGGTCGGGGCGCAGTCTCCTATAAGGATGCGGAACCCGGCACGTCGTCCATTGCCGGCATTTCCATCCTCAAGCCGAAAGAGCTTGGCGGTGTCACCGGCTACAACATGAACACGGGCGACAAGGTGTGGTGGATGCCGAACGGCGGCAAGATGGCGCCGCCAACGGTGGACGCCGCGTCGCCGGACGCGGCGCTCTTCGCGAACGTCAAGCTGCCACCCACCGTGGTCGGCCGCCTTGGTTCGCAGCCGCAGGTGATCACGACGAAGACGCTCGTCATCTACGGCACCGGCCGCAACGGCGGTGCGCCTGATGGCCCGTACGGGATCTACGCCGTGGACAAGAAGACCGGCAAGGAAGTCGGCGCCGTCGAGATCCCGACGCGCACCAGCGCCGTCCCGATGACGTTCATGCACAACGGCAAGCAGTACCTGGTGTACGCGACGGGATCGGGCCGGACGACAGCGCTGGTGGCGCTGACGCTGCCGGGAAGATAGCTGACGCTGGCAGGTCCGAAGTCAACCATCCGCCGTGTTGCGGCGTCAGTACTCTACCGATGCTTGACGACCTGAAGACATCCGTCCGCTCGCTGCGATCCACGCCCTCGTTCACACTGATCGCCTTGCTGGTGCTCACGCTCGGGATCGGCGCGAGCACCGCCATCTTCTCCGTCGTCGATGCCGTGGTCCTTCGCGGCTTGCCCTTCGACGAGCACGACCGGCTTGTCGCGGTCGGCGAACGCAGGAAGCCGACGCCGGCAGGCGGGTTGTTCACGGCACCCAATCCTGATCCCGAAGCCCTGTCGAGCGCGGCGCCTCAGAACTACATGGACTGGGCCGCGCAGCAGCAGGTCTTCGAGTCCATCGCGGCCATCGCGGGTCTCGGCATGACGCTCCGGGAGCCGGGCCTCGAGCCGGAGGAAATCCGCGCGCAGCGGGTCACGGCCGGGTTCTTCACCGTCCTGCGCGAGTATCCGGCCATGGGCCAGGCATTCAACGCCGACAACGAAGTGGAGGGACGCGACCACGTCGCGGTCCTGAGCGACGGGCTCTGGCGGCGGCGCTTCCACGCCGCCCCGGAGATCGTCGGCAGGACGATCCCGCTCGAAGGCGGCGCGTACCAGGTCCTGGGCGTCATGGCGCCTGACTTCGAATATCCGATCGGCGCCGTTCGCCCGACGGATCTATGGGTGCCGTACGTGGTCCCGGCCGACGAGCGCGTGCGCGATCCGAACAACGTCAGCATTTACCTCCAGACGATCGCGCGGCTCAAGCCGGGCGTGTCGCTGGCGCAGGCACGCGCCAATCTGGATCAGATCTCGGCCGCGCTGACCAAGGCCTATCCGGACTGGAACAAGGATGTGACGGCTGGCGTGCGGCCGCTGCAGGATCACATCGTGGGCGCGCAGACGCGGCAGTGGATGCTGATGCTGCTCGGCGCCGTCGGCATCGTGCTGTTGATTGCGTGCGCGAATGTCGCCAACCTCCAGTTGGCGCGCGCCAGCGCGCGGCACCGCGACGTCGGCATCCGCGCGGCCCTTGGCGCCAGCCGGTGGCGGCTGGTTCGGGGCCTGCTGGTCGAGAGCGTATTGCTGTCGTCGATCGGCACCGTGCTCGCGGTGATCGTGGCCTGGTGGGGCGTCGGCGTCCTCAAGGCCGCCATGCCGGACGGCGTGCCGCGCCTGTCCACGATTGCGCTCGATTTCCGCGTGCTCGGCGCCGCGGCCATCGCGGCGCTCGTCACCGGCGTGCTCGCCGGCATCGTGCCGGCCCTGCACGTCTCACGGCCGAAGCTGTCACAGGTACTCACCGACGGCGCGCGAGGCACCAGCGGCGGGCGCTCGCGGCAAGTGCTGCGGAACACTTTGGTCGTGGTGGAGGTCGCGCTCTCGGTAGTCCTCCTCGTCGGCGCGGCGCTGTTCATCGGCAGCTTCCGCTCCCTGATGAAAATCGACCCTGGCTTCAAGCCCGATCACGTCCTGACCGCCAGCCTCGTGCCGCGGCTCGACGGCAACGTCTCGACCGGCAATTCGCTGCCGGATCATGCGGCCGACTACGCCTCGATCGTCGATCGGATCGCTCAGACACCGGGAGTGACGTATGCCTCCGTCATCTCCGGCGGCATGCCGATGGGCGGCAGCATGAGCATCACCACGGTCGCGGTCCCAGGCAAAACGCTCGAGCAGCGAGACCGCAACGTCAGCATCCGCGGCGTGTCCCCCGATTACCACAGGGCCATGGGCATCCGTCTGCTATCGGGCCGGTACCTCGATCGCACGGACGACGCGATGGCGCCGCCTGCTGTCGTGATCAACGAGTCGGCGGCCAGGCGTTTGTTCGCCGGCGAGACCGCGGTCGGGCGCACCATCACGATGAACAACAAGACCTGGAACGTCGTCGGCGTCGTGGGCGACGTGTATCAGAGCAGCCTGGAAACCGATCCCCGAATGGAAGCGTACACGCCGATCGCGCAGCGCTCCGCGATTTTCGCCGAAGTCATCGTTCGAACGGCGCAGGATCCGTACGGCGCCCTCGCCGCCGTCCGCGCGGCGGTCCGGGACGTCATGCCGGACGTGCCGCTGAGAAACGTGCGGACGATGGAGGAAGTGCTGGGCCGCCGTGTGGCGCAGCGGCGGTTGAACATGCTGCTGCTGGGCTTATTCGGCGTGCTGGGCCTCGTCATTTCCGCCGTCGGCATTTATGGCGTGATGGCGTATGTGGTGGCCCAACGAACACGCGAAATCGGCGTGCGCATGGCGCTTGGCGCGTCACGGTTGACGGTCGTTCGATCCGTGATTGGCCGCGCGGGCGTGCTGATGGCGATTGGGCTCACGCTCGGCGGCGGGGCGGCGTGGTACCTGAGTTCGGCCGCGCAGACGTTTCTCTTCCGCATGGACGTCACGGATCCGCGCGCGTTCGCGGCGGCGATTGGCGTCCTGGCCGCCGCGGGCCTGATCGCGAGCGCGATTCCGGCCAGGCGCGCGGCGAGCGTGGATCCGGTCATTGCGCTCAGGGCGGAATAACCGACACGTGCTGGCTAAGTACCTCGTGTCGCTTTCGTGATCGCGCTGATCTGCAGGTTGAACCCGTTCGGCGTATTCGTGTGAAAGCTCTGGTACTTCGCCGTGCGAAGCGCTTCCATCGTGCTGCCGTTTCCACCCGTGTCGATGCTGGCCGACAAGCCGCGTTTGTCGAGCTCGGCTTTCACCGCATCGGCGTCCCACGGCGCGATCCCGAACGAAATGTGATCGATGCTGTTGCGCGTGCGCGGGGCGCCGCCGCCGCCACGGCCTGACGGGGCCGCGCCGGACGCCGCGGCGTCGGCCGCGGCCTTCTCGCGCGCGGCGACGGCGACCGGCGACATATTCGTCCCGCGAATGATCGCGTCGCCCACATCGCCGATCTGCACCTGGTTCTGGCTGCCCTCGTCGTCGCCGGGCTTCCAGCCGAGCAAGGCCGCATAAAAAGCGACAGTGGCCTTGTAATCAGCGGCCTGGAACGAAATGTGATCGAGCCACACGGTCTTCCACGCGGTTGACTCGAACGGCGCCGGCGCCGAGGTCTTGCCGTTGGCGGGACTTTGCCGGCGGTTCTTACGGCTGCCGTTGCTGATCTGCACGTCGAATCCGCCTGGATCAACGACGTGAAAGCTCTCGAACTTTGCGGCGGGATCGTGGTCGGCGATGGGATTCAAGCCGCGGTTCTTCAGTTCGGCCTCCACCGTCTTCGCATTCCACGGCTCGATGCCCCAGCAGAATCCCGTAAATTGCGCGCGCGCGGCGGCTCGACCGCCGCCACCGCCGCGGCCACCACCGGCAGCGCCTGTTCCGCGGGCCTGCCCCGCCGAAGCGGGGTCTCCAGCGGGGGCCGGCGCAGGCGTCACGAGCCCGCCTTTGATCAGGATGCCGCCCCAGTCCCCGATGTCGAGCAGCGCCTGCTTGCCGTCGTCGCTGCGGATCTTCCAGTTCATCAGCGCCTGGTAGTACGCGGCTTCCTTCTGGTAGTCAGCGACCTGGACGATGAAGTGATCGAGGAGGACGGTCTGCCAGCCGGTCGAGGCGAACGGCAGCTTGGCCGGCGTCGGATCGCATTGGGGCGTCCCGGCGCGGGCGCCGCCGCAGGAACCCTGAGCCCAGGCGGCGGCCGGCCGCATCACGGCCGCGATGCCGAGGGCCTGGAGCAGATGCCGCCGTGAAATCCGGCCGAGGTCGTAGTCCGCAAACAGACGGGACACATGGTCCTGCATAAATCCTCCGGGAAGGAAGGAGTATAGCGAACTGGGGAACTGGGGAACTGGGGAACTGGGGAACTGGCAGACTGGGGCGGGGCATGCAACCGGGGCATGCGGTTCTCCGTCTTAGACTCCATCCAACCAGGGGTACACCATGGGCACTCTTCTGCAGGATCTACGCTTTGCCATCCGCAGCCTCCGCAAGGCCCCGGCTTTTCCGCTGGCGGCCATTGCGACGCTGGCGCTCGGGATCGGGGCGACGACGGCGATTTTCAGCACGTTGAACGCGGTGCTCCTGAAACCGCTCCCCTACCCCAATCCCGGAGATCTGTATGGCATTCGCACGAACCTGACGGACGGCCGGGTCACGACCGGGCTGCTCTCGGGGGCCGAGATCTTCCGCCTCAACGCGCCAAACCTGTCCATCGAACGCGCGGCGGGCCTGCAGGCGTTCGACGCGACTCTGCTCATCAACGAGGATCCGCACCACGTCCGCATCAACGGCGTGACGGAAGGATTTTTCGAGCTCTTCGGCCTGCCGATGACTCTGGGCGGCTTCACCGCGGATCAATTCGCCGTCAACGCGCCGCCGCCTCCAGGCGCGGCTCCGCAGCAGGGCGCGCCGCAACCGATTGTGATTTCGTATCGCGTCTGGCGGGACCTGTTCAACAGCGACCCCGGCATCGTGGGCAAGCCGCTCCGGCTTGCCGAGTTCCCGGCGGTGATTCAAGGCGTGGCGCCAAAGGACTTCGATACGCCGCACGATGGCGACTACTGGACCTCGCAGCGCGTCCGGCAGGACGATCCCAACCACGGCCAGGAAGCCTTCATGCGCCTGAAGCCGGGCACGACGATCGAGCGCGCGAACAGCGAGATGGCTGTCGTCATGGCGGGCCTGGCGAAAGACTTTCCGAACGCCGACCTGAACCGCGAATACAAAACCAAGTCGCTCGTCTCCACGATCGTCGGCGATCTCGGATCGATGTTAATCATCGTGATGTCGGCGACCGGCCTGCTGCTCCTGCTCGCGTGCGTGAACGTCACGAACCTGATGCTCGCGCGCGGGGCCGCGCGAGCGCGTGAAATGGCGGTGCGCGTGGCGCTGGGCGCCGGCCGCGTCCGCATCATCCGCCAGTTGCTGACCGAGTCCGTCCTGCTCGCCGCCGTCGGCGCGGCGCTCGGCATCCTCGTGGCGTGGCTCGGCGTCCGCGCCCTCATGTCGCTTGGCGCGTCCAAGCTGCCGAGGCTGGATGCGGTGACGTTCGACGGCAGCGTGCTGGTGTTCACGCTGCTGGTGCTGGCCGTCACCGGCCTGCTCGTCGGCTTCGCGCCCGCGCTTCGGCTCGCGAGCACGGACGTGCGGACCCTGATGAACGAGAGCAGCCGATCGACCAGCGGCGGCCGGAGTACCGCGCGCTGGCTGAGCGCGATGACGGTGGCGGAAATCGCGCTCGCGATTGTGCTGGTGGCCGGAGCCGGCTGGCTCGTCCGAAGTTTCGCGACGTTGCGCAGCGTGGACCCCGGGTTCGTCGCGGAGAAGCGCGTGATCTTTGACGTCACGCTGCCGGGACAGAAATACGGCACGCCAGACGCGGTGCGCGCGGCCACGACCGACCTGATGGAGCGCGTCGGCGCCATCAGCGGCGTGACGTCCGTCGGCACGACCTCGTCGTATCCCCTCAGAGGCACGCTCGAAAGCAATCTCGTCCTGCAGATTCATGGCGAGCCCCTCGATGAAGCCCATCCCGGCACGACGCGGCAGCGCTTCGCGAGCGCGACTGTGTTCGAGGCGATGGGCACGAAGCTGGTTCAGGGGCGATGGTTCAACGGCGACGACCGGCCGGACACGACGCCCGTCGCCGTCGTGAACAGGACATTTGCCAAGCGGTACCTGGCCGGCCGCGATCCGATCGGCGTGCAGTTCTCGGCCGGCTATCCGAGGCCGAATCCTCAACTGGAAGTGACCATCGTCGGCCTCATCGACGATATCCGCCAGAAAGCGCTGGGTGAAGAAGCCGAGCCCGCGTTCTACACGCCGACGACGCAGCCTTTCCTCGGGCAGCAGGCCGTGCGCCGATTCACGGTGGTCGTGGCCACGTCGTCGGACGACCCGACCTCCGTGCAGCCGGCCATCAGGGAGGCCATGAAGGCGCAGGATCCGCAGATTGCGATCGACTTCGAGGAGGTCACGGAGCTGGTGTCCGGCACGATCCGCCGCCAGCAGCTCGGCATGACGCTGATGTTGATCTTCGGCGGCGTTGCGGTGCTGCTTGCCGCGGTCGGCATTTACGGCGTGGTGGCGTATGCCGTGTCGCAGCGCCGCGATGAGATGGCCACGCGCCTCGCGCTGGGCGCCTCGCCGGTTGGAGTCTTCTGGCTCGTCATGAAACAGGGCGGCCTGCTGGCCGTCATCGGCACGGTGATCGGCCTGTCGGTGGCATATCTCTCCGGCAAGCTCGTCTCATCCACGCAGCTCTACGCCGTGAACGCATCGGATCCGGCCATGCTGACGGCCGCGATTGTGGTGGTCGCGGGCATTGCGGCGCTGGCTACGATGATTCCGGCCTGGCGGGCGTCGAGACTCAATCCGGCGAGAGCGCTGCATCCGGAGTAAGGGACACCGCCAACTCGCAACCAACAACTAACGACTGAGAGGCGACTTACCTGTCAGTTGTTGGTTGAAAGTTGCTGGTTTTCTTGGGAACGATTGTCTCGACAGCGTCCAGTCCATCCGGATACGACACCATCAGGTTATAGCGGGCGACTTCGGCGTTGAAGCGCGCGAGGTCGTCCCGCATGCGGGCCAGGCGCTGGTTGAGTTCCGCGACCTGCTGATTGAATTGTTCACGTCGCGCATCGAGGATCTGCGCTTCGGCCATCGGCCGTTCGGCGCTCGCGTTGAAGGCTTCGATCTGGTGATTGAGGGCGGCGCCTTCCTCTTTCAT
>DASUGC010000127.1:0-9801 GCA_036274235.1 Vicinamibacterales bacterium
CCACGACGCTCCTGGAATCGGTCGGCCTCGGCGGCCGCGGCCACCATCGGCCCCGCGAGCTGTCCGGCGGAGAAATGCAACGCGTCGCGATTGCGCGCGCGCTCGCTAATGAGCCGGCGCTGCTCCTGGCGGATGAACCCACCGGCAATCTGGACAGCCGGACCGCCAGGGAAATCCTCGCGTTGCTGACAGATCTGAATCAGCAGCACGGCAAAACCATCATCATGGTCACGCACGACGCCGCCATGGCGGCGACGGTCACACGCCGGCAGATCACGCTGATGGACGGCGCCATCGTGTCGGAGACCGCCGCATGACCTGGCTCGATACATGGCGGCTGGCGCTGGCCAACCTCGGCCAGGCGAAGCTTCGCACGATCCTCACCGTGAGCGGCGTGGCTGTCGGCATCGGCGCGCTCACGTGCATGGTGTCGTTCGGCGTGGGGCTCGAGGATCAACTGGTGGGCCGGCTGACCGGTTCCGGCATGTTCGACTCGATCCTGGTCACGATGCCGAATCCCCGTGTCGCGCCGGGCCGCGGCCGGCAGGCGGCACCCGCCCGCGGCGGCGAGCGCGGAGCGCCTCCCCGCGGTGGAAGGGCGGCAACGGCGAACGACACACCGGCAATCCAGACCCCGGAGCCCGCGACGGAACCACCGCGCCTGCGGCTGAACGACGAGGCGCTCGCGAAGATCGCGGCCCTCCCCAACGTGAAGAGCGTCCGTCCGGACCTTCGCCTGCTGATGCAGGTCACATACAAGGATTATGAGGGCCCGACACCGGTCACGGGCGTGCCGCTCTCGGCGGCAGGCGAAGGCGGCTTTCAAACGATCGCGGCCGGCAGTTTCTTCGCCAACGAGACGGACGACGCCTGCATGGTGAGCCTGGATTTCGCGAAGCGGCTGCAGAGTGACGATCCGAAGACGCTCGTCGGGCAAAGTTTGAAGCTGACGTATGCCGCCGCCTCGCCAAAGGGCAACTCGACTGGGGCGCCGGCGCCGGTACCGGACGGCGCCGGAGCCCTCGCGGGCATTCTGTCCACGCAGCAGATCACCCGTATCGACACCGGGTGCAAGGTGGTCGGCATCGTCGAGCGCGAGACCGCGCCAGGCATGATGGGGAGCGCCGTGTCGTCCCTGATGCTGCCGTTCGAACGAGCCAGGGCCATCAACGCCGTGCAGGTGACGAGCGTGGAGTCCGTGCTGCGGCGGAACGAACCGCCGAGCTACAACACCGTCACAGTCAAGGCCTCGAGCGCGGCGCACACGCTGGATGTGGAAGAGGAGATCAAGAAGCTGGGCTACTCGGCCTTTTCGCTCAACGACGCGCTGAAGAACGCCAAACGCGCGTTCCTGCTCCTGGATATTTTTCTGAGCCTCGTCGGATCCATCGCGCTTGTCGTCTCATCGCTCGGCATCATCAACACGATGGTGATGTCCATCCTGGAACGCACGCGCGAAATCGGCATCATGAAGGCCATCGGCGGCAGCGACCGGAACATTCGCGGGATCTTCCTGATCGAGGCGGCGGCGATTGGACTGCTGGGCGGCGTGATGGGGGTGATTCTGGGCTGGGCCGTGGGCGGCCTCATCAATTTCATCGCGAATTGGTGGATCGAGCGGGAGGGCGGCACCGCAGGCGATCTGTTCTCACTCCCGCTGTGGCTCATCGCCAGCGCGGTCGGATTCTCCATTGTCGTCAGTCTCCTGGCTGGACTCTACCCCGCACGGCGCGCGGCGCGGCTCGATCCGATTCAGGCGTTGAGGCATGACTGAACCCGGAACCCGCTCCACCCCTGTCCTGCCCTGTCACACCCTCCCCCGACACTGTCCGCATGAACATCGAGACCGGCGCCAACGTGAAGAACCGGATTGTGGATTTGCTGCGCTACAAGACGGAGCGGGCTGAGCGGCATCGCGGGCAGCGGTCGCTGGACTTCGATAGTGTCCCGGGGGCGCCCCGGCCCCGGCTGGCCACGATCCGCCCCTTCCGTCCGCTGACCGCCCACGAAGTGGCCCATCGGCAGCAGATGGTTGCCCACCTGGCAAGGCAGAAGTCGGAAGGCAGAAGGCAGAAGTAAGTCAGAAGACCGGAAACCGGCTCCTGCCTTCTGCCTTCTGACTTTACTTGATGGGAGCGTTCAGCTCCCCAAGTCCATGCGTCTGCTTGCAGAGCGGGCACGGCGTCGGCGGATCGGTGTTGCTGATGCGATGCTTCACCGGCGTCAGCGTCTTGAGATACGCAAAAATATCGGCGATGTCAGCATCGGTGATGTTCTTGAAGGACTCGAACGGCATGATGTGATTGAGCATGCGGCCGGAGACCTCGCCGGTGTGGAGCGTCTGCGTCAGCAGCGCCTCGTCATAGTGCGCGATGCCTGACGGATCCGGCGTGATGTTCATTGAGAACACGGCCTTGCCGCCCTGGCTCGGATCGTTGAACAGACCGCCGCCGGCGAACGCCATGCCTGGCAGCGGCACCCCCTGATTGGCGGGCGTGTGGCACTCGCCGCATCCGGCCATGTTCACCATGTATTCCCCGCGCTCGGCCGCGGTCGCCGATGGATGCGACGGCTGCGGCGTCGTGATCGGCTTCGGAATCGTCTTGACGATGTACTCCAGCGGGAACGGCAGGTTTCGCTTGGGCACTTCGTGCCTGATGGCAGGCAGCGTCCGGAGGTACACGACAATCGACGCCACGTCCTCGTCATCCAGTTTGGCGAATAACGGGTACGGCATGATCGGGAACAGCGCGGTGCCGTCCTTGCGGATGCCTTCCCGAATCGCGCGCGCGATTTCGTCGTCCGTCCAGTCGCCCAGCCCGGTTTCCCTGTCGGATGTAATGTTCTTCGACGAGGGGTTGTTCAGTTCCGGAATCGGCAGTTCCCAGCCGGATCCAAGTTTGGACTGGATGATCGGCAACGTCGGCGTGGACAGGTCGTGCTCGGTGTGGCACATGAAGCAGTGCGCCGGCCCTTCGACGATGTATTTGCCGCGAGCCAGGCGGGCCTCGGTCACCTCAAACTTGCGATCCGTCACCGGTCGCGCGCTCGGACCGAGCACCACCTGCCAGCCGATGGCCGTAATGCCACCGATCACGACCACCACCAGCAGCGCGAGCACACCCAGGACAATCGTCTTCGCCCGAACCCTCATCGGTATTTCCTCCGCGGCACGCATGGATGCCGAGCGGCCGCATCCTACCATGCGCCGAACCCTTCATCCCCGGCGGCCGTATCATGCGGCATGCAGATCCATCGCCTCGTGCCTTCGCGCGCCAGTCGCGTGCTGGTCCTCGGTATCTGGGCGGCCGCGCTCGCCGCCTGCAACCTGCACATCGGCACCGGCGTGGAAGCGCGTGACGCGTGGACGCGCAGCTATCCGGTCAAGCCCGGGATCCTCCTCGAAATTCGCGAGACGGTTGGCCTCGTGCAGATTGAGGCCGGCGACGGCGACCACATCATCGTCAACGCCACGCGCGTGACGAAGGCCGCTACCGAGGAGGCGGCCAAGGCCATGCTGGCCGAGTACAACATTACGGAGACGCTGTCACCGGAGCAGATCATCCTGGACGGCACATCGCCAGGCCTGTCGCTCGGGCTCAACAAGTCCCGGCACGTGGACTACCAGATCAAGGTTCCGCGGGCGACGGCGGTCACCATCAAGTCCGTCACGAGCGATATTCGCGTCACGGGAATAGCCGGCGCGCTCCGCGTGGAGACGACGAACGGCGACATCACCGGGACTGCGCTCGGCGATGGCGCGGACATCCGATCGGTCAATGGCACGGTCACGCTGGACCTCGCCAGCCTGGGCGAGGCGGGGGTGCGCTGCAATCTGACGAATGGCACCGTCAATATCACGATGCCCGCCGACAGCAAGGCGACTCTCCACGCCAATCTCGTGAATGGGGACATCCAGACGGAGAGACTGAACGTCGACGTTCGCGAAAAGACGGGACGCCGGCTGAGCGGGACTGTTGGGGGCGGCGGACCGGACGTGCGAATTGAGATGGTGAATGGCGACGTGAAGATCGCAGGGAAATGATCGATAGATCATCGAACGCCGGCTGAAGCCCGGCGGCTATGCACGGCGATTCTTGCGAATGCTCCCGATCAATTTGGTCAACACCGTACCTGGGCCGGCCTCCACGAAATCGGTCACGCCCTGGTCGAGCAGGAAGAGCATGCAATCGAGCCAGCGGACGGGGCTGGCGATTTGGCTCGCGAGCGTCTCGCGCACGTGGTCGGGATCGTAGCGCGCGGCCGTCGCATTCGCGACGACCGGCACCTGCGGGGCGGAGAACGGGAAACCCGCGAGGAAGTTCGCGAATTCCGCCTGCGGCCCCTGCATGTAGCGGGAGTGAAACGGCGCGCTCACTTTGAGCGGGATGAACGCGCGGACGCCGGCGGCTTCGAATTCCGGCCTGACCGCGGCAATGGCGTCTTTGGGGCCGGCTATGACGGTCTGATCGAATGAATTGAAATTGGCGACGTCGAGCCGGCTGCCCTCGGCGCTGGCTTGCAGGATGGCTTGAATCCGCTCGGGCGGAAGCCCGATCACGGCCGCCATACCGCCGCCGCTCACTTCGCCCATCAGCGCGCCGCGGCGCTTGACGAGCGCGACGCCTGTCTTGAAATCGAAGACGCCGGCGGCGAGCAGCGCGTTGTATTCGCCCAGCGAATGCCCCGCCACGAAGTCCGGCGGCGCCGCGCCGTCCTCGATCCGCGCGCGATACGTCATGGCATTGACCACGAACAGCGCGGGCTGCGTGAATGCCGTGAGGCCGAGCTCGCTGCGTGGATCGTCCACACACAGCTCGCGAATGGAATATCCGAGCACCGCGTCCGCGTCGGCCGTCCAGTCGGCGAAGCGATCGAACAGCGCGGCGCCCATGCCTTTGGCCTGGGAGCCCTGACCCGGAAACACACACGCGTGCGACAAGCCGCGCCATACTATCGCAATGCCTGCCGCGGCGTCATGGCCCAGCCCATCGATCGTCGAAGTCTTCGTCGCCGACATCGCCGGCTTCCGCGATTCGCGCGAACGGATGGACGAGGCTCAGGCCTGGCTGACGGAGGACGAACAGACTCGCGCGAGCCGATTTCGCCGGGACGACGACCGCGCCATGTTCACGCTCGGCCGATACATGGCCCGGACCGTGGTCGGGCGCGCCCTGGACGTGGCGCCGGCGGCCTGGCCCTGGCGGCAAGGGCCGCATGGCCGGCCCGAGATAGACGCCGCCGGTACAGATCTTCATTTCAACCTCTCGCACAGTGCCGGCGTCGTGATTTGCGCGCTGGCGCGCGGCCGGAGCGTGGGCGTGGACGTCGAGCACCTGGGCCGGCGCGCCTTCGAACTCACATTGGTCGATCGCTACTGCTCCCCGTCGGAGGCGGAGGACGTCTGCGAGCAGGGGAAGGACTGGCGCGATCGGTTTCTGGTCTATTGGACGCTCAAAGAAGCGTACTTGAAGGCGCGCGGGCTCGGCATTTCGGTGCCGCTCTCGGACATTTCCTTCACCCTGATCCCCTCCGGCGCGGAGGTCGCCTTCGAGCGATCGCTGGCGGGCACGGACGCGCGCTGGAAGTTCCATCTCTGGCAGGCCGGCGACCGGCACGTCGCCGCGGTGGCCGTCGAAACGACAGACAACGCGATCCCCACGTTTCATGTTCAAGCCTTCTGACGCCGGGCCCCGCCTGCTCGCGATCAGCGATCTGCACGTGAGCCACCGGGCCAACCGCGAGGCCCTGGCGGCCATCCCGATGCATCAGGACGATTGGCTGATCGTCGCGGGTGACGTCGGCGAAAAGCGTGAGCATCTGGAATTCGCGCTGGACGTGCTGGCCGCACGGTTCGCCAAGGTGATTTGGACCGCCGGCAATCACGATCTCTGGTGCCCGCCTGACGCGGGTCCGGACCGGACGCGCGGCCAGGCGAGGTACGACGAACTGGTCGCCATCGGCCGGCGCTTCGGCGCGCTGACGCCCGAGGATCCGTTCGTCGAATGGCCCGGGGCGCCGGGCACCTTCATCGTGCCGATGTTCCTGCTGTTCGACTACACCTTCCGGCCGCCTGGCGTGTCCGAGTCCGATGCGATCGCGTGGGCCCGCGAAACCGCCGTGGTGTCGGGCGACGAACAGATGCTGCAACCGGCGCCTTGGGCGTCTACGGCCGCATGGTGCCACGCCCGATGTGACGCGACGATGGCCCGGCTCGATGCGCTGCCCGCCGATGCGCGGACCGTGCTCATCAATCACTGGCCGCTCCGGTATGACCTGGCGCGGCCGCCACGGGTTCCGCGATTTTCCGTGTGGTCCGGCACCACCCGCACAGAAGATTGGGGCCGGCGCTACCGGGCCGTCGCGGTCGTGTCCGGCCACCTGCACCTGCGCACGACAATCTGGCGGCACGGCGTGCGATACGAGGAAGTGTCGCTGGGCTATCCCCGAGACTGGCGGGCGGAACGCGGGCTCGATTGGTACTTACGCGAGATCCTGCCCGGGACAGGCAGAGACGCGCACCGGTTTGTGCCGCCGCGCGATCCGTTTCTGGGTGGACGACCGCCAACGGGATAACGGGATAACGCCTTCATTCCTCTACGTGGGACAAGCAGTGAGACAAGCGTTTGTGGCAAGCTTGGCCCGTGCGAAAGCTTCGCGTGCTCGTGCTCGTGCATGATTACCTCGTACCGCCGCCGGATGTCACCGGCATCGACACGAAGACCGCGCCGTGGCGGACGGAGTACGACGTCATCTCGACCCTCAAGGACGAACTCGGTCACGAGGTACAGGTCCTGGGAGTCAAGGATGACCTTGGGGCGATCCGGCAGGCGAATGACGAGTTCAAGCCGCACATCGCGTTCAATCTGATGGAGGCGTTCCACGAAGTCGGCACCTTCGATCAGAACGTGGTCAGCTACCTGGAGCTGTTGCGCCTGCCGTACACCGGCTGCAACCCACGCGGCATGTTCCTGGCTCGGGACAAGGCGCTGTCCAAGAAGCTGCTCCACTATCACCGTATTCCCATTCCCGAGTTCGCGGTCGTCCCGCGCGGGCGCAAGGCGCGGCTGCCCAAGCGGCTCGCCTACCCCGCCATCGTCAAGTCGCTGACGCAGGAGTCGTCAATCGGCATCTCGCAGGCGTCTGTCGTGACCGACGAAAGCAAGCTGATCGAGCGGGTCCAGTTCATCCACGACTCGATCAAGACGGACGCGATCATCGAACGCTACATCGAGGGCCGGGAGCTGTACTGCGCGATGCTCGGCAATCAGCGGCTGCACGTGTTTCCCGTGTGGGAGATGACATTCGCGAAGATGTCCGAGGACCAGCACCGCATCGCGACGGAGCGCGTGAAGTGGAACGCGAAGTACCAGGAAAAATTTGGCATCGACACCGGCGCGGCGTCATCCCTGGAAGAACCTGCCCGCGCGCATGTCCAGCACATCGCGCGCCGGACCTATCGCGTCCTCGAACAGAGCGGATATTCACGCGTGGATTTGCGCCTGGACAGCGAGAACCGGGTCTACGTCCTGGAGGCCAATCCGAACCCGCAGATTGCCAGGGGCGAGGACTTCGCCGATTCCGCGGAGGCGTCCGGCCTCGCGTATGGCGCGCTGCTGCAGCGCATTCTCACGACAGGCCTCAGGTGGGAACCGGAGCGGCTCGGCTGACCATCTTGCACGCGCCGCCTCACAATTGGCGCGCAAAACCTTCACACTTGGCCTCGTCAGGGCCCCAAAACTACATGCAGACAGATTTGTCGTCTGAGATTTCCGCCGGCTCTTCAATCATTCCGTTGGAACGTGGTTTGCTCGGCTTTCTATGTCCTTTTCCGCGTTTCATCACGAGGAGGCTGGCGTGCGACGTTTCCTTTCTGCTTCAATCGTCCTGCTGGCGCTGACGGTCGTCGGAGCCTGCAGCAACAATCCCTCGGCGCCGTCCGGGTCGAGTGGCGTCACGATCAACGGCAGCATCATTTCTCCCGGCGGGTCGGCATCGGCGCTGAGCAATGGGCCTTCGGCCGGCATCACCGTCGTGCCACCAGGGTTGACTGTGACGGCCAACTCGAACGGCGCGTCCGCCATCGTCGACGCCGCGGGCCGATTCGCGCTCCTGAACGTGCCGCCTGGCAACGTGGAGCTCCGCTTCAATGCGCCGGGTGTGCTGGCGACCGTCACATTGACGGGGGTGGAATCGGGCCAGACCGTGGACATCACGGTCGCGCTCACGACGACGACGGCCGAAGTCGAGTCCGATCGCCGGGCGCTGGGCCGGGAAATCCAGCTCGAAGGCCGCATCGAATCACTGCCGCCCACGACGGCGGCGGGCTCGCTGCTGGTGAGCGGCCGGCTCGTGAAGACCGACGCGACGACGACGTTCTTCCTCAATGGCCAGACGGCCTCGTTCGCGGCGCTGGCCGTTGGCCAGCGGGTGCACGTGAAGGGCCAGATGGACACCGCGAGTACGGCGCTTGTCGCACGGACGATCCAGATTCAGAATGGCAACGTTGACCTCCCAGTCAACATCAATGGCTTTGTGTCGCAGCTGGTGAAGACCCTGCCGACATTCGAGTTCGAGGTGGATGGCCGGTTGATCAAGGGTGACGCGTTAACCGAGTTCTTCGGCAACTCACAGCTGTCGGACCTGGTCAACGGCGCGCGCGTGGACGTGAAGGGCGCGCAGCGCGACGGGTTTGTGTACGCGTCGCGGATACACGTGCATCAGAACTGAAGACGTGCCAGGTTGCAGGTAGCAGGTTTCAGGTTGCAGGCAAGAACCGCCGAAGGCCGGGCGGCGGTGCCCTTGAAACCTGCTACCTGTTACCTGTTACCTGTTACCTGTTCTGAGATCCAAGCCGCGTACAGATCCGGTCTCCTGTCTTTGAGCAGCACCCGTCGCGCGTGCGAGCGCGACGCGTCGGTCAGATCGATTTCAGCCATCAGCACTGATTCCGCGCCCTTCGGCGCCCGGGCGCGGACGCCGCCGTCCGGGCCGCACACGAACGACTCCCCGGCGAAGGTGAGATGGCGTTCGGCCCCGACGCGATTGCACAGCGCGATGAAATAGCCGTTCTGGAACGCGGCGGTCTGCATCTCGCCTTCGAACAAGCCATCCGGCCATTCGTCAGTCACGCCCGCCTGCGGCACCACGACCAGGTCGGCGCCGCCCTGCGCCAACGCCCGCATGTACTCCGGAAAATGCCGGTCGTAACAGATGGCGACGCCGACCTTTCCCACCGCGGTTTCGAACACCGGCGCGCCCTGCTCGCTCGGGGCGTAGTACTGGCGCTCGTGGAAGCAGGGGTACTCCGTGATGTGCACCATCCGCGTCCGCCCCAGCAGCGTGCCATCCGCGTCGATGACCGGCGAGCAGTCGTACGTCTTGTTTCCGTCACGCTCGAACAGATTCAAGACAATGACGATGCCGAACTCGCGCGCGAGGGCTTGAAAGCGTTCCGTGATGGGACCGGGCACAGGCTCGGCAAGATCGCCGACGTCGCCCATGGGCGGCGCCTGCGGATAGAAGGGCGTGAAGGCGAGCTCGGGAAACGCCACAAGCTGCGCGCCGTCCGCGGCGGCCTGGCGCGTGGCGGCGATCCCGCGCTCGAGGTTGAGGGCGAGATCGCTGGTGGCGTGATGCTGAATCAATGCGAGTTTCATGGCCTTCTTCTCGTCGCCGGCGGGCTTCAGCCCGCCGGGTCTGCCTTCTTTCTATTCGTTGGCGCGCGGCTCTTCTCTTTGCGCGCGCTGGCCGTCGGCCACTCGCAGCCGCTCGCCGGACGCTCGGCGCCCTCGCCCCTCG
>DASUGC010000128.1:0-2635 GCA_036274235.1 Vicinamibacterales bacterium
CCGTCGCCGCGGCCCGCGCCAGCACCGGCGCCATCGCCGGCGTGGTTCGCGACCCGAACGTGCCGGCATCGAACGGCGTCAAGTCCGTGTCCGCCATCACCATCGACACGGTCCCCAACGGCGTCCGCAATTCGTCGGCCACGGTCTGAGCCAGCGACGTGCGTATGTTCTGGCCAATCTCCACCTTGCCGGTGAACACCGTCACGTGTCCGGTGCGATCGAGATGAATCCAGGCGCCGAGATCCGACGGCACCTGTCCCTGCCCGCCGCGCCCGGTTTCCTGCGCGTCAAGGTCGCCGCGCCCGGCATGCGCCACGACCAGGAGGCCGCCGCCCATCGCGCCGAGCACGCGAAGAAAATCGCGGCGGTCCAGATCGAAGTGATAGCGGCCGCGTTCGAAGAACTCGTAGCGTTCGGGCTCGACGGCGTCTGCGTCAAGCGGATCGCGCGTCATTTCCCTTCGCTCCCGGAGAAATGAGTCCCGGCCTTTTGTGCCCGCGCCGCCGCATGCACGGCCTTCACGATTCGCGGGAACGTCCCGCAGCGGCAGACGTTTCGATCGAGCAGCCGCGCGATGTCCGCGTCCGTGGGATCGGGCGTCGTCTTGAGCAGGGCGACCACGGCCATGATCATGCCGGGCGTGCAATAGCCGCATTGAAACGCCTCGGCATCGACGAAGGCCTGCTGCACGGGATGCAGCGCGCCTGGCGTCCCCAGCGATTCAATGGTCGTGATGGGCTGCTTCCCGACGGCGCCAAGGCGCGCGACGCAGGCGCGCGTCGCCTGGCCGTCGATCAGCACCGTGCAGGCGCCGCAGTAGCCTTCTCCGCAGCCGAACTTGCTGCCCGTCAGGCCAAGGTCGTCGCGCAGGACGGTCAACAGGCTGTCGGTCGCCTCGCCGCTCACGCGGTGCTCACGGCCGTTCACGAGCAGGACGAACTCGGCCATACGTTACTTATACAGCGGTCTGATCTGAAACAGGACGTAGAACGCGACCAGGGCCCCAATGAGCGTGCCAACGATGTCCATCGCCAGCAGGCCCGTGATCAGGCTGACGATTTCCGCGTAAAGCGCCAGGCGCCATCCCGATGCCCTGCGGGCGAACAGACCGGGCAGCGCGAGAATCATCAGCGCGAACGAGGCCATCAGGCCCAGCATCCACGGCCAGTACCTGGGCGAATAGTGGAAGCTGTCGTAGGCAGTCCAGCGGTACGCCCACCTGGAGTTCACGTTAAACAGCCACAGCAGAGCCGGCAGCCACAGGATCAGCAATATGAGGACGATCCACGGCCCGAAGCGGACCAGCCACTCGCGGCCCGCGTGAGGAATCTGGAAGGGCGCCTTCTTGACGAAGTAGTAGTCAAGAGAGTCGATCCAGCCCGTGGGCGCGCCGCGAGGGTCGGCCATCGGACTCAGTTCGTGCTGCAGGGCATTCCCGACTGCACGACCAGCAGCACGATTTCCTTCGAACCTTTCTTGGTAATGGCGTGCGACACGCCGCGGGGCGCCAGGGCGAAACTTCCAGCGGTGAGCGGAACCGCCTTGTCCCCCACGGTCAGCGTCCCGTCGCCGTATACCACATAAAGAAATTCGTCGACGTCGGCGTGCTGGTGCGACGCGACGTTCGCTTTCGCGACAATCAGCCTGGAGCGCGCGGCATACGCACAGCCCAGGTCGCGATCGACCACCGGCTCGGGATCCTTGCGCATCTGATCGATCAGATCGACGAGCGACAACACCGCAATCGAGCCCGGTTTGCCGGCCGGGACCGCCGGTTTGGTCTCGGTGGGCGCGGGCGGCGGCGCCGGCGGCGGAGGCGGTGGCGGCGCGAGCGACAGCACCGCTTCTGCTGTGGCTTTGGCGCCGGCTTTGACCGTGACTTCCTTGTCGAGCGTGAAGTAATCGGCCCGTGTGATGCGAGCGCGATAGGTGCCCGGCGGCAGGTTCTGCAACGTGACCACGCCGTCCGATCCGCTCACGCCGCCGCGATCGACACTGCCGCGAATCGACACCGTCGCATCGGCCAGCGGCTGGCCCTGCTCATTCGCGACCGTGAGCGTGATGGACCCGGGCCTGTTCGCAGCCGATTGCGACCCGCTCGTCGATCGCCCTGTGGCAGGGGGTGGAGTTTGAGGAATCGGCATCGCCAAAGCAGCCGCGAAGACAGCTGTGACCGCTACGCTCAATTGCACGAGATCACCTCTCCATCAGCCTAATCCTCGGTCGGGCCCGTTCGCAAACGTCAGTGGTAGCCGCTTTCCCCTGGTCCGGCTGACGCCCGACTTCAGCCGCGGCGGCTCAGCATCGCACCCGCCGCCGTCGTTTCAGAGGAGCCGAATTGTGCGAGCGAGCCAGCCGGGGGTCTGGGGGCGACCACCTTTGCCAGGCGTGCGCTCCGCGCACGGCTACGGTGGTCCGCCGAAGCGGCGAGCGAAGCGAGCGCTCGCGCAGGCGGAAGCCCCCATGCTGGGAGCGAGGGTGCGGCCGAGCGCCCGAGCCTCGCGACGCGAGCCGTGACGTGCTTGCTTTTCCGAGGAGGCGCGTCACGCGAGCGAGCCAGTCGGGGATCTGGGGGCGACCACCTTCGCCAGGCGTGCGCTCCGCGCACGGCTACGGTGGTCCGCCGAAGCGGCGA
>DASUGC010000129.1:0-4911 GCA_036274235.1 Vicinamibacterales bacterium
CTGATCCCGTCGCATTCGAGGATCAGTACCCGCTGTTTTTCCTGGCGCACGAAGTGGCGCATCAGTGGTGGGGCCAGGCGGTCGGCTGGCGCAATTATCACGATCAGTGGCTGAGCGAGGGCCTCGCCCAGTATTTCGCCGTCCTCTACGCGGCCGAAGATCGCGGTCCCGAGCTCCTGCAATCGCTGATTGGATCGATGCGAAGCAAGTCTCAGGCGACGCTCAATCAGGGGCCGATCTCGCTCGGGTACCGTATCGGCCACATCAGGAACGATCCGCGCGCGCTCAGCAGCATTCTCTATAACAAGGCCGCGGTCGTCATTCACATGCTGCGGAGGTACATCGGCGACGAGGCGTTCTTCGCCGGCCTTCGCAAGTTCTACGTGGACTGGCGCTTCGCCAAGGCCGGCGCCGACCAGTTGCAGGCCGCGTTCGAGGCCACATCAGGGATCAAGCTCGATCGCTTCTTCGAGGGCTGGGTGCGCGGCTTCGCGATGCCGCGGATTGAACTGACGCTGCGCGCCGGCACGGCCGAGGCGCCGGGCGTCATCCGCATCGAACAGGACGACGAGCCGTTCGATTTTCCGCTGACGGTCATGCTGCAGTTCGCGGACGGAAAGAGCGAGGAGCGGACGCTCAAGGTCACGGGGCGGGTCTTCGAGCAGACGGTGGATTCACCGAGCCCGCTGCGGAAGGTCACGATTAAAGACTCGCTGAGCTATTTCACGACGAGATGACGGAGACAAAACCATTCGACCTTGTAGACCATGAAGGGCCATGTAGGCGTTGGATCTGGCAGCCGCCGGCGGCGGCTGGTGATGAGCGGGCCGATCGCAAAAAAACAAGAGCCCGAGATTTGAGTGGCTCTTGTTTTTAGCAGTCGGCCCCCTCATCACTACGCCCGGGCGGAGCCCGGGCTACCAGACCCAACGCGTCCTGCACGGCCCTAAATGGCCCGACAAGGTGAATCGTTTTCCTCCGCGCCCTCCGTCCCTCCGAGTTTCCGCGTGACCTGACACCCCTCCAGACGCGATATGATCCGCCTGATATGGACGTAGTCACGCTCACCATAGACGGACAGCCGGTCACAGTGGACAAAGGCACAACGGTCCTCCAGGCCGCCATCACGCACGGCCATGAAGTGCCTTATTACTGCTACCACCCCGGCCTCGGCATCGACGGATCCTGCCGCGTCTGCCTGGTGAAGATCGAGAAGATGGCCAAGCTGCAGACCGCCTGCTCCACGGTTTGCACCGACGGCATGGTGGTCCACACCGACACGCCGGACGTCGTGGCGGCGCGAGCGAGCGTGTTCGAGTTCCTGCTGATCAACCATCCGCTCGACTGCCCCGTCTGCGACAAGGGCGGCGAATGTCCGCTGCAGGATTTTTCGTACACGTTCGGCCCCGAGCGCAGCCGCATGGAATTCCCCCGCCGCGTGTTCGACGGCGAGGGCGTGAAAGCCGACGTGGATTTTGGCCCCACGCTCATGCTCAACCGCAACCGCTGCATCCTGTGCACGCGATGCATCCGCTTCATGAAGGAAGTTGACGGCGACGCGCAGATTGGCGTCGCGTATCGCGGCAACGGCAGCGAGCTGGCCACGTTCGAAGAGCGCGGCGTCTTCTCCCTGCTCTCGGGCAACCTGATGGACGTCTGCCCGGTCGGCGCGATCACCACGCGCGACTACCGGTTCAAGTCGCGTCCATGGGACAACCCGCACGCCGTGGACACGATCTGCACGCTCTGCGAGCGCGGCTGCAATACCACCGCGTGGATCAAAGCCAAGCCTGAATGGGCAAAAGGCGCGCGCCTGATCCGGACGACGCCCCGCTACAACGCCGACGTCAACAGCTACTGGATGTGCGACATCGGCCGCTTCGACTACCACTGGATCGAAAGCGATCGGCGCCTGCTCCAGCCGCACCTCCGCAAGGGCGCCTCGTCCGAGGCCGCCTCGTGGGCTGACGCGCTCGTCGCCGTGAACGAGGCCGTCCAGGCGGCCGGCGGTCCGGGCAACGCGCAGTTCCTTGTATCGGCGCATGCGTCGCTGGAAGAACTGTTCGTGCTCCGCGAGATTTCGGGCAAAACCGGCGGCGTCACCCTGTCATGGCGCTACCGCGAGAAACCGCAGCCGGCCAACACCAAGTTCAAGATCCCGGCCGTCGATGCGCCCAATGTGCACGGCGCGAAGGACCTCGGGTTTGCCGTGGCCAACCCGAGCGGGCCCGCCGATGTCTCCGCGCTGAAGTCCGCGGTCGAGGCCGGCCGCGTGAAAGTGCTGTACGTCATGGACCTCGGCCCGGACGGCTCGATTGGCGACGTGGATTGGATCCTCGAGGCGCGCAAAGCCGGCAAGATCTCCACGCTCATCGTCCACGGCGTGCTCCACACTGCCCTCGCCGACGCCGCCGACATCGTCCTGCCGGGCTGCGCCTTCGTCGAGAAGGATTCGACGTACACCAACATGCAGGGCCGGGTGCAGGCGTCTTCGAGGGCCATCACGCCGCCCGGAGACGCCGGCGAAGACTGGCAGATCCTGGTGAAGCTGGGCGTCGTCTTCGGCACTCCGGTCAGCGCGGAATCGGCGAACGATGTCCGTGAGGCCATCGCCCAGCAGCTGGCGTCCAACGTGGCCTATGCGTCGCTGGCATCAGTCACGTTCTCTCGACCCGTCTCGGCGCGCCACTGGCTGCAGGCGTCGAACCCGTCCGAGCGATGGAAGTGGGACTTCATGTTCCAGGACCTGCCGCCGATCAAGTTCGGCGAGGATTTTGGGCCGCTGCCGCGTGCCGACGTGATTCCCCTCAAAGAGGTGAAGTAAATGGGCGCCGGGTCTTCAGCCCGGCATCCCAGTCAGATCACGTCTCGACGCGCAATGCCAGGCGTCCCCGGTCGCCTCCCGCTACCCGAATCGCCCCGCCCTGGATCCTGACGGCCAACGTCCCGCGGGCCTCGAACGGCTGCCCATCGACATGCGCCTCGAGGTGCTCGCCGGTCACGGTTGCGGAGGTAACGCGAGCGCGATACACGCCCCCGGCGGGCGCCATGCGGCGGAACCCCAGCCGCCGGGCCCGCCAGAGCTGCTGCCACGCCGGCCCGCCTGACACCATGATCATGTCCAGTTGGCCATCGGCCGGATCGGCCTCGGGTGCCAGCACGATGCCGCTGCCGTACTGGCGGCAATTCGCGAAGGCCACCACGAAGCAGGGCCCGTCAACGCGGCGATCGCCGCACTCCACGCAATAGTGCCGGCTCTCGTACGACCAGATGGACCGGAGACCGTCCACCACGTAGCCCCCCTTGCCACGTCTGGAGCGTTGGCCGAACGCGGCGGCCACCGCGGCGTCGAAGCCGACACCTCCGATATTCAGGAAGTGGCGATCGCCAAGCCATCCGATGTCAAAGGGGCGGCCTGGGGAAAGCGCGACGCGAAAAGCTTTGGCCGGATCGAGCGAAATCCCGAGGCCTCGGGCCAGCCCGTCGCCGGACCCCGCGGGCACGATGCCCAGCGTCACGCCGGTGCCGATGAGCGGACCGGCGACCTCGTTAATCGTTCCGTCCCCGCCCCATGCGATGACGCGCCCGTACCCTCGCGAGACGTACTCGGCCGCCATCTCCGCGCCATGACCCGCGCGCGTCGTCGCCGCGACGTCGACCGAGACACCCGAATCCGCCGCAAGACGGTACGCGAGTTCGATCCGGGCGGCGCTGGCCGTCGCCGCCGTCGTACCGAGACCCGAAATCGGGTTGACGATCAGCGCAACACGCATGTACGAAAGATTTTTCCGGTGCTATAGTAGCTTGCCAATCACGTTGAGGCTCACTTGACCCGGCCGGGTCAAGTGACCCGGCAAAAAAAATGAGCAAACGCGGCGCTACAGTACTTCTCCTGCTTGCGGTTGTCATCGGCATTGGCGCGCTGGTTCAGGACGTCCGCTTCAACCAGCTGATCCATCGCGAGCGCGCGGCTGCCGGGTCGCTCACCTTCGACGTCCACGATCTGACCGACAACGTCGTCCTGATGCAGGCTGGGCAACGCGGCTACATCGCGATCGGACAAGTGCCGTCGGAGTGGTACGTGCGCGTTACCAAATCCATCGAAGAGATTGAGGCGCGCATCGGCGCGCGCCGGGCCGCGGCGACTGACGCGGACGCGATGGCGGCCTACGGCACGGCGGCCGAAGCCCTCGCCAGATTCCGCAAGCTGGATGGACAGATCCGCTCGGCGGTTGAACAGCGGGATCTGCTCCACGCGTCGGACCTGATTTTCATGGACAGCGCCAGCACGGTCCAGAAGCTGACCGATGCGCTGAAGGCGGCGCTCGCGAAGGAACTGGCCGCCATTGAGGCTGGGATCACGCGCCTGGGCTGGATGCGACTGGGCCTGACGGCCGCCGGTCTGCTGTTCATCGTGGGCGTCGGGGCCTATTTCGGACAAGCGGCCGCGAAGCCGGGCGCCAAGGCCGCGCCGACGATGGCTGAAATGATTCGCAATTTGCCGCCACCGGTGAAAACCGGCATCGCATCGCCGGCGGCACCGGCGCCGGCCGGAAATATCCAGCTGCCGCCGGTCGTGCGGCCGGCGAACCTGGTGGCGGCGGCGGAACTGTGCGTCGATCTCGGCCGCGTCATGGACGCCGGCGAAGTGCCGGTCCTGCTCGACCGCGCCGCCTCGGTGCTCGATGCCAAAGGCCTGGTGCTCTGGGCCGTTGACTCGGACGGATCGCGGCTGCACCCGTCGCTCTGTCAGGGTTACTCGGACAACGTCATCCGGAAGCTGCGGCCGCTGCAAATCGACGCGGATAACGTGACATCGCTGGCGTTCAGGTCCACGCAACCACAGACCATGAACGGTGCGTCACAGACAGATGCCGCCGCGATCGCGGTGCCGCTCATGAGCGGCAGCGG
>DASUGC010000130.1:0-12954 GCA_036274235.1 Vicinamibacterales bacterium
CCGCCGGACTCTCCCGGCGCGGATACCACGGCCTGGTCGTTGACGAACGTCAGCGCGGAGCCGAACGCCGCATTGGGCTGTGCTCCGACTGGCGCGAACGTGCGCTGCGTTTTCCACGTCCCGTCCGTGTCGACTGCGAATTCATGGACGATGCCGGCGCCGCTGGATTGGCCGCTGGCGCCAATGAGCGCGGTCCCTCCGGCGAGGGCGATAGCCGAGCCGAAGCGATCACCCGCGCTTGCCGCGGCGTCGGGCGCGGCGATCGTGGAGTGATAGGCGTACTGGCCATTTGCGCCGCGCTTGAATGCGTACACCGCGCCTGCCGGTTGCGGCGGTGCGTTGCCGGCGCGTCCCTGGCCCGGCGCGGCCGAGATGGGGCCGCCGCGTCCGCGTCCACCCGCCAGTTCTTTCCCGACGAGCAGCCAGTCGCCCGAGGCGGCGATCGCGTTTCCGAAACGCGGCCCGGTGGGCGCCGTGGGCTGATTCGCGACAGGCGCCCCGGCCGGCGGCGCCGTTGGCGCGGGTGTTGCCGCCGACGCTGGCGCCGGCACGCTTGTGGCGCTCACGGTCGATGCGAACGTCCAGTTGGCGCCTTGCTTATTGAACACGTGCACGGCGCTACTGCCGGCGCCCACGAATAATGTGGCGCCATCGAGCGCGAGCGATGCGCCGAACCCGTCGCCGACGGCCGATGCCGGTCCCGTGATCTGCATCGCCTCCATCCACGACGCACCGACTTTGCGGTACACGTAGACCGTGCCGGCGCGAAATTGATTGGCGGATTCACCGGCGAAGACTTCGTTGTCTCCCACCAGCACGGCGCCGCCGAATTGCGCCAGTTCGGCTGCCGCCATGACCCGGCTGGCGGGGGCGCCGCGCCCAACGATCGCGGTGGCAGCAAGCAGTGCAAGGCAGGACACGAATCTCAAACTGGACCGCATGGCGGCTCCTTGAAAATGAACGGACGAGAAAGGGCAGTGTAGCACCGCGTTTGGGCGCTACCATAGAGCCCGAGTGATTCCGGATCATCGAATGAGGATTGCCGCTGTGGCACTGGCGGCGCTATGCATCGCCGCGGTTGGTCCGGGATTCACCCGTGCGGCCGGCGCGCGTGAACAAGCCGTTGCCGGCATTGGCGACGTGGTAGCTGCGGCAGAGAAGTATCTGGTCGAATTCGATCGCGACTCGCAGGCGTTGTTCGCAGAGGAGCGATCGCAGCAGACGGACAATCGATTCAACACCAAGCAGGAGACGCGGGCGCTTCGTTCGAATGTCCTCATGTTTCGCGACGGAGCCGAGCCGATCTGGTTTCGTGACGTCATCGAGGTCAATGGCTCCAAGGTGGCCGATCCCGATCGGCTGATGGCGCTCGTGATCGCATCGGCGGCGCCGCCGGGCGACCCGGCGTCGATGCCGGTCGTCACGCCGATGCAAATCGTCACGGAGTCCACGCGGCAGCAATATGGCGGCGGCTTTCGGACCGTCAATCAACCCGGAGCGGCTCTGGGGTATCTGCGGGCGGGAAAGCCCGCGGATCTTACGTTCAAGTCCGAAGGATCGAAGACGCTCGACGGGACCAAGGTTGTATTGCTGACGCTCAAGGACGCGCCGGGCGCGCACGTCGTGCCGTTCGCGGTCAGCGGGGTGCAGGGCCGCTTCTGGATCGACCCGGTCTCAGGCCGCGTCCTGCAGACCGAACTCGAGTTCATCATGGCGGCCGTGTACCGAACCAAGATCACCGTTCGTTACGGCTTGGACAAGACCCTCAACATCGTCGTGCCCATTCTCATGACCGACGAATACGAAAATCGCGTCGAGCTGGTCACGGGTCGCGCGGAGTACCGGAACTTCCGGAAGGTCAAGATCGATCCCGCGATGTTTGCAATCGCCCGGTAATCCCTCGGTGCCGCAGGCCGATTCTTTGCGACCCTGAGGCCCGGGGCGTTGCCCGCGTGCGTCGCTGGCAAGCGGGACAGGAAAAGCTGCGGCGTTGACGGACGCCGTGAATCCGTCGAGACACCTTGCCGCCGCAGGACGGGCAGAGACTGTTCCCGTAGATCTCCAGATTCTTGCGCAACGCGAAGATGCGTCGCAGCTCGAGAAACCGGAATGAGAACGCGCGCGCGTCGTCGACGATCGCGCGCAAACGGCGGGGCGACAGATCCCGGACCCTGGCAAAGGGGCTGGTCCGCGTCCGAAAGAGCACTTCGTTCTTGATGATGTTGCCCACACCGGCAAAGATCGATTGGTCGAGCAGGACATCCGCGATCAGCGCGCCGGAATGGCGTCGCACGCGCTGCCGCGCCGCCCGGGCGTCCCACTCGGGCGCCATGACATCCACGGTGAAATCGTAGGCGTCGCGGGCCGCAGAGCTTTCCACGAACCGCAGAGACGCGCTCCAGATCGTGATCGTGCCGTTGCCGAACCTGAGTTCCAGCCGTGGCGGACCGCTCCGGCGATAGTCACCAGTGACGGACTGGCCCCTCACCGTTGCCGCGAAGGTGCCCCAGAGGAGGAAGTGCACGCGCAAGGCAAAGTCACTGAACTGAAACACCAGATGCTTGCCCCACGCGAAAATCGCCGCGACTCGTTGGCTCCGGAAGCGAGCGATGCCGATTCGGCTGTTGCCGCTGACGCCCTTGATTCGGCGTCCGACAAACGGCCTGAGCTGTTCAGCGGCCAGGTGAATCGAAGGGCCTTCCATGAAGGCGGCCTACCGTGTCTGGTTGACTCGTGCGCGGCGATGGCGCGACTGGCGGCGGGTGGGGACTCCAGGAGCGGTCCGGCGTTTGGTCGCACGAATGCGCGTCTGGGGCGCGTCAATCGCGTTGGTCCAGGTGAGCCAGTGCTGTGCCGACATCGTGCCGTACGGCGGCAGCCGCGCGTCTGCATATCCCAGCGATTCGACGTCGACCAGGTATTGGGCGCGCGACAATAGCGTGCCGCGGCAGAGGCGTGCGCCCGAGGGCGGTGGCAACGGCAGCCCGCACAATTCGCTGTCGAGCCAGTCCGGGACGAGATGCGTCTCCGACGGATAGACGTACTTGAACAGAATCAGGTGCGCGCGCAGGACCGCTTCGTGCCCGGTGAAGCGCTGGCGGAGCCGGCGCCAATCGAGCGTCTGCCCCTGCGCACGAATCAGGTGCAGCACGTCCGAGCCGTCAAACCGCTCGCGTTCCATCACGAACGCCTTGGACCAGATCAACTCCTCGACCGGACACACGCGGACGCGGAATCCGAGCACGGCGGCCGGCACCGCGTGCTCAAACCAGCGGGCATCGACTGGCGAGAGTCCGGCGCCGTTGTTGTAGATGATGTCGACCTGCCCACGGCTGTCGAGCGCTTTGCCGAGCCAGTGGGGAAATGTGCGCCGCGTGTGGATGCCGCCGGCGCGCAGAACGCGGGCCAGGCGTGGCCACGTGTGTTCCTCGATCATCAGATCGAGATCCTTCGTCTGGCGATCGATGGCGGCGTGACGGGCAAAGGCAAACGCTCCGCCCACCAGAAACGGCACGTCTGAACGCGTGAGGACCCGCAGTACCTCCCGGTAGAACGGGACGGAATGCAGCTTCATGGGCGCTTAAATGGCAATTCGCGTACCACGCGGAGACCCCGGCTGGCCGATCAGCCGGTCTGCCCCGGTACACAATTTGCTCACTTGGTGACAGGCCTCTATGCGTGAATCTGCTGATCCCCGCGTTCGCATCGTCGCCACCGCGGACCTGCACTTTGGCCGTCACCCCGTCGAGACGTATTCATCATTCCTGACGATGGCCGCGAAGGAGGCCGAGGTGATGTGCGTCTGTGGCGACCTCACCGATCACGGCAGGCCAGAGGAGGCCGAAGGCCTTGCACAGGTGTTCCGGCAAGTCGTCCATATTCCCATCGTCGCGGTGCTCGGGAACCACGACTACGAATCGGGCCAGCCGGATGCGGTGCGGGACATCCTCGGACGGGCCGGCGTGCAGATGCTCGACGGAGACTCCGTCGAGATCGGCGGGATTGGCTTTGCCGGCACCAAGGGCTTTTGTGGCGGATTCGGGCCGCGCGCGCTCGGTCCCTGGGGCGAGCCCATCATCAAAGCCTTCGTTCAGGAAACGATCGCTGAAGCGCTGAAGCTCGAAACGGCACTGGCACGGCTCCGGGCCGCGCCGCGCATCGCGTTGCTGCACTACTCACCGGTGGCGGCAACTGTTGAGGGCGAGCCGCTCGAGATTTTTCCGTTCCTGGGGTCCACGCGTCTCGAAGAACCGCTGACGCGCTACGACGTCGCCGCGGTGTTTCACGGCCATGCGCATCACGGCCAGCCCGAAGGACAGACGTCAAAGGGCGCGCCGGTCTTCAACGTGTCGATGCCTCTGCTTCAGCGCCTGTCGCCCGAACGGCCATTCCGCCACTTCGATGCGATGCCCGCGCCCTGAGGGTAACCGCAGTTTCCATTTGACAGGGAAACGACCTCAGAGGTCCTGCGCAGCCGCAACCTGACGAACGTCGATCCGACGTCCCAGTACATGCGGCCTCGGGCCGCCAGGCCACGAGCCATGCCGTATTTGCGCTCCTTGATTGTATGGCCCAGCCCGGGCGCGACACGGGATTCGAGCCCGCGGCCGGATTGGGTCGCGTAATAGTTCAGGGCAGTCTCGATCCGGAACCGCCGCTTGAAGCGTGGCGGAATCGTCGTCCACAGGTCGCGTTTGAGCGCCCGCGTGCCGCCCATCGGCACCAGCCGCAGGGCCGGGCGCAGCCGATAGACATGCCGGCTGTACAGCGCCACGGACATGGCCACACGACCCTCTCGCACCGGATCGATGAGGTCGTCAATCAATTGGTGCGTCAGGCCGAACACATCCGCATCGCAAAAAAACACGATGTCACCCGGCGCGATGGATACGCCGCGTTCCATGGCGGCGCCCTTGCCGAGATTGGTCGCCAGACGGAGCACTCGAGCGCCGTGCGCGCGTGCCACGTCGGCTGTCGCATCGGTCGAGCCATCGTCGACGACCAGCACGTCGTGCAGCGAGGGACACGACGTCAACACATCGAGCACGCCGGGCAGCCGCACGGCTTCGTTGAAGGCCGGCACAATCGCCACGGCGGTGGCAACGTCTGTCATGCGGGCGGCTCCGACAGCGCCCACGCGAGGAATCGCTCCATGTAATAGAGCGTAATCTGAATGCTCGGGCCATAGGCGATCTGGTCGAATCCATGGTTGGCCCAGGGGAGTACGAGCAGGACGGTGACACCGGATGCCCGCAGTTCGCCCGCCAGACGCTCGGCGTCACCGGGTCTCACAACGGGATCGACGGCGCCATTGATGAGGAGGACCGGCGGGTGAGGCCGGCCGGCATGGGCGATCGGCGAGAGATCGCGATAGAGATCGCCAACGTCCTGAGGTGTGCCGCCGAGAAACGCTTCCGAGCGGCCGCGTACATCAAGAATGTCTGGCACGGGGGGCGATTGGTAGGTCGCCAGCAAATCAACGGGGCAATAGAGCGCCACGACTGCTCGAGGATGCGCGGCACTCCGCGCCGCGGCCGCCCGCAAGGCAAGCAGCCCGCCGATCGACCGGCCGACAAGGATCAGTTGCGAGGGATCCCCTCCATGTTCCGACGCGTGCGCGGCGATCCAGTCGAGCGCCGCGGTGACGTCTTCCATCTGCGCGGGCCAGTGCCAGCGTGGGGCCGGGCGGTAGTCCACGTCGAACACGAGATAGCCGCTGGCCGACAGCGCGCGAGTAATCGCCCCCTCGAAACCGCCGTACGTCCGTGGCCAGTTTCCGCCATGAAACTGCACGACGACCGGCAGCGGGCCGCGCGCCCCCGGGCGATACACGGTCAGCGTCACGGCCTCGCCGCCCTGTATCGCATATGTGACCCCAGTCTTCACGGTCACGCCGTCTCCGTCCAGTCCGCGAATCAAGTCGCGGAAGGCGATTGGTGACGGCCGCAGACGATCGCGGACATCGGCAGGGAAGCGACGGTCGTAATCGGGCCCGAGCGCGGATCGGAACGCCTCGTCGAACGTCCGGATAGCCGTGGGCAGGCGGAACAGCACGGCGCCGAGCAACAGGAACGCCGGCATGATGGCTGCGAGTGCGAACTTCGCCGGACGGTGCGACCAATCCCGGATCGCCGCGGCGGCTATCACCACGCCGACGGCCAGGAGCCAGTGCGCGATTTCCGGCACGGCCACGCTGAGGCCGAACATGACGCGAAATGGAACCGGCCAGCGTGTCCAGACGGCGAGGAACAGCAGGACCAGCGCGCCCGCCAATTCGAGCCGGAGTCGCCACGCCGCAACAGGTCGCATGGCCGCGTATGCTACACTCCCGCGCCCATGGGAGGCATCGTGCGGAGAGCGTCAGCGGGCCTGATTCTTGGTGTGATCGCGCCGTTCGCGTGTGCCGTTCCGGCATTCGCGCAGGAGCCGCTTCGGATGGGCATCGCGTTCAACCTGACCCAGACATCCGAGACCGGCGCCGGCGGCGCTGTGACATTCACCAGGCCGTTCACGCAAGTGAAGATGGTCAAGCTCGGTTGGGTGGCGGATTTCAGCGGGACGGCCTTCGCTGACTTCGCAACGGTCATCGCCGGCGGTGGACTGCGCGGGACGTTGCCGCCGTGCGGCGACTGGACCTTCTTCGGCCAGTTCCAGTTCGGCGCGTTGATGGAACACGAATCCGGCTTTGGTTGGGACACCGACTGGGGCTATGCACCCGGCATTGGCGCGGTGCTGGCGCGGCCGGACTGGAAGTTCGATCTGCTGCTCCAGGCGGACCTTGGGTGGGTCGCCAATCACCTGACCGGACCGCGGTTTCTCGTCGGGATCGAAAAGCGATTCGGCAAGTGATGTGCTGAGCCGGCAGGGGTTCTGGGCCCCCACAAAACTTAACGATTTCCCGGCAGGTTCAGCTTCGTTCGATCAATCACCTTGCCATTCTTGACGACGATGTCGATGGCCTTCGTGTTGTTGATGTCGGCCGTCGGGTCGGCCGTCAGCAAGACGAGGTCGGCGAGCTTGCCGGCTTCAATCGTCCCCAGGTCGTCGAGCTTGCCGAGAAATCGCGCCGAGTTGCGCGTCGCAATGACGATGGCGTCGGCAGGAGAGACGCCGCCGGCGACGACCAGTTCGAGTTCGCGCTGGGTGTCGGCACCGTTCGTGAGATCGGTGCCCAGCGCGATGATGTCTTTGCCGACCGCGTTCAGTTTGCGGATGTTCGCCTGGGCGACCGGCGTCATGACCTTCATCCACTGCGTGCGCGTGCCGTTGTCGCCGCTCCTGTAGCTCGCCGCGGTCGTCGTACGCAGGCGCTGGATTTCGGCGGCATCGAGTGTCGCGCGGTACAGCGGCTGATCGAGATACTCCGGGTGATCGACGAGGCGGCTGTAGCTCTCGCCGATCGTGAGCGTGGATGCTTCGGGAATGCGCTTGACCTTCATGAGGTTCACGAAGGCATTGCTGATCGGGCCCTGGATCACCGGGTGCGCCAGCGAATCCACGCCCGCGTAGATCGCTTCGGTCGCGTCGCGCTCCTCCGACGTGTGAATGACCGTACGCACGCCCTTGGAGTGGTAGTAGCGGACGATCTGTTCAAGCAGGCCTTCCGGCAGCTTCGTGATCAGCGGCCTGGCCATCCAGCCGTGCTCGTCCTGGCCGATCTTCGCCATGTCCGGCTTGCCGGCGATGTGGGTGTCCAGAATCGAGCGATCCTCCGGCCAGGATTCGATGAAGTACGGGCTGCCGTGGCCGCCCGGACTTGTGACCGTGCCGCCCGTCGCAAGAATACGCGGGCTCACGATCGCGTCGTCCCGCTCCTTCTGGCGCAGCGCAAAGATGAACGACGACTGATTCCCGGCGTCGAAGATTGTCGTCACCCCGCAGTAGAGAAATGAGTGCAGCGCCCTGAGACCGGTCTGTTCCTGCTGCGGCGTCATCGGCTGCGTGTTGCCGTTGCCGCTTCCGCCACGAAGGTGCACGTGGACGTCGATCAAGCCCGGGATCAGGTACTTTCCGCGCCCGTCGATGATCTGCGCGCCCGCCGCCGGCGTCACCGGCTGGGTTGTGACCTGGGTGATGCGCGCGCCCTCGACGACCACGGTCGCGCCTGGGACCGCAGGCCGGCCAGTGCCGTCAATGAGGGTGACGTTGCGGATGACGAGGGAGGCGGCCTGTGCGCGCGGAAAATTGAGAGCGGTTGTGGCAAAAACAAGGACCAGGCTGGCACGAAGGCTGGCTCGCATGGCGTAAGCCTACTCCAGCCCCGATAGCCGCACCTATTTGTCCGGGATGTCCATGAAGCAGCCGCCAGTGGCCGCGTTCGCTTTGAGCGTTCTCAGTTCATTCAGCAACGACAGGCGCTCTCGTGATCGCTCCGCGCGGACGAATACATCGGTCGACTCCCACGGATCGGTCTGCCAACAGCGATAGGCGATCCCAGGTCGTCCGCCAGGATGAACAGGATATTCGGACGGCCATTCGAGGCTGCGCCCAAGCCAGGGCCTCAATCGCCATGACAACACTGAGTAACCCGAGCCGTGGCACGGGGCAGATCCTACTGCACAACGCCGGATAGAATTGCCAGCAAGCGATGGTTGCTCCCTGGCTGCTCGTCGTCTCTCTCACGCTGGCGGCCAGCGCCCAGCAAACGACGGCCCCCGCTGGTCCGAAGCCGGACCAGCTTCTCGCCGATGCCATCGTCCAGCAATCCGATGCCGTCGCCTTTGTCTTCGAGCTCGCCACGATCAATACCATCGACAAGTCATATGAAAAGAAAGAAGACAACCGCGCCACCGTCGAGTTCAACAAGCTTGGTGAGCTGATCAAGGCGTTGTCAGCCGCAAAGTTCGAGGACGCGACGAAGGAGGCGGCGCGAAAGGATTTGATCAACTCGGTGACCGCCGTCCGCGGCCACATCGCCACCATGGGCTCGGCCATTACGCAGGCGCGCATGATGGGTACCTGGGAAGGCCGGCCAAGGAGCATGGCCGAGCGCGCCTACGACGAATCCCTGAAACTGCCGACCGACGGCAGCGTGGCGAAGCTCGTTCAGGACCCGGTGTTTCAGAAACTGCTGCCGCCCCTCTACCTCGAACTGAACGGCCTCTCCACCAGGGAGGGCAACTTCACGCTGGGAATGTACACGTCGATTCGCTCGTCCCTGTTCGTGATCGACATTGTCCCGGGTAGCGTCGCGGAGAAACTGAAGCTGGAAAAGCTCGAGACGATTGAGCAAGTCAACGGCGTGGCGCCGAAAGATGTCATTGACCTCAAGCAGATGCTGAGGGCCGCGCGAGGACAGACGATCAAGATCAGGGTCAAGCCGCTCTACGCGCCGTCCAAAGAGTACGCCGTGACCGTGCCGGCGAATCTCTCGCCGACTACGTCGATCTTTGCGAGCCCGCCGGCGCCGTCTCCACGCCCCACGGACCTGGACGCCGAGCATCGCGCGAACGAGGTCCTCGCGAAGTCCATCGTCGATTTGAGCGACGCGATCGCGACGGTCGAGATGATGCGGCTGGTGAGTCAGGTGGAGGGATCGTTCAAGGGCAGTCCTGCGAAGCGCGCCAACGAGATGGGGTTTACGTTGGCGGCCGATCAGGCTGATCTGAAGAAGGCGACGTACGCGGATCCCGCGAAGGACGCGGCCAGAAAGGAATTGGTCACGCTCTTCGACCACCTGATGACGATGCTGGGCAAGATCGTCGATGGGTTCGAGGCGGCCGCGAAAGCGGGTGGGTGGACCAAGGACGCCGGCGACCTCGCCAATGTCGGCTTCAACCACGTCACCGAACTGCCCTCCAGCGCCGGCATTGACAAGCTGACCAGGGAATCCGAATTCCAGAAGCTGCTGCCGAGTTTTTACCTCCGATCCACGGGTTTGATCCCGGATACGTCAGGCCTTTCCCTCGGCGTCAGGGTATTCGTCTCCAACACGTTGTTCTTCATCACGGTTGCGCCGGACAGTCTGGCGGCCAAGTTGGGCTTTCGGAATCTCGACGAGGTCAAGTCGTTCGACGGCAAGGCACCGAAGGACGTCGACGATCTGAAGCAGATGATCAAAGCGTCTGCGGGTAAGAAGGTGTCAATCACCGTTCAGCCGATGTTGGGTAGTGCGAGGACATACACAATCATCGTGCCGTGAGGGCTTACCGCGCGGTCGCGCGCTACTTCAGTTTCTGCAGCAGGGCATTCGCCAGCGTGATTGCCTTCGGCTTGATTCCCTCCGCCGTGCCGCCGATCGGGACACCCATCTGAATCAAGAGCGTGTGGGTGCCGGTCACAGCCATCAGTTCGGCGTACCGGTTCTTGTTATTGTGAAACCACGCGCGGCTGCCCACTCCTGGCACCGCCGTCCACGTCTGGTCGGCCTTGACGATCTGATCGAGCTTTGCGGCGTCAAACGCGTCAAGTTGGATTCGGATGTCGCCGTACTCGCACGCTGAACCCGCACCGACCGTCTCTTCCTCGGGCGGCATGAGGTCGAAGACCTTGGTGTTGGGGGCCGATGTCACTTTGAGCGCGAGGTCCTTGGTGAGCAGCGAACAGGCCTTCACCACGGGTTTCTGGATGGCGGCCGTGCCCCCGAATCCAAGCGCAAGCGCGCTGGCGACAATCACCACGACCGGCCGGCCACGTAGTCTTCGTCTTCGCATGGACTGATTATGAGCCAGCACCCGGGCCAGGACCTTCTTCGCCTCCGAGAATGTGCTGATGATACCGTCTGAAGATGCCGGTGCCCACGAGCCACTTGCGGCGCCGGCGATCCCGCATCGCCGGCTGGGGTATCCGGACGCGCGTCGCCATTCCGAAGAACACGCGCATCATCGATTACGCCGGTGAGCTGATCTCGCACCGCGAGAGCGACCGGCGCGAGCGTGTCCATGTCCGGAGGGGGTGCATCTGGTGTTTCACCGTCAATCGGCGGTGGGTCCGCGACGCCTCCGTCGGAGGCAACCTCGCGCGCTTCATCAACCACTCCTGCCGGCCCAACTGTTACGTTCGCGTCATCGGCCGCACCATCTGGATTTGCGCGGCCCGTACGATCAGGCCTGGCGAGGAACTCTCGTACGACTACAACACAGAGGGTGCGGCAGAGATCCCTTGCCGGTGCCGGCCGGGGTGCCAAAGGCTGCTGTGAGAAATGCAAAACGGCCCGGCAGGTTCGCACCCACCGGGCCGTTGTTGTTCGTTGCGAGTTGTCGCTTAGTACATCCCGCCCATGCCCCCCGGGCCGCCCGCCGCCGGAGCTTCCTTCTTCTCTTCAGGAATCTCCGAGACCATGGCTTCGGTGGTGAGGAGCAGAGAGGCGATCGACGAGGCGTTCTGCAGTGCCGAGCGCACGACCTTCGTGGGGTCGATGACGCCGGCCTTGACCAGATCCTCGTACGTGTCGCTCGACGCGTTGTAGCCGAACGAGGCGTCCTTCGCGTCCTTCACCTTCTGGACGACGATGGAGCCTTCGACGCCGGCGTTGGTGGCGATCCAGCGCAGCGGCGCTTCGATCGCGCGGCGGACGATGTCGGCGCCGACCTGCTGGTCGTGCTCGAGCTTCAGTCCGTCGAGCGCCTTCGCGCAGCGGATGAGCGCCACGCCGCCGCCGGGGACGATCCCCTCTTCCACGGCCGCCTTGGTCGCGTGCATCGCGTCTTCCACGCGCGCCTTCTTCTCCTTCATCTCGGTTTCGGTGGCCGCACCGACCTTGATGACGGCGACGCCGCCGACGAGCTTCGCCAGCCGCTCCTGCAGCTTCTCGCGGTCGTAGTCCGAGGTGGTGTCCTCGACCTGCGCGCGCAACTGCTTGACGCGGCCTTCAATCGCCGACTGCGCGCCGGCGCCCTCGACGATCGTCGTATTGTCCTTGTCGATCGTGATCTTCTTGGCCTTGCCGAGATCCTCGAGCTTGATGTTCTCGAGCTTGATGCCGAGGTCTTCCGTGATCGCACGGCCGCCCGAGAGGATCGCGATGTCCTCGAGCATGGCCTTGCGGCGGTCACCGAAGCCCGGGGCCTTGACGGCCGCGACCTGCAGCGTGCCGCGCAGCTTGTTCACGACCAGCGTCGCGAGCGCCTCGCCGTCCACGTCCTCCGCGATGATGACCAGCGGACGTCCGCCGCGCGCCACCTGTTCGAGCAGCGGCAGCAGGTCCTTCATCGAGCTGATCTTCTTCTCGTGGATCAGGATGACGGGGTTCTCGAGCACGCACTCCATGCGCTCGGGATCGGTCACGAAGTAGGGCGAGAGGTAGCCGCGGTCGAACTGCATGCCCTCGACGACGTCGAGCGACGTCTCCATGGAGCGCGCTTCTTCAACCGTGATCACGCCGTCCTTGCCGACCTTTTCCATCGCTTCCGCGATGATCTTGCCGATGGTGTCGTCGCTGTTGGCGGAGATCGTGCCGACCTGGCCGATCATGTGGCCGCTGACCGGCTTCGACAGCTTCTTCAGCTCGCCGACGATGACCTCGACGGCGCGCTCGATGCCGCGCTTGAGCTCCATCGGGTTGGCGCCCGCGACGACCATCTTGATGCCTTCGCGGTAAATCGCCTGCGCGAGCACCGTCGCCGTCGTCGTGCCGTCGCCCGCCGTGTCCGACGTCTTGCTGGCGACTTCACGCACCATCTGCGCGCCCATGTTCTCGAGCGCGTTCTTCAGATCGATCTCCTTGGCCACCGTCACGCCGTCCTTGGTGATGGTGGGGGAGCCGAACTTCTTGTCGATGACCACGTTCCGGCCCTTGGGGCCGAGCGTGACCTTCACTGCGTCCGCGAGCGCGTTCACGCCGCGGAGGATCGCCTGGCGCGAATCCTCACCGTAAATGATCTGTTTTGCCATGTGAATCTCCTGATGTCCTCTGGATCGGTCCGCCAGGCCAATGCCCGGCGGCGCCGTTATTTTTCGATGACGCCGAGGACTTCTTCCTCGCGGATGATGAGGTATTCATTGCCGTCGATCTTG
>DASUGC010000131.1:0-3355 GCA_036274235.1 Vicinamibacterales bacterium
CAGTCGTGGAGAATGTCAGCAGCCGGCGCAGGTTGTATTTGGTGACGCCGCTGGCCCGTTCAGCGCTGGTGAACACCACTTCGGCGCGCCGGAAGCCGACCCACTGAAACAGGCCGCGGAGAAACTGGTTCTGTTCGCGAATGTTGTTCTGGAACACGCGGACGACGCGCCGCGAGAGCAGGCGGAAGTCCGCCATGCCGTCCTTGATCTCCACCGGCGACAGGGCATTCTGCAGGGCGTAGAAGAGCCGTGACGCCTGACGCCGCAGCCAGCCCGCGTCCTGCCCGTACCGCCGAATCGTCTGGACGACGTCGAAGCCGCCCTCGAACTTCTCCAAAAGCGCTGGAATCACCGACGGCGGGTGCTGCAGATCGGCGTCCATCATGATCAGCGCGTCCCCTGAAGAGCGGTCGATGCCGGCGACGAGCGACATCTGGTGTCCGAACCGGCTCGACAGGTGGAGGACGTCCGTACGCGGGGTGCGCGCCGCCAGATCCTTCAGCACCTCGAACGTGCGATCGCTGGACCGATCGAGCACATAGATGAAGCGGAACGTGTAACGATCGGCGAGCGGCGTCACGGCGTCCAGCAGGGCCCGGTGAAACGCGGCGATCCCGGCTTCCTCGTTGTAGACCGGCAGGACGATATCGATCAGTTTCACGGATGCCGCCGCTTCGCCGCGTCCAGCGTGATCCCGAGCCCGTCACGGAGGGAAACTCGCGGCGTCCAGCCGAACGCGCGGGCGGCGGCCGCCGTGTCGGCCACGACGTCCATGACTTCGCCGGGACGGACGTCGCCGCTCACACTGACCGGCTTGCTGATGCCGGCCAGCGACGCCAGCATGTCGATGATGCCGGCCACGCTCACCGATCGCCCGCTGCCCGCGTTGAAGACGCCGGTCGCGCCAGACCGGACGACCGGCAGGATGAGCTCGACGATGTCATCCACGAAAAGATAGTCCCGCTTCGGTTGAACGTCACGCACCACGATGGACGCGCAGTCCGGATTTACGATCTGCCTGATGATGGTTGGAATGAGAAAGCGCTCGTCCTGGCCCGGACCGTACAGGTTGAACGGCCGGATGACGGCGGCCTTGAGGCCGAACCTGGCCTCATGAAAAGCGATGAGATCTTCAGCCAGGATCTTGCTCAAGGCATACGGATTGAACGCGCGCCGCGGGTGCGACTCCGCGACCGGCAGATGCTCGGGCGGCCCGTACACGTAGGAACTCAGGTGAACCAGGCGCGCGCCCGTCCGGCGGCAGTACTCGAGCACGCCTCCGGTCGCGAGCGTGTTGTCGCGATAGAAGGCGAGCGGATCGGTCCAGCTCTCGGGAACAAACGTCCGGCCCGCCAGGTGCACCACGCAGGTGGCGGCCGTCGTGGGCGGCGCTTCCGCAAGATCGCCGTCGGCGCGGCCGTGGCTGACGACGGTGAAACCGCCGCGTTGCAGGGCCGGCACGAGCCTGCCGCCGACGAACCCGGCGGCGCCGGTCACCAGGATCGTCTCAGTCACGATCGACCAGTCCCGCCTTCACAGGATCGAACTCCTCGACCGCGCGCGCATAGTCGTCGGGCCGGCCGATGTCGAGCCAGTAGCCGGCATACGGGTACACGCCGACGCGCTCACCGCGTGCCAGCATGTCACGCATGAGCTGATCGAAGCCGTAGGGACCGGATGCGGGCACGCGGCCGATCAGGCTGCGCTCCATCACGTAGACGCCCATGCTGACCATGTAGTCCCGCGTGGGCTTTTCGAAAAAGCCGGTCAGCCGTCCGGCGTCGTCGTGCTCGAGCACGCCGTAATCGATGGTATGCGTCCGCCGCGACGCCGCAATCGTGAAGGGCGCGCCGTGGCTCGCATGGTGCGCGAAGAGGTCCCGATACGGAAGGTCCGTCAGCACGTCGCCGTTCATCAGGAGAAACCGCTCCGGCAGGTCCGGAATCAGCCGGAGCGGACCGATCGTGCCCAACGGCCCCGGTTCCAGCGAGTAGTCGATGTCCACGCCCCACGCGCGGCCGTCCCCGAAAAACGCCTGCACCAGTCCCGCGCGGTGGTTGACGGCGATGGTGATCCGCGAAACGCCGCTCTTCGCCAGCTGACGGACGATGATCTCGAGAATCGGATATTGCCCGATCGGCATGAGCGGTTTGGGCAGCACGAGCGTGAACGGGCGAAGGCGCGAGCCTTGTCCGCCCGCGAGAATGACGGCGCGCTCAGACATTGTAGAGATGGCTCTTGTAGCGGTCGGCATGGCGCGGCTCACGAAACCACGCGATCGTCCGCGCGAGGCCCTCATCCAGCGGAATCTTCGGCCGGAAGCCGGTGGCGGCGGCGAGCTTCCGGTTGTCGCATCGAAGCTGGCGCACCTCGCTGGCCGCCGGCCGCATGCGCGCGTCGTCTCGAGCGGCACGGGCGTCCACCCCCATGATCGCGGCGATGCGCCGGAGCACATCCCCTACGGAGATCTCGTCGTTCGATCCGATATGGAACACCTCGCCTTCGCCGCCGTCGAGCGCAGCCAGGGCGAGAAACCCCCGGCAAGTATCTTCGACGAACGTGAAGTCCCGGGTTGCGTCCAGATCGCCCAGCCGCACCTCACTCGCGCCGTTCACCAACTGGCTGATGATGGTTGGAATGACCGCGCGCGCGGACTGCCTGGGCCCGTACACGTTGAACGGGCGGGCCACGACCACCGGCAGGCCAAACGAATAGAAGAAACTCCGCGCCATGGCATCAGCGGCGATCTTGCTGGCACTGTATGGCGACTGAGGGGCGAGCGGGTGGTTCTCGTCCATCGGTACGTATCGCGCCGTGCCGTACACCTCGCTGGTGGACGTGTGGATGAAGCGCCGGACGCCGGCGGCGCGAGCCGCCTGGCATAGATTGAGCGTCCCACGCACGTTGGTGTCCACGTAGCTGTCCGGGGCGGCGTACGAATAGGGGATGGGAATCAGGGCCGCGAGATGGAAGACCAGTTCCGCCCCGTCCAGGAGTCCCGCACAGTAGTGCGGATCGCGGATATCGCCGGCGCGGACATCAATGCCGGCCGGGTCCGCCAACTCATCGAGCCATCCCCACGAGTTGAACGAGTTGTATTGAACGAGCGCGGTGACGCGAGCCCCAGCTCGAACCAGCGCTTCCGTGAGGTGCGATCCAATGAATCCGTCGGCTCCGGTGACGATCACTCGGCGACCCGCGAGTTCCATGCCGGTGGACATCATATCCGCTGCGCTGGTTTTGAACCCCGGACCGAACCCCGTCGAACCCTTGGACCGAACCCCGTCGAACCCTTGGACCGGACCCCGTCGAACCCTTGGACCGAACCCTTGGACCCTTGGACCCTGGACCCTTG